>JAGHYK010000001.1 GCA_017743695.1 Chloroflexota bacterium
TTGACATACGCATAGCGATCCCACGCCTGCGCGCCCTGGCTTTGTTCGGGGATCAGGCTGTCGGGCTGGGTGAAGCGGCCCAGGGTGGGGTCGTACCATCTGGCGTTGTAAAAGTACAGGCCGAAGTCGGGGGTGTAGGAGTATTGGCCGGTGTATTGGTAGCGGGTGGGGGTGCTGCCTGAATTATAGCGCGTTTCGCCCCAGGGGCTGTAGCGCAGTTCGGCGAGCTTTGCGCCGTTGGCATCGGTGGTGAAGCCGGTGGAGCGTGAAGATCAACGATCCTGCCTATGCTTTGGGTTTCCTGGCCAGTTTTTTGTCAATCTTGGTCAGCGCGCGCTTGGCTTCGTTACGTATCCATGTTTTGGGATGGCTAATAAACGGCTCTATCGCTGTGCGCGCCTCGGGAGGCGCCAGCCTGCGCAATGCAGAGACGGCATGTCCTGCAATCTCTTCATCGTTCAGCAACTCAATGAGTATGGGTACTACTCGTGGGTCTTTTGTCTTTACCAGCGCCAGGGGAAGCATTTCACGCGCCCTACCATGGCGTTTATCGCGCACCAACTCCACCACTTCATCGAAAACGCTCTTGTCTGCTACCACGGAAAGCGCATTGCCAATAGCCCATTTCAATAACCAATTTTGTGCTTTGCGAAATTCTTCAATCAGCGGACGCGCCGCCACTCCTTTGGCCCAGGGGACGCTTAGCGCCCGAACGATAGCCTCTTTGACATCCGGGTTCTCAATAAGTGGTAACCAGCGCAGTAGGATAGGAATAATTTCTCTGTGGTTTGTTTGGTACATGCTTGGATACTTGTAAATTAGGTCACTTACCCATTCTACGTAGATGCCGATCTGAGCCAGATCATCAATAATGGGCTTTGAATCTTCTCTATTTTTAGCAATCTGTTGCTGCCTTTCAAGGTCACTAATGGGCATTTTTCTTTTCTCCGTATATTAACAAGTGCCTTGATTATCTGGCAAGCAAATTGCGCCTTATTACAATTTCTCCCGCGTCTATTAGCCGCTGAAGAGACTGAGAGAATTTCGTGTTTTCTCTCACGATGAGTTCAAAGGTAAATCCTTCTTGTCTGGCATAAAGCCAGTAGTCCTTGATTTGATTGGTTAAACTCTGGTAGGCTACATTCTTTACTTCGGACAATAGCTTTTCATCAGCGAGCAGCTGGTCTGGAACCCGAAAGTTTGCTGTTCCAGTCAAGGAAACGATCCGCTCATTGTTCTTGACAATTCCTGCTGCCTGTTCGCCTGCCGATCCTAACGTTCGGGCGAGGGCTGTCGCCTCATTGGTACAATCCCCATCGGCGCAGGCGGCATTGGCGGCGTTGTTGACCGCATTGACTGCCGCTGTGACTTCATTGGTGCAATCGCCATCGGCGCAGGCCAGCGCGCCGGCAGTGGCGGCCGCAGGCAAGAGCGCCATCGCAGCCTGCGTGACCACGTAAGCGCCAATGACCGCCCCGGCTCCGATGAAAGCACCGTTGATGATCGGCTCGGCGCTGATGTTCTGCGTCCAGGCGGCGGCACCGCTGAGACCGCTTTGGTAGTTTTGGTAAACCTGGATGCCGTAGCCGATTCCGGCGCCGACCAGCGCTCCAATGCCTACCGCAATGCACCACGGACAGTGCCCGCTGGGATCGTTGTACCTCAACGGATTGTTGTTGACATATGCATACCGATCCCACGCCTGTGCGCCCTGGCTTGACTCGGGGATCAGGCTGTCGGGCTGGGTGAAGCGGCCCAGGGTGGGGTCGTACCATCTGGCGTTGTAAAAGTACAGGCCGAAGTCGGGGGTGTAGGAGTATTGGCCGGTGTATTGGTAGCGGGTGGGGGTGCTGCCTGAATTATAGCGCGTTTCGCCCCAGGGGCTGTAGCGCAGTTCAGAGACGATGTTGCCGGATGCATCGAGAGTGTCACGGTTTGGGGACATTGCCCCTGATGATGCATCTGTTAGTAGAAATTAATTTATTTTTCATTTGTGTTGCTCAATTTTCAGGCCATACCGTCAACGAATTTTTAACGAATAAACGAATGCGCGTTTTCCCTTCGTTGACGGTATCCCCCCGGCAGGCCGGAAAGCCCATCCTGGCGCAGTCTGTATTCGTTGATTCGTTTTCCTGTTCATTGACGGTTCCCCATACAGGTCCCAAGGGCTCTTTTTGCCTGACAGGATGTCCCCAATGCAATATGCTCACTGCTTCCTCTACGTGGCGATCAGCCTCTCTAACAACTGCTTCTCTTCTTCGGCGGTGTGAATTTCTCCATCCAGCCAGGCCGCACGCAGGCGTTTCAGGAGGCGGCGGTAGGACGGGCCGGGGGGGAGCCCCAGCTTTCGCAGGGTTTCGCCATCGGTATAGGGTTGAATGTTGCGCCAGCGGGTGAGGTATTCAGCGAGCGGAGCGGTCTGCGCTTCAGGCAGGCTGATCTGCAGGGCGTAGATGCTGATCGGGGAAAGATTTTCCAGCCGCTCCACCCAGCCGCTCGGCGGTGCTCCTTGCAGGTCCGGGAGGCTGTGGAAGAGGGCGGAGGCATCCAGGATCAGGCGTTTCAGCGGGGAGGAAAAGCGCAGCCGGTTGGCCAGGGAGATGATCTCTGAGGCGGGGAGGGGGAAAAGCCATACGGTGTAGGCCAGCGCCTGTCGCAGCGGCACGCGGCTCGGGGTCCAGAGGGAGGCGATTCCAGCCGCAGGCGGGCGCTCCAGCGCCAGGGCCAGGCGTTGCTCGATCTCCGCACTCCAGCCCAGGGCGGGATGGATCGCCTGGAACAAATCCAGTTCCGCCAGACGTCGCAGCGCCGCCAGGGCGCAGCTTTCATTCAGGATCAGGTCTAATTCATGGCGTACACGTTCCCCTGAGAGACGGGCCAGCAGCGGCCGCGCCTCGTGGATCAGTTGTAACGTGCGGGGTTCGATTTGAAAACCGTACCGTTGTTCATAGCGCACGGC
The DNA here is from genome assembly GCA_017743695.1 of Chloroflexota bacterium. GTDB lineage: Bacteria > Chloroflexota > Anaerolineae > Anaerolineales > Villigracilaceae > 630D-37. Next base: position 2,960 of record JAGHYK010000001.1, read on the forward strand.
GCGGATCATCCGCGTGGGATCGTCTATGAAGGAGAGCGAATGCAGCACCCGGATCAGGCCACGCTTCAGGTCTGCCAGGCCGCCCCAGTAATCGAGCAGTTCGCCGAAATGCCGCCCATCCAGGCGAATGGCCAGGGTGTTGATGGTGAAATCGCGCCGGTGGAGGTCCAGCTTGATGCTTCCCCGTCGAACGGTTGGTAGAGCCGTGGGATGTTCATAGAATTCCATGCGCGCCGAGATCAGGTCGAGAAAAGGCGGATCGTCTGTGGAGCGTAAGGAATCGGGGAGGAACCATTTCGCCGTGCCGAAGCGAGAATGGGAAATCAATCGCCCTCCATGTTCCCGTTGCAATTCCTGCGCCAGCGCAATCGCATCTCCCTCGACGACGAGATCGAAATCCACGCTGGGATAGCCGAGGAGCAAATCCCTGACGAAGCCGCCTACGATATACAGGGCCATATCCAGGCGGGTGGCCTTTTCTGCCGCCAGGCGGATCAGCGCAAGCCGGGAAGGGGAAAGAGCCTGGGGCAGGCGCTCCTGAAGATTGAGCTGGGGAGTCGCAGGCAGGTTCAACACCTTGAGCAGATCGGTGCGGGTCACGATCCCGATGATCTCGCCGCTTTCAGGGTCCACCACCGGGATTTGTCCCCAACCGCTTTCTGTCATCCGATGCTGCAGCATCTGGAGCGAATCGTGGGGCGAGACGGTGACTTCGCCGGCCTCCATCAGGCTGGTGATCTTCAGGTTCAGGCGATGCGCCAGGGCGCGATCCACGGCGCGCCGCGTCAGCAGCCCGATCACTTTTCCATTCTCGACCACCGGGAAGCCCTCAAAGCCGGTACGTTGCATGAGGGCCGCCGCCTCCTGAAGCGAGGTCTCTGGCGTGAGGAGCGTGGGGTTGCGGGACATGATCTGGGCGACGGTGATGGCCGGGCGCACGAAACGCGGCAGCAAGGCGCGTAATTGCTGGCCGGTCTGCTCCAGGGTGGCATGGAGTTCGGAGGGGGAAGGAGGACGGATCAGCGCGGCGGCTGCGCGTTCATGTCCTCCGCCGCCAAAGTGGGCCAGGATTTCGGCCACGTTTATCTCGTCGGAAGTGGCGCGTGCCACGACGCGTATCCCCTCGCGTGTGGCGACAAGCACAAAAAGCGCATCCGGGTCAAAAAGATCGCGTAGCTTATGCGCCAGCGAGGACACCTCTTCTTCCATCTCCAGCGCTTCGCCCTGGGCGAGGATGATCAGATGGCCGTGGATGTCCAGCATCTCGGCGCGCTGGATGAGCATATCGTAGAGTTTGCGTTGCGCCTCGGAGAGGGGCGGATTGAGGAAATCGGCGGCGATCTTCAGGCTGGCTCCCTGTTCCAGCAGGTAGGCCACGGCGCGCGCATCGCGGGCGGTGGTGCGCGAATAGGTCAGCGAACCGGTATCTTCGTAGATGCCCAGCAGCAACAGGGTCGCCTGCAGGGGCGTCAGGTGACCGTTGTGCTCTTGCAGGCTCTCGACCAGCAGCGTGGTGGTTGCGCCGACTTCGTCAATGCAGACCTCCCACTCCGGGTTGAGTGAAGGGCGTCGCGGATGGTGATCGATCACCCGCACCCGCGTTTTTGCCCCCATGCCGCGCACCGTGATCAGGGATTGCGTATCTACAAGCACGACTTCCTCGACCGCGCCGCCGGGCAGATCGCGGGGATCGAGGAAGCCGAACTCGTTTCCGTAAAGGGTTACAAAGGCGCGAACGTTGCGATTCAGATGGCGAGGCAGGATGGCGCAGGCTGGCTCGTAAAGCAGGGTGGCTGCATAGAGCGAGGCCAGGGCATCAAAATCTGCCTGTTCATGGGTCAGGATCAGGCGCATGGAGCGGGGTCACTGTCCAATTTCTTTCAGGATGCTTTCGATGGTTTGTTGAAAGGCGCTGAATGGCTGGGCGCCTTTGATCATTTGGGTTTTGGTTTCACCTTTGACCGTGTAGGTGATCACGAAAGCGGGCGTGCCATCCACACCGGCTGCGATGCCATCCTGATAATCCTGTTCGACCTGCTGGCGGTATTTTCCGCTGTTGAAGCAGGTGTTGAACTCGCTCATGTTCAGCCCGAGTTTTTGGGCAATGGCGCGCAGGCGTGCCTCCGAAAAAGCGCCAATCCCCTCGCCGGTCTGGTTGGCGAACAGCGCGTCATGATATTCCCAGAATTTTCCCTGATCGGCTGCGCAGTAGGCTGCCATGGCCGAATCGCGGGATTCACTGTTGATGGTGCCGCTGGCGCGGGCAATGTTATCGCTCAGGAAGTTCCCCATCGAGCGATAGATAAAATACACCTTCCCGGTCTTGACATAGGTTTCTACGAGCGCAGGTTCGGTATTTTCAAAAAATCTGCGGCAGTAGGGGCATTGAAAATCCGAGAATTCGACGATGCGGATCGGGGCATTCGGATCGCCCATCGCGTTACGGTCGGCCATGGGACGCGGGAGCGGCGCAGGCAAAACAATAGACCGGGTGGCCTGAATGTTGGGGAAAATGAGCAAAAAAGCCAGGAGCAACGCGCCCAGCCCAATCAGGCCGATAGCGATCAGGCGATTGCGTTGCTGTTCCTTGCGACGCTTTTCGCGCAACATTTCACGTTTGCTCATTTTTTCTTTTGCCATGTTGTCTCCTGAAGATGGGATTCTAACCAATCAATTAAGAATTTGAAGACTTCCTGTTTTTGAGGCTCATTGTGTAACTCATGGTATAAGCCGGGCCAGAGCTTCAGCGTAGCTTTTTCGCCGGCGCGGCGGGCGAACTCTTCACTCCCCTGTGGATAGGCCAGGGCATCCTCGGTCCCATGCATGAGCAGGAGCGGCAGCGGAAATTCGTGCGCATGGGCAAAGGTCCAGGGGATCACATCGAGCATGATGCGGGCAAAGCCAAGACTGATTTTATCATGCACCAGAGGATCGCTCTGATAGTCTTTTACAACCTGAGGATCGTGGCTCAAGGTCTTGGGGTCTAAACCACTGGGGAGAGTAAGGGAGGGGAAAATGCGTCCCAGGATGCGCACCAGAGCGACCTTGAGTTTTTGCTCTTCCAGGGCCGTGCGCAATCCGGACGAGGTGGCGATCACGCCGCGCGCCTCAGGCTTGCGCCGCAGGGCGTAGTTAAGGACCAGGATGCCTCCCAGGCTGTGACCATACAGGAAGCGTGGCTGGGAGGGATAGCGAAGCTGGGCCTGGTCAAACAGGCGGTCGAGATCGCGGAGAAAAGCCTCAAAGGAGGGGATATGCCCACGGGGGCCGCCGGAGCGTCCGTGTCCGCGCAGGTCGAAGCTCAGCACCGCGTAACCGGCTTCTGTCAGCGCTGCCGCGACATGTTGATAGCGGCCGCTATGCTCTCCAAGCCCATGCACCAGGCAGACGAGCGCTCGGGGCGCCCCCTCCGGCTCCCAGCCGCGCCCGAACAGGAAAACTCCATCGTCGGCTTGCCATTGGGTTTCAAACGAATGCATGTTGCCTCCCATATTGACCATTACGGCATCGGGACGGTGCATGATGACCTCCACGCATAAACGTATACCGGATACGCTTCCCCCGTGCGTTCAAATCCCATGCGCCGGTAGAGGCTCAGGGAAACGAGATTATCGTGCTGGGTGTTCACCGTGAGTTGTTGAATGTGACGCGCACGCAGAAAAGCAAAGAGATGCGCCAGCAATGCTTTTCCCCATCCCTGTCCCTGTACGTTTGGATGGACGGCCAGACGGGCAAGATGCGCCCCAAACGCATGGCCGGTGGTGATCTGGTAACCCAAAATCTGTCCATCCAGCTCCAGCACCGTTGCCAGAAGCGCCTGATCCAGGGCACGGCGCAGAGAGGAGAGGGAATGGCGCCATGGAGGGGAAAAGGCCTGCCAGTCCACCTCGGCGACGGCGCTCAAATCTTCCGGGCGCATGGGACGGATGACGGATTGCGCTTCGGGTGGGAGCTGCGGCAGATTCTGTCTTTGCCATTGCAGGACGACCACGCGCTGGAGAAGGTCGAAGTGCGCTTCGCGTAACAATTGTTCCATCCAGCTTTCCAGGACAATGGCAGCAATTTGCGTTCTGGACGCTTTCAGGGATTCCTGCGCCTGCCTCCAGAGGATTTGCCAGGCACGCGTGGCCGAAATCGGGCGCGAATAAGCGAACAGGCGCAGCCAGGCGATTTCAGGGGGATCGTCGGGGCAGGCCAGGGCGGCAATGGGGTGGGCGTTTTCTTCCAGTAGCCACCAGGATGGATGCCCCAACCAGTCTAAGGGATGGCGCCAGTCCAGATGCCGGTGAAAGGTGGCGCTTTGCTCCAGCCATGGTTCCAAAATGAAGCGATCCTGGGGTCTGGCCTCTCGCACCTGGAAGGCGATTTCGGAGGTGTACATCTCTTGCCTATACCCGAATGCGCAAAAGGGTGCGTAGCAGGCGTTGCCACCAGGGAAGGTTGGGTCGTTGCAGGGTAGAGATCATCTCCATCCCGGCGTCCATGAATCGCCCCTGTTTCAGGCGGATGGCGGCGATGGCCTTTTCCATCTCGGCGCGCAGGTCGCTTTTCCCGAGGGCCTCAAAACGCTCGGCGGCTGTGCGATAGGCCTGGATGGCCTCTTCCAGCCTGCCGAGGGCCTCCAGCGCGGCGGCCTGATTCCCCCAGGCCATGGCTTCCCGTTCGGTATCTCCCTGCTGGGCGAAGAGTTGAGGCGTGCCTTCGACGGCGCGCAGGGCTGCTTCGGCCTCCTCGCCCATCAGCAGGGCCACGCTCTGGTTGTTACGAGCTTCTGCCGCCTCCAGGATTTTCCCGGCCTGTTCCAATGCCTGCGCTGCCTGTTCAAAGAGCCGGGCGGCTTGCAGATACTCTCCCTCTCGATAGATTTTTTTCCCTTGTTCCATCAGATTGATTGCATCCATAAGGCCTCCAGGAATAGACGATTGACGGTGGACGGTAGATGATGGGTGAACGGTGGACAACAGGTGGACGGTAGACGGCGGAGTTGGTGCGCGGAGCGTTACAGGGTAATATCCAGCAGCCCTTCGGCGACAGCGCGTAACTTCTCAGTAGATAGCTCACTCAGGCGCATGGCCAGTTCGAGATAGGGACGATTAACGGGCTTGCTGATGAACTCGCGTAGCTCAAAGGGAAGCTCCAGGAAGCGTTGAATCTCTCGTTGCTCCGCCATCCAGCGTCCGATAGGACCGCTTTGATCGAAGAAATGTTCGATGGGCGTATCAATGATCTGGAGCAGCAATTCCAGCTCCGCAAGCGGGATCGGGCGTTCCCCAAGCTCATAGGCCTTTAATCGAGAAATGCTGATTCCGGAACGCTCCGCAAGCGTTTTCAACGACATTCCGGCATTCATTCGCTCCTGGCGCAGGTTGGCGCCGATCATGCGGTGACGGAGGTTCAGGATCAGAGGCAGGTTTGGCAGGGGCGCCTGCTGGGGAGCTTCGGAAAGGATTTCTCTTTGCCAGAAGTGATCCAGGGGCAGTTTGAAAAAATAGGCCAGGAGTTCGATCTCAGGCAGGGAAGGGGACTTGCGCCCTTCTTCATAGGCACGAAAGGTGGCCGCTTTAACACCCAGCGCCTGCGCGCATTCCCTGACCGTCAGGCGCCTGGCCAGGCGGGCATCACGAATCAACACCCCCAGCGCTTTGGCGCGTAGCGAAACCTGAATATTGCGAGTGTCCATGTCTCAGATTATACTCCAGGCCTTCCTATTTACGTCCGCCCGCGGCAGGATTTGCGCCAAAAATCCTGGCATCCAGCTTAAATCCTACGGCTTCGAGGCGGGAATAGAACATGGGGCGCAGGCCGGTTGCCTTATGAACACCAAGGATCTTCCCGTCCGGGGTCAATCCCGTTTGCTCGAACTTGAACAGCTCGCTCATGCTGATCACATCGCCCTCCATGCCCACGATCTCTGTGATCGAGACGATCTTCCGTGACCCATCGCGCAGGCGAGATTGCTGGATGATCAAATCCACCGCCGAGGCAATTTGTTGACGCACCACTTTCAGAGGCAAATCCATGCCGGCCATCAGTACCAGGGTTTCCAGACGGGCCAGGGCATCACGCGGTGAGTTGGCGTGAACGGTGGTCATGGAGCCATCATGGCCGGTGTTCATTGCCTGTAACATGTCCAGTGCTTCGCCGCCGCGGCATTCTCCGACGACAATGCGGTCCGGGCGCATACGCAGCGCGTTGCGCACCAGGTCGCGGATCGTGACCGCGCCCCTGCCGTTCAGATCGGGAGGGCGTGACTCCAGGCGCACGACATGTTCCTGCTGCAATTGCAGTTCCGCCGCGTCTTCAATCGTCACGATGCGCTCGTTCTCTGGGATGAAACTGGAAAGAACATTGAGCAGGGTTGTTTTGCCGGAGCCGGTTCCTCCGGAGATGATGATGTTCAGGCGGGCGGCCACACAGGCGCGCAGAAATTTTGCCATCCCCTCGCTCAGAGAGCCGAACTGGATCAGTTGTTCGATGCGGAGTTTGTCTTTGCGGAATTTGCGGATGGTAAGGCTTGGGCCATCAATGGCTACGGGTGGAATGACGGCGTTGACGCGTGAGCCATCGGGAAGGCGCGCGTCCACCATGGGATATTCCGCATCAATGCGCCGTCCCAGGGGCAGCACAATGCGCTCGATGATCCGTATAACGTGTTCGTCATCGTCGAAGGCGATATTCGTGCGCTGCAACATGCCTTTTCTCTCAATGTACACCTTTTTTGGCCCGTTCACCATAATTTCGCTGATCGTGTCATCTTCCAGCAAGGGCTGAATGGGGCCATAGCCGACAATGTCGTTCAGGGCGGCTTCAACCAGGTCCCTGCGCACTTCTGCTGGCAATGGGAAGCGCGACTGTTCGATCAGCGCGTTGAGTCGCTCTCGCACGACGTTCTTTTTCTCGGCTGCAGGGATTTCATTTCCCTCCAGAGAGCGGGAGACGACGTCAATCAGGTATTTCTTGAAACGAATAATATCGTTGGGGGTGAGACGAGGAGGCAGGGTGTTATTCATGGTGCTCTGGTTCTTCCTCCAGGGGAATGACCCACAGGATTTGTTCACGACGCACGGCGATGAAAGGCGCCTCGTGCAGCACCTTTCCTTCTGCGCTTAAGACCTGTGCCTGGGTCATGGCCAGAAACAGCTCATTCCGATCCAGCTCATCTTTGACGCGTTCGCCGGGGCGCACGTGGATATATCCGCGGATAGCGTGTATCGTGGTCTGCACCAGGGCCGGCAGGGGCTGTTTATGCACCACGTCTGTAAACACCTTTCCTTTCTCATCGTATTCAAACATATATGCCTCCTGTAAGCATTTCCTCACGTAGTTTCTGCATCTTTTTCAGCACATCACGAATAATATCCTGGAGCGAAATGGCGATCATGTCTTTGGAGAATTTTTCGATCAAAGGCTGATGGAGCTGGTTGGCGACCGTCACATTGCCGCCGAGATAGGGGATTGTATAAATACTGGCCAGGCCGATCTCCTCATCCACGCGTGCTTTCGGGAGACCTTCCAGGCCGACCGGACGGTTAATGATCGGCAGGATGCGTTTGGTAGGAATGCCTTTTTTAATCAGAAACTCCAGCACGATGCGTGTAAGCAGGGTGGTGCTGGAGTCGGGCGTGACGACGAGGAGGATGACATCTGCCTGTTCCAGGATCGGCAGGCTGATGCGCGAAAGGGAACGCCCCAGGTCTACGAACACGTAGTCAAACGACTCGCGCAGCGCCTCGATGAGCGGGCCGATGCGTTCGGCGCGTATCTGGTTGGCAGCTTCCGGATCGGGAGGGGCAGCCAGCACGTGAAATCCCCAGGGGAGGATTTGGGGCAATTTTTGCTTCAACGCCTGGGGTTCAAGGGCCTGGGTGTCCGCCGTGGTCAGGGTGTAGAGGTTAACTGCACCGTTGTATCCGACAATGGACGCGATGGAGCCTAATGGCAAGACCAGATCTGCCGTGACGATGGAAGCGCCTTTTTCCAGGCGTGCCAGCGTGGCCGCCAGATTGGCACAGAGCGAAGAGGTGCCGGTTCCCCCTTTAGCGCTTAAGAAGACGATCATTTTGCCATGGGGAATTTGCTTCTTTTTCTCCTCTTCCCGAATCGGGGATTCTATCGGCAAAAATTGTTCCAGCGCGCTGAAAATTTTTGAAATATTTTGCGCAGATTTGGTGAAATACTCGTTGAATCCAGCCGAAAGACAGGAAGCGATGCGTTTTGGATCGGGATCGCTGCTGAGGGCCAGGCAAGGGGTGGAAGCCGTGCGGGGGTCCTTGCGTAGCTTCTGCACCACTTCTTCGCCGCTCAGGTCTGGAAGGCGGGGATCGATCACGATCGCCTCCGGGCGCTCGCGCCAGGCGAGGATCAGGCCTTCTTTTCCAGAAGCCGCCTGTAAAACTTGATAGCCGCGCTGCGTGAGCGCTCGTCCCAGGTAAATACGGCTGGGGGCATCTGCATCTATAATCAGCACTCTTTTCTCTTCCAAAGTTCCTCCTCCCGATCAGACAGGCATCCAGTATCCTTCCCCAGGGCGGGTGAGGATGTAACGGGGATGGCGAGGGTCGTCTTCCAGCTTCTGGCGCAGGCGGGCAATGGTCACCCAGAGCAACTCACGCTCTTGATCATCATAGTCTGCGCCCCACACATTTTGCAAGAGCCACGTACCAGAAAGTACCTTGCCACGATGAAGGACGAATTGTAACAGCAGACGATATTCGGTCGCCGAAAGCGAGATCGGCACGCCACGCTTGGAGACCTCTGCGCGTCCCAGGTCTATTTTCAGATCATTATATTCGATGACCGAGGGCATAGAGGGTTGTCTTGATCCGGTGCGCCGAAGCACAGCGCGGATGCGCGCCAGCAATTCGATGATCGAAAAGGGCTTCACCACGTAGTCATCCGCACCCGCATTCAATCCTCTCACACGATCCTCTTCGCGATTTTGCGTCGTCAGGATGATCAGCCCCGCGTCTGAAAAAGAGCGTATGCGCCGACACAGCGTAAACCCGTCCTCATCGGGCAAAAGAATATCCAGCAGCACCAGGTGCACAGGATGCTCATGGAGTATCTTCAGGGCCTCTTCGCCGCTCTGGGCAGTGAAGACTTCATAACCTTCTGCCCGCAAGTTCGCTTCCAGCAAGTCAAGATAGGGAAGTTCGCTATCTACAACGAGGATCGAGTAGCTCATGAAGTTTTTCCTTGCCGGGCAACAGGAAGAAGGATATGAATGGTGGTGCCGCGACCGGGCGTAGATTCCGCCCATATTTTACCTCCGTGTGCTTCCACGATGCGGCGACAGAGATACAGGCCGAGACCGCTTCCCGATGTGGGGGTGGGTCGAGAGAAACGTTGAAACAAGCGCCCCAGGATTTCGGCGGACATGCCAGGGCCTGCATCGGAAAAGAACAGATGGACGAAATTCTCTTCGGTTTTCAGGCGGATCACCACCGGGGCTTCTGCCGCGTGTCGAGCCACATTGCTGAAGAGATTTTCCAGCACCTGAGTCAGTTGCACCGCATCCCCCCAGATGGGAGGTGTCTGAACAGCGCTCAGGTAAATCTCCATCTTTGGATAGCGAAAACGAGCGCGCAGGGCTGCATCGCGGAGAAGGCTTTCAATCTGGAGCAATTGAAAGTTTAAGGCGATGCTTTTGCTTTCCCAGGCGGAGGAAGCAAGGAGGTTTTCTACCAGTTGGGTGAGGCGATCCGCTTCTTGCGCAATCCCTTGAAGGAATCTGTGCCGGGTGGAGGCATCCCATGAAACGTCCGGCCGCAACAGGGAATCCACGTACCCTTTGATCACTCCCAGGGGAGAGCGAAACTGGTGGGAAATGGTGCTGAGAAAATCCTCTTGCATCCCAAGCTGATGTCGCAGTGCCTCCGCTTCGTTTTCTTTTTCGGCTAACATGCGTCGCATCAGGACGAGTCGCATCAGCGCCGCGGTTTCATCGGCCTGGGCCAGCGCAGAGTCGTCGAAGGCAGGGCCACCGAAACGGGCAAATACCACCACCCAACGCGATTGGGAAACCGCAAGGGGAAGTCCCAGGAGATGAGCCTGCTGCAGGCGATCCATCGTTGAAGAAGCGGATGGGGGCGCAACCAGCAAACGCTCCTGACGTTGAAGCACCTCGGCGGCCAGCGTCTCTCCCCAGGCAGCATCTGCTTCGGCGCTGCGCCCACGGCCAAAGGCGCGCGCATATTCCACTTCCAGATCATCCCCTTGCTGGCGATACAGGGCTACGTTGTCGAAGATGAATTGGGGGCGACGCTGCAGCAAAAGTTCATCCAGGGCCCTTCGCCAGGGGAGCGACTCAAGCTGATGGAACAGGTGGAGCAGTTCGGCCATCATCTACCTTTTGACCAGGCGTGAGCGATACAGCCAGAGGGTGAAAGAAAATGCCAGAAGGAAAGCTAACAGGGTCAACGGCCAGAGCCACGCTTTCCAGCTCAAGGCGTGCTGGAAGAAGAAGATCGAGGCCGCAAAGGTCATGCCGGTCACCAGAGCGACTTCCAGAGCCATGTAAAACGACAGGCTATCTGTTTTCCAGGGAGGAGGGAGCGTCTCATCTTGCCAGCGAAAGGCCGCTTCCAGTTGTGGTAAGTGGTGGATGTAGAAACGTTTGATCTGATTCATCGCCCGCGCTGCCTCATGCCAGGCGAGTCGCAAGCGTGCAAGCTGAAGTGCTGTCAGAACGCCGAAAACGCTCAGGAGCAGGAAGAGGGCGCTCAAAATGAAAAGCAGGCTCTGGGAAAAACGCGCCGTTCCACCGCCGATTTGTGCACCGAAGATCGTGGCTGCCAGGGAGCCAACGGAAACGACGAAGAACGAGGTCGCTTTGCTGCGATCCTCATTCGCCTGGAAGGCGGAGGTCGCAATGTATTCAAATTCAGCCATCAGAATTTCATCCGGGGATAGCTCAGGCATCCTGGCCTCCAGTTCAGAGAAGCTCAATGCGCTCAGAGAGGATCCAACCCTCTGACCAGTTTTGCTCTATCCAGTGTATCACTTTTTGGAGGGAACTGTGGATAAAGGTGGGGTCGCGATTGACCAGGGCGCAGGCCACGAGCGCTTCCTGCCAGCGATCCTGATAATCCATTTCAGCCACCGACAGGTTGAAGTTCCGTTGCAGATGAACCAGCAGCGGCTTGAGCCGATGACGCTTTTCTTTCAACGACGTGCAGGCAGGCAGGTGCAGATGAAGGATGAGCACTCCGATCATGGTCTTCTCACGGGGCGCCAGCGAGGATCTGGCTGAAACCCTCCGCGTATTCGCTGGCGATCACGATGTCGAAGCCGCGCTGTAGCCTTCCCTGATACGGTTTGGGGCCATTTTGCGCCACCCAGCCCTCGAGGTTGAAGCCCAGCGGCCCATCCGCCAGGATCCATTCCCCGTTATATTTGCGCGCGATGTGCACATGGGTTCCTGTTGCGCGCCCGCTTTCACAGGAAGGGTAGCCGATCTTTTCGCCCGCATGTACCGTTTGCCCGACCGCGGCGCGGCCCTCTGTAGCCAGGTGCAGGTAGAAGATCGTCCATCCGGTGCGTTCGTCGCCATCGCCATCCAGGTCCAGTATCAATCCGTTCGCGCCCGATCGCACGATGACTCCATCCGCCATGGCGACCACGAAATCCTGTGCTGCAGGTGTCATGCATCCGCGTTGGGTGGCCGGGGGAGCGAAATCCAGCGCGGCCCAGGGGAAGCCTGTGCCCCAGCCGGTATGGGGGCCGCCGGTATATGCCCAGCGTCTGCCCGCAGGGAAGGGCAATCGTAAAGGGGGTTGGGTCAGGTTGCCGGGGATGAGTACTGCCTTTTCTGCCCAGGGATCGCCAAACAATCGGCGATATGTTGCCAAAAGCCCGTTGGGGCCTATGGCCTGCTCAAACACTTCGCCTGCAAACAGACGGGAGAAGTAATACTGCACGGCGACCGAGGCCGCGTTCTGCCAGGGATCCGGGCGATACAGGCGACCATCGGGCAGTTCAAATTCGGTCAGTTTCCCTGAGCGCCAGCCGTAGTAACCATGATTCAGGGTGTTCGCAGCCCATACCAGTTGCAGATAGACGCCGCGATGGTATGGATCGCGATACCCCAGCGTGTATCCTCCCGTTTGCGGCAATTCCGGGTTGCTCAGGGCCTGGCTCTGATATTCCAGGATCGCCAGCAGCAGGCGGGGACTGATGCTGAAATCCGTGGCCACCTGTTCGACCATGCCGGCGCCATCTTTCCAGGAACTGGCCACATAATCTCGAAAGTCTTTCAGCCAGCCGCGCTGCGCTGTCACAAAGGCAGAGGTATTGAAGCCGCGGTCCCCCGGACCGTAAACGAAGGCGATGTCCGGCAGGGAGTGGAAGGTCGTTCCCCATAGAGGCAGATAGTAGATGGGGATTTTCATCGGCATTCCGGGGGGCAGGGTCGTGGCCTGTTCTGGAATGAAAGGGTTTGCCTGCAAAATCTCCCTGACGGTTGTGTTAAAGCGTGCCGCCAGCGCCGGCAGCGTGTCCCCATCCTGGGCAATGTAATCCACCAGTTCCCCTGGCGCATAGACGGGGCGAGTCGGAGAGGGGGAAAGGGTCGGGCCTGGCGTAGCGGGTGGGAGCAACGGGAGCGTATCCCCCGATCCAGACGCCTGGCAGGCCGTGAGCAGAATCAGGAGGAGAAGAAAAAAGGAGCGCATCAGGAGAATGGGCGAGAGACGGACGCCTCGTTTTTCTACCATGGCAGAGAGGTCAGGGATGGTGCGTGCGGCCTAATAAGGCAGCATCAGTTGATTGCCCGCAGGGCCGAGTAAGCGCAAAAATACAGGCCAGAAAGTCACGACCCGTTCCACCCAGTAAATCACCAGGAAGAGGGTGACAATGGCGGCCAGATACAGGGCGCCGCGCTTCGCTTCGGGCGCCGCACGCCGGCCCCGCGTCCAAAAGTGGACTGCGAGCAGGCTGAAGAGGGGCACCAGTGTCAGATGGAAACGTTCTTCAGACAGGATCAGGAGATGGGGTAGCAAATATCCGATGAAGAGATATGCCAGAAGGCGCTGCGTGCTTTCCTCTGCCAGGAAGGCCCAACCCCAAATCCCCCCAATGGCTATGCTCCACCATGGAAGGGTGAGCAGGAGATAAATGGCGATCAGCAGAACGGGAGGGAGAGGGCCAAGTAAGTTACTGGCGTAAAAGAAGGTAAAGGCGCGCCATTCCGGGGCGAAAAAGTGCCCGAAGCGCCGCAATACCAGGAAAAGCGCACGGCCGGGCGATTGGCGGATGAATTCGATCGCTTTTTGCGTTCCAATGCGATCTCGTTCCGCATCGTCCACAATTGTGAGCAGGTCAAGGGAGGGGCCAAATGTAAATGTGCCATCCGATTGGGGGTGATAGCCCACGTACAAATTATAGCCCATGGAGGTTTCCAGCCCGGTCAGGCGATGGTGTAAAAGGGAGTTACGCAACATCCAGGGGAAAATGGTGAGGAAAAGGGTCACTCCAGCGACCAGTGCGTAACGGTACAGGCGACGATCCAGGATCAGCCAGAGGAGCGCCGCCGCGGCCATGAGCAGCACCACCGAACGGGTGAGCGCAGCCAGCCCAAACGAGAAGCCCAGCGCCATCGCACCGCCCCAGGAAGGGGATTCTCCGAGACGTACGAGCAGCAGGATGGAAAGCAAGACCAGGAGGAAGAACAGGTTTTCGGTGGCTAACGCCAGAGGGAAAGCGATCAGCATTGGGTAAAAGGTCACGCTCCAGGCGGCAGCGCGGGCCACGCCTTCGTTGAACAGTCTACGCCCCAGCAACCAGGTAAGCAGCGGAAGGAGGGCGGCGAGAAAGGACTGTACGAGGCGGGCAGCGAAAAATCGCCCTTCCAGTCCGTTCAGGGAGTAGATCAAGGCCAGGAAGAGGGGATAGAGCGGCGCCCGGAAAGAAGTCAAAACGCCGCGGGGATCGTAGGGGACGCGGCTCAGGTCGAGGGGCACAAATTTGAGGATGAGATGAAGGTCCGGGGAGGCATACCAGCGGAAGCCGTTACCGCTCGCCAGACTGCGCCCCAGCATATCGTACTGGAACATATCATCCAGGCCGATCCCCAGGGAGCGCGTCAGGAGCACCGGGATCAGACGCACTCCCCAGGCAATGGCAAACAACAGCAGTGGAAAGCTATACCGTTTCAACCAGTGCATAGGCCTGTGCTTTCAGGGCCTGGATTTTGCGAGCGAGGTAGGGAGAAAAGTATCCTTCGTAGCGTTCCCATAGTTCCGGGCGCTTCCAGTCGTTTGCGCTTACGTGACCCCGGCAGTTCGGAGCGCCGCAATGGCATTCAAATTCATCATAGGGCGAACTATCACACATGGCGTAATCGAAGCACACTTCCTCCCCTGGCGCGATGTCACGCATGGCTACCAGCCCAATCTGACCAAAGAAGCCGGCGTTGGGATTGCAGGAGTGGTTGAAATGGTCTGCAGGTTCTCTCTCCGGGGAGAAGAGATAAAATTCTTCGTCAATTTGCAAAATGGCCTGGGTAAAATCCGGCATGTTCGGGTCCAGTTCGCTGACATGCACAATTTTTCCGCCCCACAGGGCGAGCAACTCGTCCTTCTGGATGGGAGCGATGGCAAAAATGCCCCAGCCTCCCTTCTCAGGGTGTGGCCGGCTTTCGAGCTTGGGGGAGAGGTAAGAGAGGGACATTTTCACTCCTTATGCGAAAAGATAAAAAATTAACCGCCATCAGCCGTGGCCAATGGAGGTTAACTTTCCAGGGGGCTGAACAAGGCGATTACGCCAGGGAGGGGCTTTTTCTCGATGGAGAGATGGGTTCATTGCGACCTGATCTTTACCACAAATTCCCTGAAAATGGAAGATTTACGAGGGCCAGATGTGACCGGCGCGCACGACGCCGCCCTCTGGCACATCGGCTTTGACGGTGGCGCCATTGCCGATGCGCGCTCGAGCACCGATGCGAATGCCCAGGTTGATTGTTACTCCCATCCCGATCTGCGCGGCCTCTCCCACTTCCACGTTGCCAGCCAGCATCGCTCCCGGCGAGATGTTTACATAATTTCCGATGCGACATTCGTGCGAGACGATGGCGCCCACGTTGATCAACGCGCCATAGCCAATCTGCACTTCGCTGCCGATGTAAGCCCTGGCCAGGATGTGCGCCCCCTCGGCGATGTGCGCGCTGGGCTCGATCAGCGCCCAGGGGTGGATCAGCGCCGGACATTCAAAGCCGGCCTCTCGCAGGCGCTCAAAGATCGCAATGCGGAGATCGGGTTTTCCAATCCCACCGACAGCGTTGATCGCCAGCTTCACGCCGGAGGCGCGAATTTCTGGCAGTTTTTCGCCATTGCCCAGGATGGGAATGCCCATCACCTGCTCACCCATGGCGCGCCCATCATCTACAATGCCGATCAACTGATAGCGCCCCAGGGCGCGCAGCAGGTCAATCAAAATTTTGCCATGTCCGCCGCCACCGTACATGACGATGGGGGGCAAAGGGGAGGTCGTCCTCATGAATGCTCCTTCTCCGTGCGGAGATTGCCCATGAATTCTTCTGCTGTGGCATGACCTGGCTGTGAAATTCCCTCCCGTTTCAACACTTTCCACAGGGTGAGTAGCAGGATTTTCAAGTCCAGCCAGAGGGAGCGGTGATCCACATACCACACGTCCAGTTTGAACTTCTCTTCCCAGGTGAGCGCGTTCCGCCCGTGGACCTGTGCCCAGCCGGTGATGCCGGGGAGCACTTCGTGGCGGCGCGCCTGTTCGGGGCTATAGCGTTCCAGGTAGTGCAGGTAGAGCGGCCGCGGCCCGACCAGGCTCATCTTGCCGCTCAGGACCAGGAACAGTTCGGGCAGTTCGTCTAAGCTGGTCGCGCGCAGAAAACGGCCAAGGGGTGTCAGACGTTCGGCATCCGGCAGCAGATGCCCTTGCGCATCACGCGCATCGGTCATGGTGCGGAATTTGTAAATCCAGAAGGGTTGCCCCCGATAACCGGCGCGCTGCTGGCGGAAGAGGATCGGGCGACCATGGAAGAAGAGCACCAGCAGGGCGATCAGACCCATCAGCGGGGAAAGCAGGATCACCGCCGGCACGGCCAGCACGAGGTCGAACAAACGCTTGGAAAGTGGAACTCCGGGAGGAAACACGCCTGGATTATACAACAGGTGGGAGCCTGGAATCTCGATCCAATCGAGAGCGTCACGGTTTTGGGGCGTTCCATCTGAGAATGCATCTGCCGGCAGAAGGGAAAGGCCTTTTCAGGAATCTATGTCAGGGAATTTTCAGGCCATACCGTCAACGAATAAACGAGGGGGCATTCTTCCCCGTTGACAGCATCCCCTCCACAGGCCGGAAAGCCCATCCTGCCGCAGTCCGTATTCGTTGATTCGTTTGAAGGCAGAAAACCTGTTCTCGTTTTGGTCTGCTCTCTCCATTTTTCGCTCACGGCGTTGGCGAAGGGGTTGGCGTCTCCGAAGGCGTTGGCGTGATGGTGGGGGTTGGCGTCAATGTTGGCGTGCTGGTGGGGGGCGGCGTGGGCGTCGAGGTGGGCGGCGCTGACGTGGGGGTATAGGTCGGCGTGACCGTGATGGATGGCGTAAGGGTCGGGGTGGAAGTGATTGTCGCAGCGCCACTGCGCCGGATGCGCGGCGCCACCCACAGGGCGCGATCGCCGCTGGCTGCGCCGTTCGCCAGCACGGTGAGCACAAAGCGCACATCCTGCCCGGCCAGCGCTGAGAGATCAATGCTGGCTGCATAATACATCCCTTCATACCGTTCTGCAAAAGCCCAGAGGGTCTGGATCGGGCCGCTACCGATGCGATAGTCCAGGCGGAAGATCACGAAGCAGGAGGTGGCGTTATATTCACAGTTCACGATGGCCTCAAAGCGATCCCCTGACTGCACGCGGAAGGGCGGATAGATGCCCTGGATGTAGCCGTTATAGACATTTTGGGGCACGGTAAGCAGCCCCGAACGCGAATCGCTCACCCCGTTTTCCAGTTGCGACGGGGTCACCACGCGCATGAACCCGCGGCCATCCCCTTCGCTTCCCGGGCAGGGCAGGACGCCAGCGCCGCTGACCCATTGCGCGTCACACGCCTGGGCCACGAAGTCGTAGGCGGTGTCGCCGGTCGGCGGCGTTCCGCTGACTCGAATTTCCACCCACCATGGGAGGATGGCCGGGCTGCCGATGCCGAAGAGTGCCCCGGTGGCGTTCTTGAATTGCCAGTAGCCGCGATACAGGCCGGGGGTCGAAGGCGCAGTGAGCCGCACGGTCAGGTCTACTGTACTGCCAGGGGGCACCTCGCGCGGCAGGTTGGCTTCTGCCGGGCCTCCCATCTGTTCACCGCTGACGAACGCCAGTTTATAGGCGGTGGTCCAGGTGCATGTGCCGATGTTCTTCAGGCGCCAGGTTTTATCGAAGACCTGACCAGGGGCCATCAGCGTCCCATCCGGCACGGTGACATCGGCGATGAACTGGGCTTTGTCGCAGGAGGATGCAGGGGGTGGGGTGACGGTCGGGGTGGGCGTTACGCCGGGGGGAGGTGGGGTGCCGCCACGCACGATAACCGGGTTGACCCACACAGCGCGGTCGCCGGTTGCAGAGCCGGCGGCGCGTACTTTCAGCACAAAGCGTACCGTCTGGCCTGCGATGGCGTTCAACGGCACGCGAGCGCTGAAAATTTGCCCATCGTAGCGCTCATCGAAGCTCCAAAGGGTGTACAGGCCATTGCGGCTATCCAGATACTGGAGGGTGAAGCGGGCGTAACAACCCGTGGCGCCCTGTTCGCAGCCAATGGTGGCGCGGAATTCATCCCCGGTCTGGACAGTAACGGCCGGGAAGACGCCATAGATGACCCCGTTAAAGACCTGTTGCGGCACCATCCATAATCCCTTACCGCTGAGGGGAGTGCCGCTTTCCAGGGTGGGGTTGTCGCGCACCAGCGCAAATCCGCGCACATCCCCATCTGTGCCAGGAAAGGGGAGGCTTTTGGAAGCATTGCCCCAGGATGCGTTCGGCGCCTGGGCGATAAAATCCAGCACCACGCTCTCGCTGCCTGGTACGACGATCTCGACCCAGAAGGGCAGGCTGGCTGTGCTTCCCAGGCCAAAGAGCACCCCGGAAGCGTTTTTCAGCATCCAGTAGCCGCGGTAGGAGCCGGCTGCGGCTGGCGCTGTCAGGGTTACAGAGACATCTACCGTCTGCCCCGGCGCAACGCTGTAAGGCAGGTTCACTTCTGCCGGTCCGTCCATCGCGTGGCCGCTGGAAAAGGCCAGGCGATAGCCGCTTCCCCAGGTGCAGCTACCGATATTCTTCAGCCGCCAGGTTTTGGTGAAGACGGTGCCGGCTGCGAGAACCGTACCGTCAGGGATGGTGACGTCCGCAATGAATTGAGCCTGGTCGCAGAGGGTGGCGGCCTGCGCCGCCGGTACTTCCCAGGCGGGGAATAGCATGAGCAGGATCAGGCTCAGGGAAAGAAGGCGAAAGAATTTCATGAGGTGCTCCTTTCTTTCAGGCAAAGGTGAGGCGACTGCCTCGTGAAAGCTGGCGCTCCATCTCGCTGTCCGCAGTCCACCATCTACATCGTCCATTAAACGTCAATGCGAATCGAAAGGTTCATGAGCAGGTGGCCTCCCGTCTGTGACGGCGCGCGCCAGTTGTTCCGCCAGGCCGGTAAACGTCTTCGGCGAAAGGGAGAGAAGCCGCTCTTTCACTTCCGCGGCCACCGGCAAAGATTCGACCCATTGCTGATAGGCGGCGGGGGTGAGAACCTGCCCACGGGTGAGCGTTTTCAGCCAGTCATAGGCTTCTGCGTAACCGGCGGCGCGCAGGATTGTCTGGGCGCCTTCGGCGACCATCTCCCAATGCGCCTCCAGCGCCTGTTCCATGACCGTCGGCTGCACTTGCAGGCGTTCCAGCCCGCGCAGGATAGCCTGCCAGGCGACAAGGGTGTGACCAAACATCACGCCGAACGTGCGCCGCACGGTCGAGTCCGAAAGATCGCGCTGTAACCGTGAGATGGGTAGCTTGCGTTGATAGTGTTCGATCAGGGCGTTGGCCAGCCCCAGGTTGCCTTCGGCGTTCTCAAAATCTATCGGATTGACTTTTTGGGGCATGGTGGAGGATCCCACTTCCTGTTGTACCACGCGCAGGTGCAGATAGCCATCGCTGATATATCGCCAGAGGTCCTGCACCAGGTCGAGAAGCACAGTGTTCACGCGATAAAGGTGGGAGAAATATTCGAGCCAGTTCTCGTAAGGCAGGATTTGCGTGGCGCAGGGGTGCCATTCCAGCCCCAAAGAGGCCAGAAAATCGCGGGCGAAGGCGGGCCAGTCTGTTTCAGGGAAAGCGGCAACGGCGGCGTTGAAATTCCCGACTGCGCCGCTCCAGTGCGCCTGGAAGCGATGATCCGCCAGTGCCCGGCGCAGCGGCTGCAGACGGGCCAGGAAGACCGCGATCTCTTTGCCGAAAGTGGTAGGGACGGCAATTTGCCCGTGTGTGCGCGCCGGCATGGGGAGCGCGGCGTGTTCGCGGGCCAGCGCAGTCAGGCGCGAGAGGAGCAGGTCCAGGGCAGGCAGGATCACCCGCTGGCGACTTTCGAGCAGTGCCCAGGCCTGGGCTGTGCTGTTGACATCTTCGGAAGTCAGGCTGAAGTGTATCCAGGGGATCAGGTCGTGCAGGCCGGCTGCCTGGAATTGCTCGCGCAGGAAGAGTTCCAGGGCTTTGACATCATGCCGCGTGAGCGATTCCAGCTCGTGGACGCGCAGCGCCTCAGGGAGGGAGAAGGAATCTGCAACCCTTTGCAGGCGTTCCTGTTCCGCGTCCGTTAAGGGGCGCGGTTTGCCCAGACGGCAGCTGAGGAAAAGAAGATAGGCGATTTCCACCCTGACTCGAAAGCGGATATAGGCAAATTCCGAAAACCACTCGCGCAGAGGGGCAGTCTGTTCCTGATAGCGTCCATCAATCGGAGAGATGGAAAGAAGCGGATCGCTCATATTTGTATTATACTCGGTTAAGCATTTTGCAAATTCCTGTTGCAGGAGGTAGCCTATGAAGATTCTCCCCGATGTGGCCCTGACCTATGACGATGTCTTACTGGTGCCCCAGTTTTCAGATATCCCCTCGCGGCGCAAGCTCTCCACGCAAACCCGCCTGACTCCCGCGATCACGCTCCAGATACCGATCGTTTCCGCAAACATGGACACGGTGACCGAAGCCGAGATGGCGATTGCGATGGCGCGCCATGGGGGGATTGGGATCATCCACCGTTTTATGCCGATTGAAGAGCAGGTGGCCCAGGTGGAGCGCGTCAAACGAGCCGAATCCTTTGTCGTGGAAGAGCCGATTACGCTGACGACGCGTCACACGGTCGGCGATGCGCGGCGCATGATGGAGGAAACCGGCACAGGGGGGATTCTCATCCTGGATGAAAACGGGCGGCTGGTCGGCATCGTTACCAGCCGCGACATGCTTTTTGAGCAGGATGATCGGCGTCCCTTGACCGAGATCATGAGCCGCAACCTGATCACCGCTCCTCCTGGCACGACGCTTCAGGAAGCGGCGGCCATTCTGCATCGCCACCGCATTGAAAAGCTACCGCTGGTAGATGAGCAGGGTGCGCTGGTCGGCCTGATCACGCTGAAGGATATTCTGAAGATTACCGAGTTCCCCAAAGCGACCAAAGACGCCAAAGGACGGCTGGCGGTGGGGGCGGCGGTGGGCGTCAAGGAGCGGGAGTTGAAGCGCGTCGAAGCATTGCTGGAGGCCGGCGCGGACTGTATTGTGGTGGATATTGCGCATGGGGATTCGCAGCTGGAGATAGAGATGATCCGCGCCATTCGCCGCCATTTTCCGCAGGCGCAGATCATCGGTGGCAATGTCGCCACCGCAGAAGCCACGCAGCGACTGATTGATGCCGGCGCCGACGCGGTCAAAGTGGGAGTAGGTCCCGGCTCGATCTGCATCACGCGCCTGGTGGCGGGGGCCGGTGTGCCACAGCTTTCGGCGGTCATGGAATGCGCCGCCGTTGCCCGTCCGCAGGGCATCCCGATCATCGCGGATGGCGGCATTCGCACCTCCGGGGATATTGTCAAAGCCCTGGCCGCGGGGGCCTCGACGGTCATGATCGGCAGCTTGCTGGCCGGGACCGATGAAAGTCCGGGGTTGATGATGACGCGTAAGGGGCACCGCTACAAGGTCTCGCGCGGCATGGCCTCGCTGCAGGCGAATATTGCGCGCAAGATTCGCGAAGGGGAGGGGTGGATCACCCAGGAAGAGATTGAGGATTACGTTTCGGAGGGTGTCGAAGCCGCAGTGCCCTATCGCGGCCCGGTGCGCGAGGTGCTGACGCAACTGGTCGGTGGGTTACAATCGGGAATGAGCTACTGCGGCGCTCATAGCGTGGATGAACTTTATGAAAAAGCGGTCTTCGTGCGCATCACGCCCGCCGGGTGGAAAGAATCGCAGTCGCATGATGTCGAAGTGCTCTGAGTCGAACGATTAGCGCCACCGGTAAACGACCATGGGCATTTCCTCATAGGGCCAGGGGAGGCCGCGGTAAACCACCTTGCGCCCGGCCTCCAGCGTGGGGTAGATGCCCTGCAGCACGATCAGGTATTGCACGCCCTGCGCATCCAGGTAACTGGCCAGGGCGTGTTCGTCGTTCATGAAAGGGATCACCTGCGGCGAGATCAGACCGGCCAGATCCACCAGCGGGTGCGTATCGAAATACCCCAGCGCGCCAATATCATGGGCGGCAATCACCGCCTGCGGGGGGAGATTTACCTGCACCCAGCGCGCCGTATCCACCATTTGCGTCTCGATGAAGGCGACCTCCTGGGCATAAGCGTTGGCGCCGAAGAACAGGTAAAGCACCAGCAACAGGGCAAAGCTCATTCGCCAGGCCGGCAGGCCGATCCTGGCCCATTTTCGGCGGGCGACCCGGCCGGCCAGGAGCAATCCTGAGACGCCCCACAGCAGCGAAAGCGGCAGGAGCGGCAGGATATAGCGCCCATGTTGATAGGGTGGCAGGCGCAGAAGGTAGATCATGAAAAATGCGCCCCACCAGGCGAGCAATATCCATGAGGTGGGATGGAGCGGCGCCTCCCGTCGTCGCCACAGGTGGATGAAAAACCACACCATCCCCGGAAAAAGCAGCAGTAAGGCCCCATGCAGCCATTGCATCCCATATAAACCGAGGCGTTCCAAAAGGGATTTTTGCTGCCAGGAAAGGTACTCCGTCTGCTTGGCGTAAAATGTGTTCGGCCAGGGGTGTCCTTCCAGGATCAGGTTGAAGAGGAGATACAACCCGAAGAGCAGGCTGAAGCCGAGGGTCAGGTTCAGGAGGCGCCGCCAGCGTTCGCCGGAGGAGGGGGTGGGGCGCAGAAGCGCATCGAGGGCCAGGAAGGGGAAGAGGAGCACGCCATCCGGGCGCGTCCAGGTCGCCAGGGCGCAGAGGAGCCCCAGGGTCAGGTAGCGCGGCGCTGCGGTCAGCAGGCGGATGGCGATCAGCGTCAGGATCAGTGCGTGGAGCAGGGTCTCCATTCCCGAGGCGGCCATCCACACCATGCGCCATTCCAGGACGGCGATGATCCCCACCCAGGGCAGGTGCGGCTGGTAGAAGCTCAGCCAGCGACGGGCGGCGCTTTCCAGCAGCAAGCCCATGCACCACAGGCCGAGGATCCCCAGTAACCAGGTCCAGAGATAGGGCGAGAGGCCGAGGCGAAAGCCGAAGGAGAGCAGGATGGTCCAGAGGGGAGAGGTGGAGCCAGCCGAGGGATGGCCGGGTAGAAAGCTCCATTCGGCGCGCTGTGCCAGGTTGCGGGCGTAGGTCTGGTGAATCCAGGCGTCATCCAGCGGAAAGCCAGGCCGAAAATAGAGCGCGGCCGCGCCCAGGAACAGGCTGACAGTGAGCAGGGAAAGGGCGAGCAGGATCAGAACGTGCGAACGGGGCATATTTACTGGCAGGAAAAGGAGATGGTCTTTGGCTGGGAAACACCGCCGGCGTTGAACGCCTCCACCCGATAGCTGAGCACCTCGCTCAGGGAGGCCACCAGGGCCACTTCTGCAAAGGATGGTTCGAGAACTTCGGCGATTTTCTGGTCATTGCGATAGACGCGGTAGCCTGTGGCATTTGCCGCCGCGTTCCAGGTCAGGGAAACGCTCACCTCGATACCCCCGGCGGCATAGGAGCAGGAATAGGTGTAACGCAGGTTGGTCACCGGCTGGGGTGGAATGGCGGTCGGGCTGGGAGGCGGCGTGACGGAGGGGAGAAGTTCCAGGCTCCCTTGTGGCGTGGCGGCGCCGCCCCACACCCAGCAGATCGTATTGTTATCCAGGCGCACCAGCCAGTAGTTTTCGGCGTCCCATTGTCCCAGCAGGGGGAGTTGCGCTCCGGAGGGGATCACGGTCAGGATGGGGAAGGCGGTTCCTGGCCCCTGGCGGCAGCGCGTGGCATCGGCGAGGAACAGGGAGGGCGTGGTGCGCGCCGGGGTGAAGGTCGGCGGGGCGGCGGAAGGGGAGGAAGCCAGGGCACCTGTGGCCGTTGGCGATTCCCTTGGGACGGTCGGCAGTTGCGGCGAAGGCGCCGGCCGGGTGACGTTTGCCGCAGGCGTTGCCGAAGGCGGGCGCGGCAGATTGCAGGCCAGGACGAGGAGGAAGAGGAGCAAAAAGGCAATGCGACGAGGCGTGAGGGGGTTCCGGGACATGTTCGTCTCCTGCGGGACTTGCGGGGAAAAGGATAGGGGTTGGGAGGCAGTTCCTCCGTTCTTTGGATTCGCCGGCAATCCGCGGCGCATTATCTGTCCTGTGCTGTTTGTCATTGCGAGGCGCGATAGCCGCCGAAGCAATGACAGAGGACAGTGGTCTAAATGGTCGAGACAGTTACCGACGGGCTTGCAAACCTGTGCTGCGCCGGTCCGCGTTTACAGCGCATCGCCCAGCGACCGGGCTTGTTCCAGGAGTGCCTGTGGGGAGGGGAGGTGAATGTGGAGCACGCGCCGCCCCTGTGCCAGCAGGGCCTCCATGTCGCCTAAGGCCTGGGCGTATTGAAGGGTGCCGAAGGTCAACCCCTGGCCTGGGATGGGCAAATCCTGCTCGCGTGCGGCGGTGATCACGATGAACAGGCCGCGGTTGGGACCGCCTTTGTGATATTGCCCGGTCGAGTGCAGGAAACGCGGCCCGAAACCGAGGCTGACGGCGCAGCGAGTGCGGCGGCGCAGCGCACGTTGCAGCGATTCCAGCGCTTGCTCGAACTGGGGCAGACGCGGCAGGAAGGCGTTCAGAGCAATGAAGTCGCCGGGTTGGGCCTGGGCCAGGAATGTATCCAGAGCGCGCAGGTCGTGTTGCGCGGGGAGCGGCGAGCGCAGGGTTTCTCCCTGCTGATAGCGCGCGATCTGCTGCCGGGCGCGCACTTTGGCATCCTCCACGTTCGGCTGATCGAAGGCGTTGATTTTGAGCCTGGCACATGCAACGGCGGTAGCAAATTCCCAGCGATAAAACTCGGCGCCCAACGCGTAGGGAGAAGCAAGGTCGAAGATCACGATGGGATGGCCAGCCTGATGCAGGGCCTCCACCTGGGGCAGGATTTCCCCTGTTGAACGGAAATAGACGAACAGCCGATCCGGGGAGTATTCCTGTGGCAGGCCAACCTGTTCGCTGACGGGCAGGATGCCTTTGCCTTCCTTGCCACTGGATTCGGCGATCAGTTGTTCGATCCAGGCGGTGAAGGGCGCGACGGGCGGATCGGCGAGCAGGGTGAGGTTCTCGTACCCCTGGAGCGCAGCCTCGGCCAGGAGCAGGCCGGTCATCAGGCCTGGATTGCGCGCCATCTCTACCGGAGGCAGGCACTGGCGACGCATGACGCGGGCCTCGCCAAGCAGACGATCTCCATCAACGCCCAGCAGGGTTGCCGGAACCAGCCCGAACGCAGAGAGCGCCGAGTAGCGCCCTCCGACGTTGGGATCGGCCAGGAAAAGGCGGCGAAAGCCGCGTTCCTGCGCCAGCGAGGCGAGCGAAGTGCCGGGATCGGTGATGGCGATCCATTGTTCCCCATTTCCCTTTACCTGCTCCCAGAAGTAGTTGAAGAGGGCCATCACCTCCGCCGTCCCGCCCGATTTGCTGGAGACAATGAAGAGCGTTTGATCGAGGGGAAGAGAGGCAGCTTTCGCCTGAATTTCCTGCGGGTCGGTGGTATCGAAGATGATCCCTTCCAGGCCATGCCGTTCAAAGGGGAAGCGTGCCAGCACCTCCGTAGCCAGGGAAGATCCGCCCATGCCCAGGAGGGCGAAGTGCGTGAAGCCGGCCTGGCGAATTTCTTCGGCAAAGGCGCGATATTCAGCAAGCTGCGATGGCATCTGGATCGGAAGGTCCAACCAGGCCAATCGCCGTCGTACCTCTGCCTGTCCCTGAGCGTCCTCTGTCCACAGCGTGGCATCTCCCTGCCACAGGCGCGAGACGAAATCCTGCGCCACGGAGGCGAGATGCTCCCTGACAGGGAACTGTAGTGGTCCCAGGTGAAGGCGCTGCGCCTGCAGCCGCTGGCGCAAGGTGTTTAAGAGGGCCTCAAACGCCTCTGCGAAGGCGCGCACGCCTTCTTCTTCCAGTTCTTGCATCACCTGATCCAGGGAAATGCCAAGCGCCTCCAGCTCCTGAAAGACCTGCCGCGCCTGTTCCAGATGGTCGCGGATCGTCATTCCCAGCCGGCCATGGTCGCGGAAGGCCTCTAAGGTCTGAGGTGGCACGGTGTTAACGGTGTGTGGGCCGATCAGGTTGTCCACGTAGAGCGTATCCGGATAGGCTGGGTTTTTGGTGCTGGTGGAGGCCCAGAGAGGTCGCTGGAGACGGGCGCCGGCTGCGGCCAGAGCCTGCCAGCGTGGCCCGGAGAAGTACTCCTCAAACAGGGCATATGCCAGACGGGCGTTGGCAATCGCTGCCTGCCCGCGCAGGGCCGCAATGCGCTCCGCCTGAGGCGGCTCCGAGCGGAGCAGGGCTTCCAGGCGCGCGTCTATTTTCGTATCCAGCCGGGAGACGAAAAAGGAGGCGACCGAGGCTATCGAGTGCAGCGGCAGGCCGGCCCTCAGGCGATCTTCCAGGCCCGCCAGATAGGCCTCGATCACCTGGCGATAGCGCTCCAGGGAAAAGATCAGGGTGACATTGACGTTGATGCCTTTCGCAATCGCCTGGCGAATGGCAGAGAGACCCTCTGTGGTGGCAGGAATCTTGATCATCAGGTTAGGGCGGTTCACCCGCTCCCAGAGCGCCTGGGCCTGTTCCACGGTGGGCTGAGGCTGATAGGCCAGCCGCGGGTCCACTTCCAGAGAAACGTAACCATCCTCCCCTTGCGTTTGTTCGTAGAGCGGCAGGAAGAGATCGCAGGCCTCTTGAATATCTTCAACGGCAAGCTGCCAGAAGACGCGTTCCTCCTCCCAGCCGGCCCAGGCCAGCGGTTGTAATGCATCGTCATAGTCGCTGGTTTTGGCAATGGCGTTATGGAAGATGGTGGGGTTGGAGGTCACGCCGCGAATCTCACCGTTGCGGATCAGGCGTTCCAGTTCTCCATTGCGCAACAGGCGGCGCTGGATGTTATCGTACCAGAGCGATTGACCGTATTCGATCAGGCGAGTTGTCGGGAGCATGGGTGTATTTTACCATGCTTGAGATACTATAGTTTGCCGGCTGCGAGATGAAGAGAACCCATAGTGATACATTCCCTCCAAAAACAGGACAAAATCCACTCACTCTTTGGACATTTTTTTCGTTACAATTGTAGTTGTCAAGTCTTGCCTACTTCAACCTTTTTTGGGAGGCACTATGAACTATAAGGTTTCTATTATCGGCGCCGGCATGACCGGTTCCACCACTGCGCACTGGCTGGCCGAGCGTGAGATCGCTGATATTGTCCTGGTGGATGTTGTGGAAGGAATGCCCCAGGGCAAAGGTCTCGATCTGTTAGAGGCGATGCCGATCATCGGGAAGGATGTTTACGTGGTCGGCTCGAATGGTTACGAGGAGACGAAGAACTCGGATGTGGTGGTGATCACGGCTGGCTTGCCGCGCAAGCCGGGCATGTCGCGCGAGGATTTGCTGACGGCAAACGCCGAGATCGTGCGCAAGGCGACCCTGGAATCGCTGAAGTACTCCCCGGATGCGATTTTCGTCGTGCTCACCAACCCCCTGGATACGATGGCCTATCTGACGATGAAGGTGGGCAAGTTACCGCCCCATCGGGTGGTCGGACAGGCCGGGGTGCTGGATTCGGCGCGCATGCGCGCCTTCGTCGCGATGGAGACCGGGGTGAGCGTGGAAAACATTCACTGTTACGTGCTGGGTGGGCACGGGGATGAGATGGTGCCCTTGACTCGCCATTCCAACATTGCCGGTATCCCCTTGCGTGAGTATTTGCCCGCGGATAAGCTGGAGGCGATTGTCAATCGCACGCGCAAGGGCGGTGGCGAGATTGTGAACCTGCTCAAGACCGGTTCCGCATACTACGCACCTTCCGCGGCCGTGGCTCAGATGGTGGAAGCCATTTTGAAGGATAAGCACCTGATCGTTCCCGCCTCTGCTTACATGCAGGGGGAGTATGGGCTGCGCGATATTTTCTTCGGCGTGCCGGTACAGTTGGGGCGCAAAGGGGTGGAGCGGATCATCGAGTATACGCTGGATGAAGAAGAGAAAGCAGCGCTGGAGAAGTCGGCTGCAGCGGTGCGCGAGAGCATTCGCACGCTCCATTCCCTGGTAGAGATTTAGTTTTATCTTCCGCATAAGGAGGTTCCCATGATCCTGTATGACAAGATTGCGGCCCAGTTGCCAGAATGGCGTGAGCGCGTGCGTCGCCTGACAAAAGAGCATGGGGAGGTAGTGGTAGATAAAGTGACGGTGGGACAGGTTTACGGTGGCATGCGCGATGTCAAAGTGCTGGTCACCGACATCTCCTATGTGGATCCGGCAGAAGGCATCCGCTTCCGCGGCTATTCCATTCCGGAAGTGCTCTCGCTCCTGCCCAAACCGGATGGGGCGGATATGCCCTATGTAGGAGGCCTGTATTACCTGTTGCTCACCGGCGAGATCCCGAACAAAGCGCAGGCTGAAGAGGTCGAGGCCGAATGGAGGAAGCGGGCTTCTATCCCCTCTTATGTGTATGACGTCTTGCGCGCCATGCCTCCCGAAACGCACCCGATGACCCTCTTCTCGCAGGGGATTCTCGCGCTCCAGGTCGGCTCAAAATTCGCACAGAAGTATCATCAGGGGATGAAAAAGGATGAGTACTGGGTGCCGGCGCTGGAAGATAGCCTTGACCTGACGGCGAAACTTCCCATCCTCGGCGCCTTCATCTACCGCTTGAAGTATCGGGATGGGACAGAACCGCGCTGGGATGCCTCACTGGATTACGGGGCGAATTTCGCCCAGATGATCCAGGTGGAGAACCAGAAAGAATATGCGGAGCTGGCGCGGCTCTATTTCATCTTGCATTCGGATCACGAATCGGGGAATGTTTCGGCGCATACCATGCATCTGGTCGGATCGGCGCTTTCGGATCCCTACCTGTCTTTCTCGGCGGCGATGAATGGGCTGGCCGGGCCGCTGCATGGGCTGGCGAATCAGGAATGCCTGGGGTGGCTGCTGGATGTGATCCAGAAATTCGGCGGCGTGCCGACCCGTGAACAGCTCTATCAATTCGCCTGGGATACTTTGAACGCTGGCAAGGTCATCCCCGGCTACGGTCACGCTGTGCTGCGGGTGCCCGATCCGCGCTTTACTGCCCAGATGCAATTTGCCCAGCAGCGCTTCCCGGAGGACGATCTGGTGCGTCTGGCGCAGCTGGTCTATGAGGTGGTGCCACAGGTACTCAGAGAACAGGGCAAGGCCAAGAATCCAGCCCCGAACGTGGATGCTATCAGCGGCACATTGCAATACCACTATGGCGTGCGCGAGTTTGATTTCTACACCGTGCTCTTCGGCATTGGTCGCGCCCTGGGCGTGACGGCGAACTACGTCTGGGCACGGGCATTGGGTCAACCCATCGAGCGCCCGAAGTCGGTCACGACCCGGATGCTGGAGGAGATCGTCGAAAAGGCGTTGCAGGTCGCCTGAACGCTTTGGGGATATTGAACAGAAAGGCAACCATTCTTCACAGGATGGTTGCCTTTCATGTTATAATGAGAAAGATGAATACAAACGCTGCTTCTTCCAACCAATCGGCTCGCCTGCGATGGATACTGATAGGGGGAGGTATCCTGTTCCTGGTGTTATCCGGCCTGGCCATCTATGCTTTGCTTCAGCCTTCCACGCCCACGGAGCGCATTCGGGATATTTTCATCATTATCCTGGCGCTGGAATCGCTGGTCATTGGCGCGGCCTTAATCGTGCTGCTGATCCAGATGGCGATCCTGATCAACCTGCTCCAAAACGAGGTGCGGCCAATCCTGCAGGCGACGCAAGATACCGTGAACAACCTGCGGGGAACGGCGCAGTTTCTGGGAGAAAATGTCGTGGAGCCGGTGCTCAGGCTGAACAGCTACCTGGCTGGGATTCAACGTGTGATACAATTGCTCGGGATCAAGCAGAAATTCTAAGAAAGGAGTATTTCCTATGTCTGAACGTGATGAATTTGGTGCTTTTCTGGTAGGGTTTATTGTCGGTGGCCTGACGGGTGCCATCGTCGCCTTGCTCTTTGCACCGCAATCCGGAGGGGAGACGCGTGCACTGATCCGTGAGAAGGGGATTGAGCTACGCGATCGGGCAACAGAATCGGCAGAGGAGGCGCTGGTCCGCGCGGAAGCAGCAGCGGCAGAAGCCCGCGCCCGCGCCGAAGAGTTGACCCGTGAGGCCCGCGCTCGCGCGGAGGAGCTGGCCCGTGAGACGCGCGCCCGCGCCGAAGAACTCGCGGAGAAGGCACGTGAAAAGGGCGAGAGGGTCATCGGCTCGGTGCGCCGCAAGAGCGGCGAAGCTCCCTCTGAAACCTCCGCCGAAGCCTGAGTGTTCGCCTTCGTAACCTTTGCTTCAGAAACGGGTTTGCGCCTGCAAACCCGTTGTTGCTTTTATGCGTCTGCTCCTGCGCGGCTTCTTTTATCTGCTTTATCATCCCCTGGCCGGTCTCTACGATCTCGTGGCGGCCCTGGTTTCTGGCGGTCGCTGGAAGCAATGGATTGCGCTCGTTCTCCCTTATGTGGAGGGGACGCGGGTATTGGAACTCGGTCATGGGCCGGGACATTTGCAAAAAATGCTCAGTGAGCAGGGTTTTCAGCCTTTTGGGGTGGATGCTTCGCGCTCGATGGGACGGCTGGCGCGGCGCAATGCAGGGAAAACTGCCAGGCTGGTTCAGGCCAGGGCGCAGGCCCTGCCGTTCCCCGAGGCGAGTTTCCCTTGCGTCGTCGCCACCTTTCCGACGGAATATATTCTTCACCCTGACACACTGAGCGAAGCGCGACGGGTGTTACAGACAGGGGGGAAGTTCATCGTCTTGCCGGGCGTGGCCTTTCGACCTGCTTCCTGGAGCTGGGAATGGCTGCGACGACTCTGGGAGGTGACGGGACAGACCGCACAGTTCCCTGTGCCTGCCGGGGCGCTGGATTGGGAAGTTCTGCGCCTGCCACAGGGACCTGTCGAGGTGATCCTGTGGATCGGGACGAAGAGAGAGTGATCCTGGAGGATCCCCTGATCCCATGAGGCAGCGCAGCCGCAGGCGCAGGGATCGGCTTCAGGCTGGTTGCGAAGGCGCAGGGGGAAGGCAGGAAGGCGCGGCAAGATTGGCCGGTCAGGGAACGGTGTAATTCAGGCGCGGCGTGCCTGTACGGTCGAATAACATCAATGTTTCACCGCTTTCCCAAATTGCCTGCGGCAATCCCCAGAAGAGGTCTATGGGGGTATCTGTGCCCTGGGTGGTGTGAAGTTGCACGGCGCCGCCCGATGCCAGGGTGAAGTTCGGAAAAACGTACACGAACCCGTCTTCGTCCTTGATGCGCCAGCCGCTCAGGTCGAGGGAGAGCGGGCCATTGTATTGCAATACCACGCGTTCATTTTCCAGATCCCCGGCGCCTAAGACGACAACCTGGAGCGTGTTCGAGGGGAGCGCAGCCGGCGTGATGGGAGTGAGGGGGGTCGCGATGGACGGAGGGATGGCCGCGTTCCGATAGAGGCGATCGTAGACGTACA
Source organism: Chloroflexota bacterium (assembly GCA_017743695.1). Taxonomy (GTDB): domain Bacteria; phylum Chloroflexota; class Anaerolineae; order Anaerolineales; family Villigracilaceae; genus 630D-37. The sequence continues at coordinate 34,092 of JAGHYK010000001.1, forward strand.
GGATGCTCACCGTGACCAGCGCCGAGACCAGCGCGTTGATCAGCAGATAGAGCAACCAGCGTTTGCGTGTCATCGTTACTCGTTGAACATCTCTCCCACACTGCGCCCTTCATGGGCACGCAGGATCACCTCGCCGAGCATCGGGGCCACGGACAGGATGGTGATCTTGTCCTTGAGGTAGCGCATTTTTTCGGGCGGGATGGGAATGGTATCGGTGGTGATAATACCCTGGATCGGGAGCGAGGCCAGCCGCTCGGCAGCGTTGCGTGAGAGCACCGGATGGACAAAGGCCAGGTAAACGTTGCGGGCGCCGTGTTCCCTGACCACCATCGTCGCCTGGGAGATCGAGCCGCCGGTATCTACTTCGTCATCCACAATGATCACGTCGCGGCCCTCCACCTCGCCGATCAGCGTCAGTGCTTCGGCGCGCGCTTCATTGGCGATGCGTCTTTTCTCTACGAAGGCGATCGGCGTATCCAGGGCGGCGGCGTAGTTCCGCCCGCGTTTGGCGAAGCCGAGATCGGCGGCCACAACCACCGGCTTGATCATGTGCGGCAGCAGGTTTTTCCGAATGTGTTGCACAATGAGATGGGTGGCGGTGAGCACATCCCCAGGGATGGAGAAGAAGCCCTGAATTTGCCCGGCATGGGGATCGAGGGTAATATAGCGATCGGCGCCTGCCACTTCGATCATGTCGGCTACCAGGCGAGCGGTGATGGGGACGCGGGGCTGATCTTTCTTATCCGAGCGCCCATAGCACAGATAAGGGATAACGGCGGTGATACGCGCCGCGGAGTCCAGGCGCAGGGTCTGGATCAGGATGAGTAGTTCCATCAGGTTGCGATGTACCGGCGATGCGGTGTGTTGGATCACGTAGGTATCTTGCCCGCGCACGCTTTGCTTGAGCTTGACGAACAGGTTCTCGTTGGGGAATTCAATGATCTCACGCTCACACAGTTCGAGCTTCAGGTAGCTGGCGATTTTTTGAGCCAGTTCTGGCGACCCGGTGCCGCCGAAGAGCTTGATGCTTCCGTAAATTTTCATTTCATGATGCTGCAATGACATGGGTGCACCTCATTTTCTCCGTTGTTCCCATTCGGGGCGCAGGATGGACAGGATCAGCACATCGTGGTATTTTCCTTCACTATAGCGCGCCTGGCGCAGGCGTCCCTCCAGGACGAAACCGCACTTCTCGTAAGCCCGAATGGCACGCCGATTGAATTCGTAAACGTGCAGGTACACACGATGCAGGTTCAGGGTCTCAAAGGCGTGGCGGCAGAGCAGGAATACCGCCTCGCTGCCATATCCCTGGTTCCAGTAGCTTTTATCGCCGATGAAAATACCCAATTCAGCGGAAGCGTTGATCCAGTCTATCTTGAACAGCCGGCAGTTCCCGATTAGCTTCCAGTCGCTCTCTTCACGTACCTCGATGGCCAGGGGACGTTCAGCAGGGTGGGTTTGCATGACTTCTGCAAACCATTTTTCTTCTTCCTCCAGGGAGAGTGGGAAACGGACATACAGCGTGCGATATACTTCCGGATCGTTGAGCCATTGGACGAAGAAGGGTAAATCGCGACGCTCGATGGCGCGCAGGCGAATGCGCTCTCCGTAGATCATCCCTGCCTCCGATCCACCAATAGATGAACCGCATCCCAGGGGGAAAGTTCGCGAGCCAGTACCTGTTGCAGTACCTGTTCATAGATTTGGGGAGCAATGCGGGAGCGAAACTGGTGGAGCAGGGTTTCGCGCAGCAGGTCTTCCAGCTCGGCTTGCAGGCGAGCGCGCTCACGCGCTTCCCAATCGCCGCTCTCGATCAGGTGCTGGCGATGGCGGGCAATGGATTCCACCAGCTCGGCGATTCCTTTGCCCTCCGTGGCAACCGTACGATGGATGGGAGGAATCCAGGAGTTATATTGGGGGGCGGCGGCCGCGGCCTCGACCACTTCGATTTTCCCGTGGTGCCGAAAGACATGGCGCAGCGGATGGCTAAGCTCCAGCATGTTTCTCAGGGCCTTTTCCGTGCTTTCCACGCCGGGGCGGTCGGCTTTGTTGATAACCAGAATATCGGCAATTTCCAGGATGCCCGCTTTGATCGCCTGGATGTCGTCCCCCAGGCCTGGCGCTTCGACCACGAGGGTGGTATGAGCCAGGCGGGCGATGTCCACTTCGTTCTGCCCTGCGCCGACCGTTTCGATGAAGATGATCTCATACCCGGCCGCATCAAAGACCTGGGCCAGGGCTGCCGTGGTTTGTGCCAGCCCGCCCAGGGAGCCGCGTGAAGCCATGGAGCGGATGAAAATGCCGCTATCGCCGCTCAGATCGCGCATTCGCACCCGGTCGCCCAGGACTGCTCCGCCGCTGAAGGGGCTGGTGGGGTCCACGGCAATAATGGCCACCCGCGGCGCAGGCTGCACCTCGCGGCGGTAATGCAAGGCCAGACGATTGACCAGGGAGGATTTACCGGTGCCGGGCGCGCCGGTCACGCCGATCAGATGGGCGCGTCCTGTGTGTGGGAAGAGCTGGCTGAGCGCCTCAATCCCCTCGGGGTGTTGATTTTCGACGCGGGTGAGCAGACGGGAAAGTGCCAGGCGATCCCCGGCCAGGACTGCATCAACAAGGTTCATGGGATTTCCTCAAGCCGGCGTGCCCAGGACGGCGGCACGAATATCGCGAATAATATCCTCGGTGAGCGCGCCAGGACCATAGACCGCGGTCACGCCCATTTCCAGCAGGCGAGGCACGTCTTCATCTGGAATGATTCCTCCCACAAACACCTTTACATGTTCCTGACCGTTTTGTCGCAGTAATTCTAACACGCGCGGCACAAGTTCCATGTGCGCTCCTGAAAGGATAGATAACCCAACCACATCTACATCCTCCTGGAGCGCGGCTTCCGCGATCATCTCTGGCGTCTGGCGCAACCCGGTATAGATCACCTCCATCCCGGCATCGCGCAACGCACGTGCGACCACCTTCGCCCCTCGGTCATGTCCATCCAACCCTGGTTTGGCTACCAGGACTCGAATTTTCCGTTCTTCCATGCGTCACCTCCGTGAGAACATGCGACCGCTTTGATTGTTAAGGGTTTCACTATGATTATAACCGAGAATCGGCGCGCCTTTGTGTGTTCCCCCTTCGTTGACGGTATCCCCTCGGTAAGCCGGAAAGCCTGGGCTGTGCTGCCGCCGTCCACGGTCTGTTGTCCACCGTCTGACGGGCTGGAAGCCCGCGCTGAAACTGCGGTCTGCATTCGTTTATTCGTTGCCCCATTCGTTGACGGTTTGCCCTCCCCCGGCGGGCTGGAAAGCCCGTGCTACGGCTCTCTGCCGTCTGCCATCCGCGGTCTATTTACCGTTCATCGTCCATCGCGCCGTTGCCGTCCGCCGTCCCCATTCGTTTATTCGTTTATTCGTTCCCCTATTCGTTGATGGTCGCCTCCACCGTCCATCGTCCAATCGCGCTCTGCCGTCCGCCGTCCGTCGTCTAATTCCGCGGTCTGCCGTCTTCATTCGGACATGGGTGTATAATCCCCTTATCCTCTATCCATCCTCCATCCTGGCATCCGTCTGTTCTGCTTTGCAGTGAAGGCCTTCAGGGTATCCATATGTCACTGGAAGAATATCTCGATCCATTAACCTTCTTGCGTCGCATGGTGGGAAAAACAGCCTCCCAGGGGTATCTGGAAGACTACCAGACCTGGTGGGAAGGCGAGGGGAAGCTGATCTCAACGGCTGTAGATCGGGCGGGCACACCCTGGCTGCGCATGTTCGACCGCTTTGGCCAGCGTGTGGATGAAATTCTCTTTCCCCCCGAATACTGGAAAATGCTGCGAAAAGGTTACCAGGCAGGGGTGATCTGGCGCGTCTTTGAGGAAAATTCTCTGGTGCCCCATTATTTACTGGGCTATCTGACCGCTTTTTACGACGCCGGATTGTACTGTCCTTATACTGTTTCTCTTTCTACAGCCGTTCCGCTGGCGAAATATGGCACGGAGCCACTGAAGCGTCACTTCCTGCCCAGATTGCTGGCGAAAGATGAAACCGTGTGGCAGGGCGCGACCTGGATGACAGAGATCGGGGGCGGCTCCGATCTGGGAACTGCTGTGGAAACGGTTGCGGTTCCTGGCGACGATCGCTGGTATTTGAGCGGCGATAAGTATTTTGCCAGCAATGCCGGGGCAGAGCTGGCGGTTGTAGCGGCGCGCTTTCAGGGTGGTGCGGCGAACATTCGCGGGTTGGGGCTTTTTCTCCTCCCACGCTATCGCTCAGATGGCACGTTGAATTACACCATTCGGCGCATAAAGGATAAAATCGGCACACGTTCGGTGCCCACCGGCGAAGTCGAGTTGCGCCAGAGTGAAGCCTATCTGCTGGGCGAAGCCGATTGGGGCATTTATCTGATCCTTGAAACCTTGAATCTTTCGCGGGTGGCCAACAGTATCGGAAGCGTTGCGCTGGCCCAGCGTGCACTGGCGGAGGCAATCACCTTTGCCCGCAGGCGCCAGGCTTTTGGCAAAGCAATTCTCGAACATCCGTTACTCCGTCATCAGGTCGAGCAACGCCTTGATGATCTGGAAGTGGCCTTTGCCCTGGCGTGGGAAGCAGTGCGCCTGCTGGAGCAGGTCTGGCAGGAGAATCCGCGCTACTCGTCCCGTTATCATCTCTTTCGATTGGTCGCTCATCTGGCCAAGTACTGGACCGCAGAACTGGCTGTGCAAATGGCAAAATGGTGTATGGAAGTGCATGGTGGACTGGGAACACTGGCTGAGTACGGCGCGGAGCGCTGGTTGCGCGAGGCGATGATCCTGCCCATCTGGGAGGGCACCCCTCACCGTCAGATTTTAGATGGTCTGGAAGCGATGGAACGCAAGGGAGCGCATCAGTTGCTTCTGGATCACCTTGCCCCTTTCGCTCATCCTCAGAAACTGGAGGAATTCGCAGCGCGCCTGGAAGAGCACCTTTCGCTGCCCAAAGAGGAGCAAGAGGCGCTTGCCGAACCCCTGTTTCGCGATCTGGCGATCTTCACGGCGCAGACGTTGCGCCATCGAGGCTTTCTCAATGTCTAAAGCCACGATTACTGTCTATAGCGCGCCATCTCCCATCCATCCTGGATGATTTGACCCGATTGTGGCGATGTCGCAGGAAATTGAAGCCAAGTTCTACGTCAGCGATCTGGCGGTTTTGGAAAATCGCCTGCAGCGGGCCGGTGCCCGTTGTTTGCATGCCCGCACGCATGAGATCAACCTGCGTTTCGATACCCCAGGCGGCGATCTGCGCCGTCAGGGGAGGGTGCTGCGTTTGCGTCGCGATCAGCACGCCTGGCTCACCTATAAAGCCGGTCGGCAGATCGAGGATGGCCTGCACCGCCGCGAAGAGATCGAATTTCAGGTCTCCGACTTTGAGGCTGCCCGCCATTTCCTGGAGGCTTTGGGCTATGAGGTGCAGTTTATCTACGAGAAGTATCGCACGGTATATCTGTTGGATGCGGCGGAGATCATGCTCGACGAGTTGCCCTACGGGAATTTTGTAGAAATCGAAGGGCCTCCCGAAACAGTTCGTCAACTGGCGGCACGCCTGCGCCTTGCCTGGGAAACAGCCATCCCGCTCAGCTATCACGCGCTCTTTGAGCGCTTGCGTCAACGGATGCACCTATCGTTTCGCGATCTGTTGTTCGAGAATTTTCGAGAGATTTCGATTTCCCCTGAGGCTTTAGGCGTGATAGACGCGTTGAGAAGCTAAATATCTCCATCCTTTCTTGAAGGTGCGTGAGAATGGTCGCTTTTCTCTTAGGTCCTATCGTCGGCGGGTTATCGCATGAAAGCGTGAATCTGTGGGCGCGTGCGGATGGGCCGGGGACACTTTATGCCTGGCTGGCAGAAGAAGGAGAACCGTTACGCCTGGTCGGAAGTGCCCCTTTACAGGCTTCTGATGGGTTTGCAGGGATCGTCAGGGTGAAAAACCTGAAACCAGAGACCTCTTATCGCTATGCCCTGACCCTCGAGGCCTCTGAGAATGCCCCCGAGAGACGGGAGGGGCGCTTTACGACTTTCCCCTTACCGGGTCTGCGGCGCTCTTTCTCTTTTGCTTTCGGTTCCTGCTTCCGCCCCAGCGGATCGGGAAATGTCAACGCGTTCCATGTTTTGTCGCGTTTCCTCTCTTACTCGCCCGATTCTATACGATTTTTAATGCTCATTGGAGACCAGATTTACGCGGATGACGGGAAATACAACGCATTAAATCGGCCAGCAGAGACGCTGGAAGACTATCGGAAGGTTTACGCTTACGTCTGGTCACAGCCTGAATGGTGCGAGGTGGTCAATCGCCTGCCGGTTTTTATGACTATGGATGATCACGAGGTGGATAATGACTGGCATTGGATAGATGAGGATCGTACTCAGGCTACAAGTTCCTGCTATGTGCCGTCTTGCGCCTGCAAGAAAGGGAATTTGCGTGCTGAACGCGTACTTTCTGCACTTAAGGCTTACTGGGAGCATCAGGCTATGCACGGCCCCGTGCCGTTTAGATTGCCTGAATTTGTACATGGGGCTTCGCTGCGCCTGCCCCAAGCCGACCCTGGGTCGTTTGCCTGCGCGTTTACGTACGGCGCGGCTGCGTTTTTTGTGATGGATACTCGCAGTGGACGGGTTTGCAACTTGAGAAAAAAGCAAATGCTTCATCCTGCTCAGTGGGAGCAACTGAAAGCATGGTTGCTCAAGGTGAAAGATGAATATCCTGTCAAGTTTCTGGTAACATCCTCTGCACTTTTATATCAGTTAGGGGTAGATGTACCTGATCGCTGGTCTGCGTTTCCAGAGGAACGCGATCGCTTATTGCGATGGATCGCTGAGCATGAGATCGAAGGGGTATATTTCCTGAGCGGCGATCTGCACTCAGCGCACGCAACCAGAGGCTGGCTGGAGGGTCCGTCTGGAAAACGGATTCAAATTTACGAATTTTGTTCCACCCCGTTTGAACAGGAAGTTAATAAAATTTCCAGGTATTTGAACATTCGTCCCCGCTCCTCGGTTCTCAAAGGATATGAACATCTTTTCACCATTCCGGCGATGAATTTTGGGATCATACATGTCACATTTCAAGGAGATACGCCGAAGGTATTCTTTGAATGTGTGCATGAGTGTCACTCTGGGTTTTTGACAAAAACCTGCTGGACAAGCTCCTGGGCATAGCATTGCCGACGAGATGGTTACAAGCACCTGGGCGGTCAGCAATCTCCTGACGTGTCTCTTCCATGAGGCCCCGCTTTGTGCACTTTTGAGTGTGAGGGCGAGGACAGGGGGCAGAGTGGATGAAAAGCGCTAACTCCAGTGAAATATCATCCTTTGTTGCTGATCCAACCGGTAGAGGCCGGCCTCTTTTGCTGCCCGAATGGCTGCCTCGTATTCTTCTGCGGTAATGCGGCGGTTAATCAGCGGATAGCGCTCCGCACGATAATCTGGATGGTATTGGGCCATGATGTTCAGGTATGTGTTGGGTGAGATGTGGCGGGCAAGAAAGCGCACAATTTTGCGCGTTCCGGCCAGGTGATTGGGCAGAACCAGGTGGCGGACCAGCAGGCCGCGCCGTGCCAACCCATCTTCTCCGATCTGCAGATCCCCCACCTGGCGATGCATCTCCTTTACAGCCGCCTGATTGACGCGCGGGTAGTTGCGTACCAGAGAGTAGGTGAAGGCAATGCGCTCATCCGCATATTTCATATCCGGCATGTAGATGTCAATCACGCCGTCGAGCAGGCGCAAGGCAAGCAGAGAATCATAGCCACCGGTGTTGTAGACCAGCGGTAAACGCAAGCCGCGACGCGCCGCAATGGCTACCGCTTCCAGAATTTGTGCCACCACGTGAGTGGGAGAAACCAGGTTGATGTTGTGACATCCATAGGCCTGGAGCCGCAACATGATCTCGGCCAGTTCCCCGGCATCCACCTCATCCCCGGCCTCCTGCTGGCTGATCTCGTAGTTCTGGCAGAACTGGCAGCGTAAATTGCAGCGGCTGAAGAAGATCGTGCCCGAACCGCGCCAGCCGCGTAATACGTCTTCTTCGCCCATATGGGGGCCGTAGCTGCTCACCCGTGCGTAGCGCCCGGTGCGACAGACCCCATTTGCCACTTCCCAGCGATTCACGCGGCAGCGTCGCGGGCAGAGCACACAGGCTTTGAGAAGTTCCAGGGCCTGTTCTGCGCGCTTTTCAAGCTCTCCAGGAGGGAGTTGCAGATAGGCGGGGGTGAATGAGTTGCTCATTACGAGAGACGGCGGGCGCGTCGGGCGGCCTGGCTGAGGTATTCAACCAGCGAGCGCACTTCCTCGGACATTTCTGATTCGCTGAATTCAAAGGTGTGTTCTTGATCTTCGTTGATCACCGTCAAATGATAGGTGAAACGGTCGGCGCCAACCGTGGAAGGACGAGAATGGCGTTCTAACGCATGTGCCTGGAGCAATTCGCGCAAGCGCATTTGTGCCTCGATGGGCAAATCTTTCTCCTCCAGGTGAATCCGTAAGGGGATACCTGTAAAACCACCGCGGCGCTCAAATCTGATTTTCAGGGGTGTATTCATGGGACCTCCGAGACTTTCACTTGCCCAAAAGGTGCAGGAGCGCTGGCAGGCAGCCGCTGGCCTGTTCGCCATCTACCGTCAGCCCCACTTCCTGCCAGCCTTTACGCACGGCCTGTTGCTCCAGGCTTCCGTTTCCGAAGAGTTCGCCGGCGATGCGATAGGTGACGGCGGCTGCGGCCTTGAAATCCGCGAGAGCTGTCAATCCGCTGGTCAGGGCGCGATACCATATCTGCCCTGCCTTTTCCCAGGCATATCCCCCGATCTCGCGCGCGGTGACGTAAAAAGCATGGTTGGGAATGCCTGAGTTGATGTGCACGCCGCCGTTATCTTCAGATGTTTCCACGTAGTCGCGCATGTGAGCAGGCTGTGGGTCTTTGCCCAAAATCGGATCGTCATAAGCGGTGCCCGGCGCTTTCAAGCTGCGAATGCCGACGCCGTGAACATGAGGGGTAAACAACCCCTCGCCGATGATCCAGTCCGCTTCTCCAACGCTTTGGGAGCGGGCGCGTTGTTTGACCAGTGAGCCGAAAATGTCGGAAAAGGACTCATTCAAAGCGCCGGATTGACCGAAGTAAACCAGGTTGGCCTCATGTTGGGTGATGCCGTGCGTCAGCTCGTGCCCGATTACATCCAGCGAGGCGGTGAAGCGATTGAACAGTCGCTCTTCAGGGGGCAGATCCTCATCTCCATCCCCATAGACCATTTGTTGCCCATTCCAGAAAGCGTTGTCATAGCCTCGGCCATAGTGCACTGTCGAATTGAGGTGCATTCCATGTCCATCTATCGAATTGCGCCCATACACATCGTGAAAGAGGTCGTAGGTCAGGCCGGCGCCCTCGTAGGCTTCGTTGACGGCTATATCTTCCGCGGGCGGATCGCCCTCTTTGCGCACCAGGCGGCCGGGTAAGGTTTCCGTGAAGTCGGCGTGGTAAACGGCGCGGTATTTCTCCGCAGCCAGTTCGGGGCGGATGAGATCGCGTAACGCCTCTGCAAAAGTCAATCGCTGACCGTACAGTTGGGCGGTCAGGTTAAGAGCGTTGAGCGCAAAATTCTTCTGTGCTGGTGACCCATTGAGGGCGATCTGTTTGAGCATGTAAGGGGGAATGATACAGTAAAGCATAGCGACTCCTGTTTTTATTATACACCCCAGGTTTCACTTCAGAAGATGAGTTTTTGCCTACCGATTCATCCAGAGGCTCACTCCTGAAAGCTATATCCTTTTTGCCAGGTACGGATGATGGCATCTGCTGCCAGCCCTTCCGCTTCTAACTTGCGGCGTAAGCGATAGATAGCATTTTTGAGCACTGCAGGGTCTGCATCAGAAGCTCCCCAAACGGTTTGTATGATCTCCTCATTGGAGAACACATACCCGGGGCGACTCATGAGCAGGTGCAGCAAGCGAAATTCGGTATTGGTGAGACGGATTTCGCGTCCTGTGGGCAGGATGAGGCATCGTCGAGAAGGATCGAGCCGCAAACTACCGGTTTCACGCCGGGTGATGGGCATTGTCCAGCTTCGGCGCGCCCAGGCGGTAATTTTGGCTAAAAAGATGGCCGGACTGATAGGCTTAATCACACACTCGTCAACTCCTGCCTGATAGGCCTCCAGGATTTCTTGCTCATTGTTGGAGGGCATGAACAGCAAAATAGGGCTGTTGCTTTGGGCACGAAAATGGCGGCAGATTTCGATGCGCTGCTCATGGGGAACACTGACATCAATGACGATCAGGTCGGGAAGCTCTTCCTGATAACGCTGCATAGCGCGGGTTACTGAAGTCTCCAGGATGGCTGTCAAACCCTTTTCGCGAATGATGTATCCCCAAATAGGCGCTGTGGCGTTTTGATCACAAACAACGAACACGCGTAAGGGCGGGAGATTTTCTTTCGGCTCCATTTCAGACTCCATCGAGATACATTTTATCGCAAATGGATGATGGACAGTGGATGGTGGCAAGCAGGCCTTCCAGCCTGTCAAAAGCAATGGTCAGGGAAAGGCAACCACGAGGATACCCGACTGTTACTCAGCGGTGAGTGCAGTGGACTCAGTTTACTCCTTATGGTAACGATTGGTAATATTTTGTTATGAAATTGTTACTATTTTCCCTTTGCTTCGCTGTATACTACAGGCAGAGTCTAATTCTACTCTGGAGGTTTCCATATGAAACGCAGGCTATCTCTGGTATTGGCGCTGATATTCCTGCTCGTTGGCTGTCAGGGAAACAGAGCGGCCCCCACACCAACCCCTGTGCCGCTTCCGACCGCAATGCCTTCACCGACCCCTGTGGCCGTGATCCCGACGGCTACGGTAGCCGCACAGGCACCACAGGCAGGGAGCGAACGAGTGGCACAGGCGGATGGCATGGTCCAGGTATATATTCCGGAAGGTACCTTCCACCGTGGGGGATATGACACCAAAACCGACCCGGATGAACTACCGCCGCACGATGTCACCCTCCATGCTTTCTGGATGGATAAGACGGAAGTCACAAACGCGATGTACAAACTCTGCATGGATGCCGGGGCTTGCAAGCCTCCCAAACAATTCAAGTCCAGGACGCGCGATCAGTATTTTCTGAATCCGGAATTTCGGGATTATCCGGTGGTCTATGTAAGCTGGTCGGATGCGGATGCCTATTGCCGCTGGGCTGGGCGCCGCTTGCCGACCGAAGCAGAATGGGAGCGCGCTGCTCGTGGGAATGATTTTCGTACCTATCCGTGGGGAGATGAATTCCCGGATTCCTCTCGAGCGAATTTCAATAACATTGTTGGGGATACCAGCCGGGTCGGATCTTATCCGGCGGGGGCGAGCCCGTTTGGGATTCTGGATATGGCCGGCAATGTCTGGGAGTGGATTGCGGATTTCTATGATGCCAACTATTACAAGAAAGGAGTGACGGTCAATCCGACGGGGCCGACTGCTCGTGCAAATTTCTACGGACGGGTGATCCGAGGCGGCTCTTTCCAGGATGCGGCAACCGAATTGCGGGTGGCAAATCGCGCCTGGCTGGTTGGCCCCAATCCATCTGCCAATCCCAATAGCGCAGAGTTTTATGGAACGGTAGATCCAAAGGTGGGCTTCCGCTGCGTCTCCGATCAGTGAGAGCCGTAAGACGTTTCCGGCGGCATTCCTGAGAATATCTGCCTGAAAGGGTAGCCATGTTGATCCGTGGCTACTCTATTTTTTATTCCTTCCGCTTCACTCGATCATTTCCCTTTCACCATTCCCGTTCGTTGACGCTTATCGCTGGCACTTCTGCGGTGCAGCTTCATCATATCCCTGATTCAACCCTGGGAGACTGGGGGTATTTCATGGTGGGCTTTAAGGCACGGAGGTTGTACCATTCGGCGTTGTGCTTTTTGTCACAGAAAAGGTTGTGATTTTTGTCACTGTTTTTTGACCTCTTAAAGGGTTATTATATTAGTAAACGTTTACGTTGCTTGTCATTGTACGGAGACCCGCCTGTGAACCGAATTAATCGCAAAACGGATTATGCTGTTCGTATCCTGCTGGCTCTTGCACGTCGTGGGGAAGGAGCCATTGCATCTACTCTGACGATCCGGGAAGAGATGTTGCTCCCGGCAGCGCTCACGCGTCGCATTGTGGCCGACCTGGCGCGTGGGGGTTTTCTGGTGACATATCCTGGCCGGGATGGAGGCATTCAACTGGCACGACCTCCAAGAGAAATTACGCTTTTGCAGGTGGTAGAGTTTTTTGAAGGTCCCGTTCACGTCTCCGAATGCATTGAGGGCAAAGTAGAGTGCCCTTTTGAACTGCATTGCCCTGTGCGCCGCCAGTGGGCCAGGGTAGATCAGGCAATTGTTAAGATTTTGTCGGAGATCAGTTTTGCCGATCTGGCAGAGGAATCCATCCCCGAAGGGGTTTCACTGAATTCGTGAGGGAATCATCATGCGCTGGCTCTATGCTTTTTCCCTGCTTTTGATCGCTTCGGCTCTGGCTTTCAAAATTTTCCAGCCTATTCAAGTGTTGCCACGCATTCGCCTGGCCCCGGCGTTTTCAATGGTGGATCAGAACGGTGAGCGGCTGACCAGCGACCGATTGCAGGGGCAGATTACCCTCTATACGTTTACCTATACTCGCTGTACTGCTCCTTGCGTGAATCCAGATTTGATGATGCAGGAAATTCAACGTCGCCTGGCAGAAGAACCTCTCTCCACGCCTGTCAGCCTGGTGAGCATTTCTTTCGACCCGCAGCATGACACCCCCGATGTCTTGCGAACCTATGCGGAGCGTGTGGGCGCGGAACGAGGGCGATGGTATATTGCCACAACCTCCGATGAAAGTCTGCTCAAAACCATCATCGGAGCAGGCTTTGAAGTTTACTATCAGCCACGCGCCGATGGAAGTTTTGACTTTTCGCCGGTCTTCATCCTCGTAGATGGATGGGGTATTGTTCGTGGAGAATATCGTTACCAGACAGAGGTGCCGACCGTGGAACGTATTCTTCGGCATTTGCGAGTTTTGGATGAAGAGGTGCGCAACAGTCACGGAGTAGCCCGCCTGGCTTATGAGGCAGCCCACTTATTCCTCTGCTATGCGCAGTAGAAATTTATTGAGAGAGCACAAATTCTGTAACCTGTGCATGGTATTTGCATCTATATAAGAAAATTTTTGAGAAAGCGCGGCAGGGATTTTCAAGCGACACAGGAGGCCAGACAATGAAAAATTGGTGGAAAGCATTTTTGGGAGCATTTATTTTGATAGGGTTGATTGCGTGGGGCTGGTGGCGCTTTGCACCGTATAGCTTTCATGGAATGGTGATGCAATCGCCTGAGCCGGCACCTGATTTTACTTTGCTCAGCAAGGATGGCCCGGTTTCGCTCAGCGACTTTCGCGGTAAATATGTGCTTTTGTATTTTGGATATACCTTCTGCCCGGATGTTTGTCCGGCCACACTGGCGAACCTTGCTCAAGCGCTCCATCAAATCGGGAGGGGCGCCGAGCGGGTACAGGTCATCATGGTGTCTGTGGATCCGGAACGGGATACTCCAGAGAAAATCGGGGAATATGTGGCTCATTTTGATTCTTCTTTCATTGGGCTAAGCGGCGATCCCAAAGACATAGCGCGCATTGCCTCCCTGTATGGCATTTTCTATGAAAAGGAGGAGGTTGCGGGGGCAGCCGGTTATCTGGTGACCCATACCGCCAGCGTACGCGTGATCGACCCGGAGGGACGATTGAAGCTGATCTGGCCCTTTGGCGCTACTCCTGACGAGATAGCCCAGGACCTGAAATTTTTGTTGCGGAGGTGAAAAAATGCGAAGAAAGAGATTTGTTTTTCTGCTGCTTCTCCTTGCTCTTTTGCTCACCGCCTGTGGGGGGAAGAAAGGTGGTCTGCGCGTGGAAGGCGCGTGGGGGCGTCCTTCACCCAAGATGGCCATGGCCGGTGCGTTCTACATGACCATCTATAATGATGGGGCGCAGGATGACCGCCTGATTTCGGCTGCTTCACCGGCTTGTGGTACGGTCGAGTTGCACGAATCTTATATGACCCCTGAAGGCGCGATGGGAATGCGACCGGTCGCGGGGGGCATTCCGGTGCCGGCCAAAGGCAAAGCTGAGCTGAAGGTAGGGGGGCTGCACATTATGTGCATTGATGTCAAAGAAGGCTTCGAGGTTGGCAAGAAAGTCCCCTTGACCCTTCACTTTGAGAAAGGAGGTGACCTCTCGGTTGAGGTTGAAATCCGTCAGGAAGCGCCTTGAGTTTTTTAAATTTCATCTTTGAAAGGAGGCAGATATGAAAAATCAAGAAGAGTTCCAGCCTAAAGGCACGGTGGCAATCCTGGTCGTGTTCGTCATCACCCTGATTGTGCTCTGGGGCACGATCTACCTGACTCTGCTGCAACGAGGAGGAACAGTATGAGCACCACTTCTTTGCACGTTCATCCCTACGAGAAGCGGTGGATCATTTTCAGCATCGTCCTGCTGATCGTATTCACCGCAGCGGTGGCTATTGCAGCCTTTGCATTGGGCATTCAGGTGCCCTCGCCGGAGCAGCGAGTGGATCCGCGAACGGTGGCCGTAGATCCCAATAGTCCCTGGTCCAATCCGGGGCTGCGGGAGATTGCCCCTGGACGTTATGAGGCCTATATCCTGGCTCAAACCTGGCAATTCCAGCCGCGGGAAATTCGAGTCCCGGTTGGCTCGCGGGTGACCTTTTACGTCACCAGTAAAGACGTGCAGCATACTTTCAAAATCCAGGATACCAACATCAACGTGCAGGTTGTGCCTGGGCAGGTCTCGAAACTGACGGTCACCTTTAAGAAACCTGGCACCTATCCGTTCATTTGCAGTGAATACTGTGGGGTAGGCCATGCCGGCATGTTCGGACAAATCATAGTTACCCCGTAAGGAGGGCGCGATGACAGCTCAAACCTATTCCCTTTCACCGAAAGAAAAGTCTTTTGTCTCCTGGCATCTGCTTGTAGCCATGGTAGCGCTGGCGCTGGGCACTCTTTTTGGCCCACTTCAGGCTTTTGAGCATGCCGGGTTGAACCTTTATCCTTTCTTGCAGCCGCTGATCAAGTCCTACTATCAGGGATTAACCCTGCATGGGGTGCTCAACGCGCTGGTGTGGACGACCTTCTTCATCACCGGTTTTCTGACGTTCAATGTCATCTATGGCCTGAAGCGTCCGCTGCGCTATCCCACGTTGAATCAGGTCGGTTTCTGGCTGATGATCGTTGGCCTGGTGATGGCGGCGATTCCCATCCTGCTCAACAAAGCCTCCGTGTTGTATACCTTCTATCCGCCAATGAAAGCACACTGGGCCTACTACGTGGGGCTGACGCTGGTTGTGGTGGGCAGTTGGGTGGAGGGATATGGGTTCTATTTCACCTATGCTGCCTGGCGTAAGGAAAATCCGGGTGAACGGACTCCTTTCATTGCCTTTGCCAGCGTGCTGACCATGGTTTTGTGGCAGATTGCCACGTTGGGCGTGGCAGTGGAAATGTTGACCATGCTCATCCCGTGGTCTCTGGGGTTGATCGAGACGGTTGATCCACAGCTGGCGCGTACCTATTTCTGGTTCACCGGTCACCCGCTGGTATATTTCTGGCTGCTGCCGGCGTACATCTCCTGGTACGCGATGCTGCCGAAGCAGGTGGGCGGCAAGATGTTCAGCGATTCCCTGGCGCGGCTCGCTTTCTGGCTGTTCTTGCTGCTCTCTGTGCCACTCGGCTTTCACCACCAGTATGTGGATCCGGGTGTGCCGGCTGGCTGGAAGTTCGTTCATGCCGTGTTGACCTTCTCGGTTTTCTTCCCCTCCTTGCTGACTGCCTTTACGGTCATCGCTTCCCTGGAATATGGGGCGCGGAAGAACGGCGGTACCGGGCTGTTCCGCTGGGTACTGGCTTTGCCGTGGCGCGATCCCTCGGTGGCAGCACAATTGCTGGCGGGGCTGCTGTTCTTCTTCGGTGGAATTGGTGGTCTGGCCAACGCGGCTTACAATGTCAACCTGGAACTACATAACACAACGTTTGTTCCTGGCCATTTCCACCTCACCGTTGCGACCGGCGTCACTCTGACCTTTATGGGCGTCTCGTACTGGCTTGTACCTTATCTCACCGGCAAAAAGCTCTGGAAGCCGGACCTGGCGCGCTGGCAGGCGTGGCTCTGGTTTATCGGGATGATCATCTTTTCAAACGCGATGCATGTGCTGGGCATCCTGGGCGCGCCGCGCCGCACGCCGCTGGGCGATGCGCCTTACGTTCCTGCGGAGTGGAACAGCCGTTTGCTCCAGGTGGGCATTGGCGGCGGTATTCTCTTCATCAGTGCTATCCTGTACTTCGCGGTGATGATCGGCACTGCCTTCAGCAAAGTTAAGGTGGAGAAGGAGGTCGAGGTGCCGGTGGCCGAAGCGCTGCAACCTGTCTCCCAAACGCCTGCCTGGCTGGATCGCTGGGCGCCCTGGGTGTATGCCGCTCTGGCGCTGATCGTGATTGCCTATGGGCCTCAACTCTATGAACAGATTCGGAACATCTCGCTGACCTCGCCTGGATTCCGCGTCTGGTGAGCGTTTGCTTACTCTCAGAAGGGGCGGGCCTCTTCTGGGGGCTCGCCTCTTTATATGGCTGGTGGCAATTTTAATTACAGGTTGAGCCATGAGGAACCAATCGTTGGAAATGGTAGGAGCACGGCTACTACGTTGGATAGAACGAGTCTCGCGCCGCATCGAGCAACCACTGGCGCACCTGATCGGAGATGCGCGCTTGAATCCGCTTTATCATACCGGCACGATCACGATCTTTCTTCTGGTGGTGATCCTGTTGACAGGGATTTATCTCACCATGTTCTATCCGTTCGGTTTCACGCTTTCGTACGAGGCCGTGAGCCGCATGGAGCAGAACCCTATCAGCCGCGTGATCCGTGCTTTGCACCGTTACGCCTCGGATGGGGCAGTGATTTTTGCCCTTCTTCATGCCTGGCGCACTTTTTTCCAGGATCGGTTTCGCGGCCCGCGCTGGCTGGCCTGGGTCACCGGCGTGGGGTTGGCGCTCCTGGTCTGGTTGATTGGCGTGAGTGGCTACTGGTTGATTTGGGATGAACGCGCCCAGTGGATCTCACGCGTTTTCAGCGATATGCTCTCTCACTGGCAGGGCGGAGAGTCTTTTCTCGTCCGCTTCTTCGTTGGTGAGCGTGCTGGAAGTGGATGGGAATTTTTGCTGATGGTCTTGTTGTTCCATTTGGGAATCTCCGCGCTGGTGGGGCTGTTTCTGTGGTGGCATCTTCAACGTCTGCGGCGTCGGCGCTGGCTGCCGCCTTCATTCTGGATGGGCATTGTGGGAGGCCTGTTGTTGCTGATTGCGCTCATCTTCCCTGTGGGGATGCTCCCTCCTGCCAACCCGGCGCACTGGTCACCTGCTTTTCCATTGGACTGGTTCTATCTTTTCTTCTTGCCTTTGTGGCAAAATCGCTGGCTCTGGCTCGGTTGGATCGCCTTGATCGCCCTTTTGATGCTTACTGCCTTGCCCTGGTTGTGGAAAGGCGATCCTTTGCGACGCGCGGTGGTGGACCTCTCGCGTTGTGACGGATGCACCCTGTGTGAACGTGATTGCCCTTATGGCGCAATACGGATGGTACCGCGCACAGACGGCGCCCGTGCGAAGTGGGAAGCAGAGGTGGATGCTTCGCTTTGTGTAGGGTGTGGGATTTGTCTGGGGAGCTGTCCAACGCTCGCGCTTTCTTTAACCCCTTCCCCGCTTGTAACCTTAGAATCTTTGGACGAGCATTTCAGCACGCATTTGCCTCGCAATGTCATTTTCCTGTGTTCCCATTTGCCTGAGCCGCCCTCTTCTCCAGAAACCGCTACTGTCATTCGGGTATCTTGTACGGGAATGCTCAACCCGGCTTTACTGGGAAAGTGGTTTGGCGATGGGCTGGAAGAGGCGCAAATCATCGGATGCCCCGCGGAGGATTGTGCCAATCGGGAGGGGAACCGATGGACCGAGGAGCGCATGCGCGGCCGACGCTTGCCGCGCTTGAAAGAGGCATTTCGATCTCGCGTTCATACTGCATGGGTGGCCTTTCTCAGTACCTGGCCAAAAGCTGGGAATGTGAACACCCCTGTGACTGCCTATGCTCCTGTTTCCTGGTCGCAGGTAAAGCGTCCTGCGCTACTGGCAGTTGTGGTGATGATAGCGTTATTGGGCTTACCTCTTGCACTTTCCCTCATTCCTTTCCGGTTAGATTCTCATCCTTCGTTGATCGTCTATGGCTGGCATCAGGCTGGTCATCCCTTGCGAGGCATTGAGCCACCGGTTCCTGTAGCCTCGCCAGAAAAAGCCCCTTTGCGCCTGGTCCTCGAAGTCAACGGTAAACAAGTTGCAGAAAGGAGTACGCAGCGAGAGGAAATGCCCTTTTTCATCCACTTTCCTCTTGAGCAAGGTCAAAATCAGGTGCGCATTCTTTTGCACGATCCTGCTTTTGCCTCACCGCAGGTACTTTTTGACCAAAAAGTGGAGGTAAGCGCTGGAGAAGTATTCAGTCTGGGATATTACGATGAACGCAAAGGCGGGGATGCAAAGCAAGGTGAACGTCTGTTTTCTGAGCGGGTGGTTGGTGTGAATACGGGATGTCACATTTGCCATTCTTTGCAGCCGGATGTCGTCATCGTGGGGCCTTCGCTGGCGGGAATTGCCACCCGTGCAGCCAGTCGCATTCCCGGCATGAGCGCCGAGGAATATATCCGCCAATCTATTCTGCAACCGAATGCCTATGTGGTGCCGGGATTTCCGTCGGGCGTAATGCCCCCTAATTTTTCGGAAATCTTGACTCCTGAGCAGATTGATGATTTGGTAGCTTTTTTGCTCACCCTGAAATAGTGGGCGTAAAATAACGCTGAACCCAGGGAATCTTCCCTGTTCAGAAAATTTTCAAAAGAAAGGAGTGTAGTGACATGAGAGTGTATCTCCTATCCGTTGTGCTGGTCGTGTTGAGCCTGGTGCTGGGCGCCTGTGGCGGTGGTGGCGGAGCGCAATCAGCGGCGACGCCCACCCTCCCGGCTCCCCCTGCAGCCTACGCCGGCAAGACCAATCCTCTCGGCCCCGATGCTGCTGAAGCCGGGAAGCAGGTTTTTACCACCTATTGTGTGTCCTGCCACGGAGAACAGGGCCATGGGGATGGGCCGGCAGCCGCCTCGCTCGATCCAAAGCCAAAGAACATTGCCGAGCTGCAAAAGGTGGCAGGAGATGATTTCCTCTTCTGGCGCATTTCGGAGGGCGTAGAGGGAACAGCCATGGTCGCCTGGAAGACGACGTTGAAGGAAGAGGAAATCTGGCAAGTCATTGCCTATCTGCGCACCTTGAAATAAAACAACCTGCCATCCACTTGTTCATGGCGTGGTTTGGCCTGCTCTGTCCAACGGTCTGAGAATGACTGTTGGACAGAGTTTTCTAAATGCCTGCTGGGATCGTGGAGATGGGCAGTGACCGTGGACGATAGACGGCGGAATGGACGAGGGATGGCAGATCGTGATGGGTGGACAGGTTTTCAAGTCTGTCAGCGGGATGGTGTGCGCCTCTTGCCTGGGATTGGAGGCAGTGCCAGGTTAGGTTCTGCACATCAGCTTTTCGTATAGCCAGGATAACCTGAAGCCTGGAGAGACACAACGATAGACGGCAGAGCTCAGGTTTTCCGCCCTTTTGGGGATTACCGTCAATGAATGGGGAATGAAAGCGGACTGTGGACAGCAGACGGCAGATGGCAGAGCCCAGGCTTTCTGGCCTGTCAGAGGGTGATCGTCAACTTATCAGACAGCTTGACTGCTTTGGGATTGCTTCGTCGCAAAGAACGCTTCTCGCAGTGACGTACACATAAGCGAATGGGACCGCGTATGGTGTACAGTAGACAGCGTAGTCCAGGCTTTCCAGCCTGTTGGGTAGTGACCGTCAATGAACGAGGAGCAAAGGGAAGAAACCTTTGTACCTTTTTGGTTTATTTTTTTACTTAAAAATAAAGGCGTGAAGGCAAAAATGAAATAAATTTTATTAATTTTCATTAAATTTTTTGAATATAAAATGTTTTGAATTCGTGTAGCCAATACAACCCCAAACATCAAGATTAAAAAAGCATAATTTAACTGCAAAGGCCCCAAAGTTTCACCACGGAAACACGAAGTCACAAAGTTCCCTTTTCATTTGCTTATCCTCGTGTCGTAACTATTCAGCCATGTCATTGCGAGCCGTTTTCTGGCGAAGCAACCTCCCGTTTCTCAAGCCAACTTGATCGCTTGGGGATTGCTTCGTCGCAAAGAACGCTCCTCGCAATGACAAACACAACCGTTTTGATGCAAGACTGAACAGTTACCTCGTGTCTCCGTGTGATACTGTATCATTCGTTCAGGAAATTCGCAGCGAGTCGCCCGAAAGCCATGAAAAACCCTCCGCCTCCTGTCATTGCGAGCGTAGCGAAGCAATCTCCTGGCCGATAGGGGGATTGCTT
>JAGHYK010000237.1 GCA_017743695.1 Chloroflexota bacterium
TTGACGCTGTGCTGACCGACCCGCCCTACTACGACAATGTGCCCTATAGCGACCTCTCGGACTTTTTCTACTGTCTACTGCCTGGAACATGGGTTCTGACAGAGAGCGGTTATAAGCCCATTGAAGAGATCTGCGTTGGGGAACGCGTTCTCTCCCATAAAGGACGTTGGACACCCGTTCGACGCATCTTTCGGCGGTTTTACCAAGGAAAAATCTTTCTCATTCACGTTGCTTATTGCAGCCAACCGCTAAAGATCACGCCGGGCCATAAAGTTCTGGTCCGCAGGCGTGGGGAAATTGAGCCGATTTGGGTGCCTTCAGAGGAACTCCGCGAAGGGGACTTCATGTTTTTACCCACGCCACGCCCAGCCAGCGCTTATGCCAGGGAGTTAAATCTGATGGAGCTCTTACCAGGCCATCCTAGCGATGGGAAATGGTTGTATTATGGTAGTGTATCTGGGGAAACCTTAAGGATCCATCAGGCCCTTGCGGAGCTTGAAAGCATCAAGCCAGGGGTATTGCGCCAGCTGGCCACGAATCTCCAGGTTCGCTATGATAAAGTTCGCCGCCTTCGTTCCACGGGCGCTCCTACTCGCCTACGCATTCCCAATTGCATAAAGATCGATCAGAACTTGACCACACTTGTAGGGTACTACCTTGCTGAAGGGTCTGTGACGTTACGGCCCGCTGGTCGTCACGTCATTACATTCGTATTTGGTGATGACGAGCAATCGTTTGTCCAGGAAGTTGAACGGTTGATGAATCTGGTATTCGGTGTCAGGGGGAAACTGACTCATGTGGAATCAGAGAAGGCAGTCAAACTTGCCTTCTACTGCAAACCGATTGCAGAGCTCTTTGCCCAAACTTTCGGAAGGTATTCCCGGACAAGATCTCTCCCCCCTTGGTTTTGGGATCTCCCTAATGATTTATTGGTGGGCTTGGTACGGGGATATTGGAATGGCGATGGAAGCAAAGGAGACGAATTCTACCAACTCACGACTACATCGGCAGCACTGGCAGGACAGATACGAACTATCTTGCAGCGTTTAGGTGTCATCGCCCATGTATATTATGATAGCAAGGAGCGAGCAACTACGTGGGAAGGGAAGCTGATTCGCATTAGTCCACGCTTCCTCCTCAAAGTATGGGGTAAGTACCGGGCGCGCCTTGCCGAGATACTCGGAATTTCCACCTTGGTGAAGCCTGGCGGACAATACCTGAGTAGGATGAAGGAGGAGGGTCTCTGGATACCGGTACGGCGGATCATAACCGGGGATTACGATGGCCTCGTCTACAACTTAGAAACCGACGATCACTCCTACACCACGATGCAGGGATGCGTGCACAATTGCTGGCTCAAGCGCACGGTTGGCAACCTGTACCTGGAGCTCTTCGCCACGCCGCTTACGCCCAAGTCCGAAGAGATGGTGGCCGATGCCAGCAAAGCGGGCGGCATGGAGAACGCCATGCGGCGGTTCGAGCAGATGCTCACCCAGGCGTTTGGCGAAATCCGGCGTGTGCTCAAACCTGATGGTGTGGCTGTTATCGTTTTTGCCCACAAGACCACGGCCGCGTGGGAAACCGTCATCAACGCCCTGCTGGATGCCGGCCTGTATATGACCGCTTCCTGGCCGATTCACACCGAGATGCAGGCGCGGTTGCGTGCGCAGGAATCCGCTGCGCTGGCGTCCTCCATCTACATGGTCTGTCGCAAACGTACTACCGACCAGACGGGCGAATTCGGCAAAGTCCGCCGTGAGATCGAGGAGCGGATCGGCCGCCGGCTGGCGCAGTTCTGGGATGCGGGAATTCGCGGAGCGGACTTCTTTATGAGCGCCATCGGCCCGGCCGTTGAGGTCTTCGGCAAGTATCAGCGCGTGGAAAAGCTCTCCGGCGAGCTGGTCACGGTGGCCGAGTTGCTGGAATATGTCCGCAAAGTGGTGAGCGAGTTTGCCCTGAAGCGCATCCTGCAATCGGCGCAACTGGGCGGTCTGGACGCTCCGACCCGCTTTTACCTGCTGTATCGCTGGACGTACAACCATGCCCGCGTCCCTTTTGACGAGGTACGCAAGCTGGCCCAAGGCATCGGTGTGGAACTTGCCACGCTCTGGGGCGAGGGCGGGCTGGTGGAGAAGCAGAAAGAATACATCCGCCTCCCGCTGCCGCTGGAACGCGCCCGCAGCCGGAACTTTGCCGGCAAAACAAGATTCGACACCCTGATTGACGCCATGCACTACGCGGTCTGGTTGTGGGAGCAGAATGAGCCGAAGAGGCTGAAGGAACACCTGGGGCTGACGTACGGTGACAACGAAGTCTTCTGGCAGGTGGCGCAGGCGATTGCCGAGGTCTTGCCCGATGGCGACAAGGAAAAGCAACTTCTGCAGGGCCTGCTCTACGGGCGGAAAAGCTACCAGAAACAGGGGACGTATCAGGCAGGTCTGTTTACCTCCTGAAGCGTCATGAAACTGTGGCATCAAGTTGCCGTTTCTTACGGGGACATCCCGCAGGGGCCGGTTTGACAGATGGGAATGACATTGCCTGCAAATCACAAGAAGGAGCTTCTTGACCAGGTAGTGGCCGCCTTGCGGACGGCGCTCGGAGACCGTCTGGTGGCTGTTGTTCTCTTCGGCTCTCGGGCGCGCGGGGAGGCACGGGAGGACAGCGACTGGGACGTGCTGGTGATTGCCGAGGCGTTGCCCGATGACCCGCTGGAACGAGGGCGTTTTCTCAGGCAGTTTCTCCCCATACGGTGCCGGCTTGGCGTATCCTTCCTTGCCAGGACGCCGCAAGAGTTTGAGGCTCACGTTTCTTCCCTGTATCTGGACATTGCCGTTGATGGTCAAATCCTTGACGACCCCAAAGGCTATGCAGCAAAGCGCCTGGCTACTTTGCAGCGATTGATCGAGGAGTCCGGGCTTTTCAGAGAAAGAACTCCGGCAGGCGACCTTTGGCGTTGGAAGGTTCCACCTCGCGGCCGTTGGATGATGTCGTGGGAAAAAATAGGTGAAGCATGAGCAATCCCGAAGTCCAGTACCGACTGAAATTGGCCCAGGGCTTTCTGGAGGAAGCGCGCCACGACCTGCAGCTCGGACGCTGGCGCTCCTGTGCCGATAACAGTCAACTTGCGGCCGAGAATGCTGCAAAAGCCCTGCTGGCGCTCATAGGTCCTGTTGGTCGTACCCACAACCCTGGGGAAATGTTACTCAAGGCGCTGGAGGAGGGTTGCTTCCCTTGGACAACAGGGGACAGAGTACGGCAGGTGGCCGAGTGTGCTGAGCGCTTGGGTCCCGACGTGCATTTTGAAAGCGACTATGGCGACGAAGCGCGTTGGCGAACGCCATGGGAGCTTTTTGACCAGGCAAAAGCCTCCACACTTCTGGAACTGGCTGAAAAAGCCGTCAACTTGACCCAGGAAATCATCGCGCGGGAAGGAAAACAGTAAACAACCCTCGACTAAAGTCGAAGGCTTTATTGTGAGACGCAGCAATTATGG
>JAGHYK010000041.1 GCA_017743695.1 Chloroflexota bacterium
TTTTCATGGCTTTCGGGCGACTCGCTGCGAATTTCCTGAACGAATGATACAGTACCTCTGCCATCCACAACAGTCCAGAGATTCAATTTTCAGGTATAATATCAACAATCCGCTACCAAAACGCCATGAAACACGCGCAGGGTACAAAATTGCTGAAAAGTACCCGCCTTTCTGGTTGTCTGGAAACCGCCTTATGGATCTCCTCGCTTCTCGCGATATTGCTGTACAGGGCATCAGCCCGGCCTATCTCTCCACCTTGCTGCATATGCATCGGGAGGAGGAATTTGATGGCCTGTTTCACCTTACACATCAGGAAGAGGAAACCCTGTTTTTCCTTTGCAATGGGGAGATCAAACTGGCCTTCACCCGTACAGGTGCACACTGGCAGCCCATTACAGGAGCCGCGCAAGATTCATTGTTACAGCGAATCGGCGGGGACTTGAGAATTTTTCCGTGTCCTTCCACTGCACTGCGTCTGATACGATTGTATCTGGAAAACCTCCAGGAAATCGCGGTAGAAGAAACCAATTGTCCCTCCGAGAGATTGCTCCCCTGGATAGAAAACGCCTTCCAGGAACACGGCCAGGGATTGGTATGCTTTAGAGGACACCCCCGGCAGGGGTTGATCTTGACCTATCCGGACGCCAGAAACATGGTGGATATAGCTGGCTGGAATGCACAGAGCTGTCACACCGGTCAGATGGTTTTCAACATGTTGCGCCACGCTCAAACACCCTTCCATCTCACTTATCACCCAATTCGTACCGAATCCGATGCCTGGAAAGAATACCTGCTTACGCGCGCTTTTCAAAATTTCGTTCAGATGCTTTTCCTGCGATTCCGTACACTGGCCGGGCAGGCAATGACCGGGCACGTGAGCGAACAGCTCAACATCCTGTGCCAGCGACAACGCTGGAAACTGGAATTTCGTGAAGGGGTTCTCTTCCACGCGCACTTTTTCCGTTCGTCCCAGGAAGCCGAGCAGGTATATCAAAAACTCTTCGCTGCCCTTCTTAAATCTATGGGGATTGTAATCGGAGAAGCGTTTGTGCGTCAGAGTATGCAGGAAATGCAAAAACGCCTTGCGGAGAAAGAGCGATCGCTCTTAAGTCCTTTGATCGGCAACCTTTTGCAAATCAAACTCTCCCTGGAGGTTGCATAATGCCCGGCAACGCACGCCCCACCTTGCTATGGAACGCTGCGCTGATCGCTGCCGGGGCGATCTTCGTCTCTTACGGTGTGATTTTCTTCTTTCCTTCAGAGGGGGAGTGGAAAGTAGTTTCCACAGGCTTGTTCTTCGTGGTTGCAGCGCTTTGGAGTACAGTCACAGCTGCCCTGCTCTGGCATGTCTATCGCCCCGATCCAGGGCTGCGACGCATATGGTTTTCTTTTACCATTGCCCTGGGATTGTGGTGCCTGGCCGAAGCGATATGGACTCTTCAGAATGTACTTTCAGGCCCTCCAGGCCTGGGGATCGCAGATATTTCCTGGGTCAGCGGCTACCTCTTCTTCGGAATCGCACTCTACGCACAATACAAGCTCCTGCTGATCCCTCCAAAATGGCTGAGCAGAGCGGTTTTTGCCGCAATTTTATTGCTCTCCCTGGCGATCAGTTTTTCTTTTGCGTTCCTCCTGGCACGCTATCGGGGAGAAACGCTGAATCTGGAGAACTGGCTGGCTGCTTTTTATCCTGTAGGAGACCTGGCGATTGGCGCAGGCGCGCTGTATATCGCCTATCTTTTCCGAGGGGGAATGTTTAGCCGCCCCTGGCTGGGAATGCTCCTCTTCGCCATCGCAGACAGTCTGTACGCCTGGATGAATCTCAGCCGGGTAGACTACCTGCTGGAATCCGGCAGTCTCACCCTGTATGTGGCGGATAGTCTGTATTTGAGCGCGTATCTTGCAGTAGGGTTAGCGTGTTTTATGCAGTGGCTTATCCTGCGCTATGGATTCTTCTATGCAACGAAAAGCTAAGATCATTGCCACCATTGGTCCTGCCAGCCAGGACCCCACCCTCATCGAACGCCTGGCACTTGCGGGAATGAACATCGCCAGGCTAAATTTTTCGCACGGCAGTCACGAAAGCCATGCCCGTGTGATTGAAGCCATTAAGCAGGCACGTCACAAACTCGGCCTGAGCATTGGAATTTTGCAGGACTTACAAGGGCCAAAAATCCGCCTGGGGAAGCTGGAAAATCCCTTGAACGTTCAGGAGGGGGAGCGCATCTGGCTCTACCCTCAAAACCTCCCCATCAGGCCGGCGAATGGCGAGAAAGCGCTGCCCGTAGATTTTCCCGAACTGTTCACCGCCCTCCAGCCCGGCGACCGGCTGCTTTTAGACGATGGGAGGGTTGCCCTGCGCACCGAAAAAGTCCTTTCGCAGCAGGTGCTGGCACGCGTCGAGATCGGTGGCATGCTCTCTTCGCATAAGGGGATCAACCTGCCGGGCGTGCAATTGCGAATTTCTGGCTTTACAGAAAAGGATCGGGCCGATTTGCTCTTCGGCCTGGAACAGGGTGTAGATGCAGTGGCCATTTCCTTTGTGCGCTCCGCCGAGGATGTGCGCATTGTGCGCCGCACTATGCAAGAACATCTGGGTTCCGCTCGCCCGATGCCGCTGCTGATCGCCAAGCTGGAACGTCCCGAAGCCATCGAGAACATGGAGGCCATTTTAGACGAAGTGGATGGCGTAATGGTGGCGCGCGGCGATCTTGGCGTAGAGCTTCCCCCCGAAAAAGTGCCCGTCTTGCAAAAGCGCATCATCCGGGCTGCGAATCGCCGCGCCAGACTGGTGATCACCGCGACGCAGATGCTTGAATCCATGATCTCGAACCTGCGCCCGACGCGTGCAGAGGCCTCCGACATCGCCAATGCCATCTTCGACGGCACGGACGCAGTGATGCTTTCGGCTGAAACCGCTTCTGGAGAATATCCGGTCCAGGCTGTGGAAATGATGGCGCGCATCGTTCAGGAAGCCGAGGCCCATTTTGTCGAGTGGGGTCTGGAGCAGGCGCAGGTGATGCTGGAAGAAAGCGATGCCGCTTCCATGGCTCGAGCGGCCAAAGCCCTGGCAGAAGACCGAGATGTGGCGGCCATAGCCGTCTTTACCATGCAGGGACATACTGCCTGGTTAATGTCCAAAGTCCGGCCGCGCGTTCCGATCCTCGCATTCACACCGGAGGAAAGCACCTGTTCCAGACTGGCGTTCCTGTGGGGGGTCTATCCGCAGCGAGTGCCCTTTGCTCGCACGCTCGAAGAAATGCTCGCCCATGTGGACGCGGCTTTACTGCAGCAGCCTCACATCAAAGCCGGGGATCAAGTGGTGTTGGTCTGTGGCTTCCCGGTCGGCGCACTTCGCCCGCCGAACATGGCGCTGCTCCACACGGTCGGAAAATGAGGCCGAAAGCTCCTGCGTTCTCCACGATCCCGATTGCCGTTGTGATCCCGGCATACCGGGTGAGTTCCCACATTCAGGAAGTGATTCGGGGGCTGCCCTCCTGGGTGCGTTATATCATTGTGGTAGAGGATGCCTCCCCGGATGATACAGCATCCAAGGTCGAACAGCTTATGGCGCAGGATGCGCGCCTGATCCTGATCCGCCATACACACAATCAAGGCGTAGGGGGCGCTATGCGAAGCGGCTTCCGTAAAGCGCTGGAATTAGGGGCGGAGATCGTTGTGAAAGTGGATGGGGATGGGCAAATGGACCCCGCTTACCTGCCGGACCTGATCATCCCCCTCATTGAAGGACGCGCTGATTATACGAAAGGTAATCGCTTTCATGACTTCAACGCTTTGCAAAAAATGCCCTGGATGCGCCGCCTGGGCAATATTGCGCTGAGCTTTCTCGTCAAAGCGGCTACCGGATACTGGCACCTTTTCGATCCCGCCAATGGCTACATCGCCATCCGCAGCCACGTCTTGCAAAGGATTCCCCTTGAGAGCCTGGATCCTGGCTATTATTTTGAAACCTCCATGCTGGGGGCGCTCTATCTCGGCGGCGCCTGCGTGATGGATGTCCCTATCCCGGCTCGTTATGGCGAGGAGATCTCCAGCCTGAAAATTCACCGCGTCCTCTGGGAATTCCCGCCCCGTTTGCTGAAAACGTTCCTGCGGCGGATCATCCTGAAAAATTTCCTTTACGATTTCTCCATGCTCTCGGTCTATCTACTGGCCGGCCTGCCCCTGCTGCTTTTTGGGCTCATCTTTGGAAGCGTGAAATGGATCCAGTACGCTTCTTTGGGAATTCCCGCCCCTACCGGGACCGTCATGCTCCCGACGCTCTGCGTCATCCTGGGCATTCAATTTCTGCTGTCAGCCATCGAGATCGATCTCCAGAACGTACCCCGAACACCGCTTTCGCCTCCCATTCAGCAAGATCATGACCCTTGACCAGCGCAAGCACATAAGACGTTGAAAGTGTGCGGACAGGGGAACCTGGTATTCGTTGACGCTCCACTTCCTCTGAGAGGCGCGAAAGCCCGCCCTACGGCCTGCTGTTCGCGTCTTGCGGATTGTGGACAGGCCTGAAAGCCCCTCCTACACCACAGTCCGTCGTCCATGCTTTCATCGCCCCACGGCAGTGTGCGGGTTCCCCTGCCGGGCAATCCCCCAGGTCATTATGGCAGCGGATGGATCGGGTATAATGGGCGCGACGCTCGTGTCAAAAAGAACAAACAGCCATTTTCCATCCCCTCCAGTCGCCTTATGGTGTTAACGATTCTGATAGCTGTCCTCCTTTTCGGTAGCCTGCGGATCGCGGGCACGATAGCCTCCTGGCCTTTGCTGGTCGCAACCCTCGGAACAACCTGGGTGATTTATCTTATCCTGAGTGGTGGCCTGCTGGTGGCCGGCGGAAGCTGGATGCTCTGGATGTGGTACAAACAGCCGCCCGGCGCAGCGCATCGTATGGCATGGATGGCTTTGCTCGGAGGCGTGTGGTACTGGCTGGAGCGCTTCTGGCTGGGAAACCTGCAGGGCAACTTACCTTTCGCCATTGCCGGCACGCTGTTCATCGAGGCGGTTTTCTGGTTCCCAGTTTTGCTGAACTCTCATCATCCCGCAAAAGGTGAATCCCATGAGCGAGAATCCGAAAATTGAAAAGCTGCGTGAACTGAAGGCCCTTTCCAGAATAGGGGGCGGCGAAGAGCGCATTCGTGCTCAACATGCACGAGGCAAACTGACAGCACGCGAACGCATCGAGCTGCTGCTCGACCGGGGTTCCTTTCGTGAAATAGATGCCTTCGTTGTGCATCGAACGCACGATTTCGGCCTGGATCAGCAGAAGTACCTCTCCGATAGCGTCGTCACCGGCTGGGGTACCATTGACGGGCGACTGGTATATGTGTATTCTCAAGACTTCACCGTCTTCGGAGGTAGCCTGGGAGAGGTCCATGCCGAAAAAATCTGCAAAATCCTGGATATGGCCATGAAGAATGGTGCGCCGATCATCGGTCTGAACGATTCCGGCGGCGCCCGCATCCAGGAGGGTGTGGTATCCCTGGGTGGCTATGCAGATATTTTCCTGCGCAACACGCTCGCCAGTGGCGTCATCCCGCAGATTTCGGTGATCATGGGGCCTTGTGCCGGTGGCGCCGTATATTCGCCTGCCCTGACGGACTTCATTTTCATGGTGCGTGGCACCTCGTACATGTTCGTCACTGGCCCGGATGTGGTCAAGGCCGTGACCCATGAGGAAGTCTCCTTTGAAGAGCTTGGGGGCGCCTCCGTGCACGCCGAAAAATCCGGCGTTTGTCACGTGGCCGCAGATACAGAAGCGGACGCGCTCTACATGGTGCGCAAACTGCTCTCCTACCTTCCCCAAAACAACATGGAAGATCCGCCCTTCCTCCCCACCAACGACGATCCCCTGCGCATGGAGGAAGCCCTGGATTCCCTCGTCCCTGATGACCCCAGCAAACCATATGACATCAAAGACGTGATCCGCCTGGTCGTGGATAACGGCCAGTTCTTCGAGATCCATGAATCCTTTGCCCAAAATATTGTCGTTGGGTTCGCCCGGCTGGGAGGGCATTCGGTCGGGATCGTGGCCAATCAGCCGGCGGTGCTGGCGGGCGTGCTGGATATTGACGCTTCTGAAAAGGCCGCCCGTTTCGTGCGCTTCTGCGACGCGTTCAATATCCCGATTGTCACCTTCGTAGATGTGCCCGGCTTCATGCCCGGCACATACCAGGAGCATCATGGCATCATCCGCGCCGGCGCCAAGCTGTTATATGCCTATTGCGAAGCGACGGTGCCGAAACTGACCGTGATCACCCGCAAGGCCTACGGCGGCGCCTACGACGTGATGAGTAGCAAACATATCCGGGGCGATTTCAACATTGCCTGGCCAACGGCTGAGATCGCGGTGATGGGGCCAGAAGGCGCAGTCAACATCATCTTCCGCCGCGAACTGGAAAAGAGCGCCGACCCGGAGAAGCGCCGTGCCGAGCTGGTGGCTGAATATCGAGAAAAATTTGCCAACCCGTATATCGCCGCTTCGCGCGGCTATCTGGATGATGTCATCGAACCACGCGAGACCCGGCCGCGCCTGATCAACGCGCTGGAAATGCTCCAAAACAAGCGCGATAGCAATCCGCCTAAGAAACACGGGAACATCCCACTATAGGAGGCCTCATGTTTCGCAAAGTGTTGATCGCCAACCGTGGAGAAATCGCTGTGCGTATCATTCGCGCCTGCCGCGAGCTGGGAATTCAAACGGTTGCAGTCTATTCTGAGGCGGATCGCCAGGCGCTGCATGTGCGCTATGCGGATGAGGCCTACCTGCTGGGGCCGGCACCCTCGCGCGAATCGTACCTGCGCGGCGATAAGATCATTGACATTGCCCGAAAGTGCGGCGCGGATGCCATCCACCCCGGCTACGGGTTCCTGGCCGAGCGCGAGGATTTTGCGCAGGCCTGTGCGGATGCCGGCATCGTCTTCATCGGCCCAAAACCTTCTTCTATCGCTGCCATGGGCGATAAAGCCATCGCCCGAGCCACTGTCAGCAAAGCGGGAGTGCCGGTCGTCCCGGGGACGGAAGATGTGGGCAATCTGCGGGATGAAGACCTGCTGGCCCTGGCACCCAAGATCGGCTTCCCATTGCTGATTAAAGCCACAGCCGGCGGCGGTGGGAAAGGTATGCGCGAGGTGCGCTCGCTGGAAGAAATGCCGGCCCTGCTTCAAGCCGCCCGACGTGAGGCAGAAGCCGCCTTTGGAGATGGCAATGTGTACCTGGAAAAACTGATCCTGGGCGCACGGCATATCGAAATCCAACTCCTGGCAGATACCTTCGGCAACGTGATTTACCTGGGAGAGCGTGAATGTTCCCTGCAACGTCGTCACCAAAAGCTGGTTGAGGAAGCACCTTCCCCTTTTGTAGATGAAGCGTTGCGCCGTCGCATGGGAGAAGTCGCGGTCCAGGCAGCGCGAGCGGTCGAATACGTCAACGCCGGCACCATTGAATTCCTGGTTGACAAAGACAAAAACTTCTACTTCCTGGAAATGAATACCCGCCTGCAGGTGGAACATCCGGTCACGGAGATGGTGACAGGAATTGACATTGTCAAGGAGCAAATTCGCATCGCTCGCGGCCGGCCGCTAAGCTATCGCCAGGAGGACATCGAACTCAAAGGGCACGCCATCGAGTGCCGCATCAACGCGGAAGACCCCTACAACAATTTCATGCCCTCCACCGGGCGCATTACTCATATGACCATCCCTTCCGGGCCGGGCGTGCGTGTGGATACAGGCGTCTATCCAGGCTTTGAAATCACCCCCTACTACGATCCCATGATCGCCAAACTGATCGTCTGGGGTGAAACGCGGGCACAAGCCATCCTGCGTATGCGGCGCGCCCTGGAAGAGTACCGCATTCTCGGCGTGCGCACGAACATCCCCTTCCACCAGACCCTGATGGATTCCACGCGCTTTCTTGGAGGGCAATACGATACGCGCTTTGTAGAAGAACGCTTCTCCATGGAGGAAGACGAAAGCGAAAGGGCCTCTCATGCAGAGATCGCGGCCATCTTCGCCACCCTGGTCGCCCACCATCAGACCCAGCTCGCCGCTCAGATCGTAAAGCGCGGCGCTCGCGATACCAGCAACTGGAAATGGCTCAGCCGCTGGGAGCGCCTGCATCGCTAAGGAGGACTTATGTTTCGATATGTGGCTACCATTGACAATCAGGAATTCACCCTGGAACTCCTCGATGAACGGCATGTAAGCATCAATGGAAAAATTGTGGAGATAGACTTCGTCTCCATCAGCGGACAACCGGTATATTCTTTGATTGTGAACGGCAAGTCTTACGAGGGATACGTATACGCTGAAGAAGAGAGGTGGTCCGTCTTGCTCCGGGGGCGGCTTTATGCGGTAGGGGTAGAGGATGAACGCGAACGTCGGCTGCGAACGACGGTCCAGGGCCGGATCGGGGAGGCAGGAGAATTCCATCTCAAAGCACCCATGCCGGGGTTGATCGTGGCGGTGCCGGTCAGCGAAGGGCAGCATGTGGAAAAGGGGCAGGTGCTGGTTATTCTGGAATCTATGAAAATGCAAAACGAACTGAAAGCACCACGGGCTGGAACGGTTCAGCGAATTCGCGTGAAAGCAGGGGAGGCGGTGGAACAAAAACAAACGTTGCTCAGCCTGGCCTGATCAAGGCAAACGCGCCCGCGCTTGCAGACAAAGGCTGTATCCCCCACGTTCCAGCCATTCCTGCAGGCGTGGGCTACTTTCTGCTCCACTGCGGGCATCCTCGTAAATCCCGCTCCCCCAATACACATAGCGCTGCGTTTCTGCCGGCCACCAGCGTTCTTCTTGCTCCAGACGCGCCGGGCCTCCATTGTAGATCGCCAGCGCCAGGTGCACATCGCCCCCGCTCCTTTCAAGCGCCCGACGCAAATAAGAAAGCCCCCGCATGGCATTGGTGGAAACATCAAAAGGATTTTCGCCCGCGGCAAAATGATAAGGCATCACCTGAAACAACCCTGAAGCGCCTGCTGGCGAACGGGCAAACGGATCGCCGCAGGATTCGATCTGCATGACGGTGGCAATCAGATTGGCATCCAGCCGATAGGTCTGACTCCAGACGAGGATGTCCTTCTCCCAATAACGGACTTCAGGCGTGAAAAAAGGGGCCAGCGCACCCGGCAAGACAGGATTTTCCGAGACCGGCAAAGGGGGCAGATGACTGCTGAGGAAAAACAGGAACGCACCCACCAGCAATATCCCCAAAAGTGGCAACAGGAAGACCGAAAAACAGCCGCTTCCATTTTCCGAAGCGGCTGCCTGTTGGACGGCGAGGGATCGTCTGCCGCTCATCTTCCGCAACTACTCCCAGGGGTTGCCCTCCGAAGAACGGGCCTGCGCAGAGAGAGGATGATACGTAGGCTCAGGCCGATTATACACGCCTGTCGGACGGGCTGAAGAGGCGCTGGAAGCCGCCGAAGAATATCCCGATGCCGGTCGAGGGGTGGCAACGGTCGGACGAGCCGCAGCGTTGGCGGTTGTCCGACGCTCCGCAGCGCGCGAAGGTGTCTCCGTTGTGAACAGGCGTTCCCCAGCCACCGCAAAGGTGCCGATCAGCAAAACGCGCGTCAACCAGACCATGAGGGCAACCAGTATGGGAATCAGCTTGAGCATTGTCTGATTGCCCACCACGGCACTGCCCAGGCTGCGATGCCCGACAATCGCCACCGAAACACCCCACCAGGTCAGAGAAGCGTTGAAGAGCGCGGCCAGCAACCAGGCGCCAAAGAGATACCACACTTCGACCGGCTCCTCGCGCCCCTGCTCCGGGGTAAAAATACGGGCAATCCCGGCAAAATCAATCCCACAAAAAGCGATGGCCAGGATCGTCGCCCAACGGATTCCGGCAAACTTCAGGTCACCGAGAATGTCCAGTAAAGCGAACTGGGTGGTGCTGAAATTGAACATCTCAAACGCCAGAAGCGCCAGGATCAGGATGGTGCCCCACACCAGGCCACGGTTGACACCCCGCGCCTTCTCCCAAAAGGGAAAACGGAAAGAGAATTGTGTGTTCATACCTGCCTCCTTTGCCTGTAAATATAGAACAAATGTTCTGTTTTGTCAAGGCTCTGAAGGTGATGGACTGGAGGCAAACAAAAAGTTGACAGTTTCGCTGAATTTATGGTATCATCGGCGCACGATTCCAATCCCTGGTAAGGAGAGGCATATTAGCGACACCAGTTTTCGCGTCAACGAAGAGATCAGAGCGCCGGAAGTGCGCTTGATCGGGCCGAATGGGGAAAATCTGGGCATTGTGCCCCTGCGCAAGGCGCTCCAGATCGCCCGAGAAGCCGAGCTGGACCTGGTAGAGGTTTCCCCAACCGCTGAACCGCCCGTCTGTCGGGTGATGGATTTTGGGAAGTTCATCTACGAACGAACCAAAAAGGAACGGGAAGCACGCCGGGCGCAAACAAAGATCGAAGTCAAAGAGATTCAGTTGCGGCCTAAGACCAATGAGCATCACCGCAAGTTCAAGATCGAAGATGCCCGACGCTGGCTGCAACAGGGTCACAAGGTGCGCGTGAAAATCCGCTTTCGCGGGCGCGAAATTGAATACCCGGAACTGGCGCTGGAGGATCTCAAGGAGGTGGCGCTTGAGCTGGCCGACGTGAGCACCGTGGAGCAACCGCCTCAATTCGAGGGCAAAACCATGACCGTCGTCCTGGCTCCCTTGAAACCCGGCGCAAAAAAGAAAGCCCCCGAGAAAAAAGCGGAGACTTCTCCGACGGAGGTCTCCTGATCCACGCGGGGAAACCCGCGTGCATTTTTGTCAGAAAGGAGTGATCTGCTGTGCCGCGTAAACAAAAGACTGGCAAATTCAAACTCAAAACCCACAAGGCCACGGCCAAGCGTTTTCGCCTGACTGGCTCTGGGAAAGTGGTGCGCACCAAGGGTGGTAAGAGCCACCTGCGACGGCGCACCTCAAAACGGACGAAAGCCCTGTTTATGGAAATGATCCCGGTACAGGGCAGGGGCATCATCAAGCGCATCAAGCGCCTGGCCCCCAACATGGAATCCTGAAACTTTTGGAGCGGCTAACGGGTGTACGCAACGGGTGTGCAGTTCAGACTGGCACCGACGCCCGCCGGTCGCAGGAGGAATGAATGACACGCGTTAAGACTGGTCCCTATCGTCATCGGCGACATAAGAAGGTCTTGAAGCTGACAAAAGGTCAGCGCATGACCCGCCATTTTCTCTTCCGTCGGGCCAACGAGGCCCTGCTGAAGAGCCTGTGGTATGCCCATCGCGATCGCCGCACGCGCAAACGCGATCTGCGCAAGCTATGGATCGCGCGCATCAACGCCGCGGCGCGCTTGAACGGCACCACCTACAGCCGTCTGATCGGCGCCATGCGCAAAGCAGGCATCCTGATCAACCGCAAAATGCTCGCCGATCTGGCCGTGCGCGACCCACAGGCCTTTGCGGCGGTTGTGGCACAGGCATTGAAGTAGCACAGCCACTTCATGAATCACAAGAAGGTGACAGCGAAATGTTGTCACCTTCTTTTTTACCCACCACCTATCCTCTTATTGTGAGACGGCAAGAGCCGCCGAAACAGTCCCCTGCAAGACGAAGGGAAGCAGCCCCTCTACCAGGAGATTGCTTCGCCGAAAAGAACGCGCCTGGCAACGACATGTACAACGACTTTGAGGCAGGCCTGAGCCGTTACGGGCTATTTACACTCACGAATATCTAACAAGCGACGAAAATCCTTACGAAAATCCGTCTCACTTCGGTATCCATTCCACTCTTCCACCAGCCTGACACAGGCCTGTTGGAATGCGGCCTGTTGCGGAGGGGTCAGGCTCTCCCAATAAGGCTTGTCGAAATAGAGATAATCAAAGCCGGCGGCGCGCAGCCGATAGGGGTCAGGGTTTGCAGCCCACTCGCCCCATTCCGGTTTGGGTCGCCAGTCCACGTAAGCGTTCGTCGGACGGGCGAAGAGGGTCGGCGCACGCGGCGGTATGGGATCAAAGATCACGGCGTGCTTCGGCAGGCGATCCCAATACTGCCTGGCCACGCGTACATCCAGCTCCTGCAGATATTCTGGCAAGCGTGGCTTCTGCGCCGCGATCAACTCGATCCCGAACAAAACCACCCCTCCGAGCACTGCCATCATCCCCAACAGACTCACACCCAGCCGGATGCTTTCGGCCCGGCGCCGCGCCCAATTCCAGGTCAGCGGGAAAGCGTAAAGGGATAGGGGAATCGTCCACCCCGCCATCAGGCGCGCGTTGGCGCTTGGGCCGGCCGTGCCGGAATATTTGACAAAAAACGGGATCACGCCACTCAACAGACCAGCGACCAGCGCTGCCTCCCACCAGCGCCCGTTGCGGATCATTTTCATCCCCCAGATGACGACCAGCGGAAACGCCAGCAAGATCGGCCCCATCTCCAGCAAGAACGCCAGAAGCTGCGCCGGCTGAAGGAGGGAGAGAAATCCCAAATGCCCGGAAACGACACTGGGGAGCGTAAAAGAAAAATTGAACGTGTGGAACGAAGTGCGCATCGCTGACGGCAACCAGAGCCGTTCCCAGATTCCACGCGCCAGCTCGGTCAATACACCGCCTTGCAAAGCGATCAGCGGCGCCGCTGCCAGCACCATCCACACCCAGGGCCAGAACGAAGCAGGGACTTTGCGTGTGCGGCGCAAAGTCAAAAACAGCAGCAAGGCCAGCGCAAGATTCAACGGGAAGAGAAGGATCAGGTACTCGGTCGTCAAGGCCCAGGCCGCAAAGAGCATGGTAAGAATGCTCCACTGACGCCAGTCAAAAGCCCGACGATAGAGCAGCAGAAAAA
This sequence comes from Chloroflexota bacterium, assembly GCA_017743695.1. Taxonomy (GTDB): domain Bacteria; phylum Chloroflexota; class Anaerolineae; order Anaerolineales; family Villigracilaceae; genus 630D-37. The sequence goes on from JAGHYK010000041.1 coordinate 12,829, forward strand.
GGAGCAGGATCAGCGTCTGGGAGCCCCCGATCCCCCCATGGGACATCACCAGGGCGCCATTCAAGCCGCTCAGGTAGGCGAACGGGAAAGGCAGAGGCCCAGGGCCTTCGATGCGCCATCCAGAAATCAAGGCCAGGGAAAGCGTCGGCGCGGTCTGGGCGGCAGAACCGATCAGCGTGATTGACCGCGAAATGGCCTCTACCCAGGCAGGTGGCAAAATCAGCAAAAGCCAGCGTGTGCCAGAAGCGAAGGCGAAAAAAGCGGCCCCCAAACCTGCTGCCAGACGGCTGCGCGTCATCCGCCACACCCAAAGATACATCAAGACCACGACAAGGCTCAAAGAGATAGCACGCGCCAGGTCAAGAGCCGTCCAGGGAAAAAGGTGCACCAGCCGCATAAACTGCGCGGCCCACAAAATCAGAAAATAGTGGTATCCGTAACGCAGCGCCGGATCGTAGGGAAAGTGGGGCGGAATATCGCCTGCGGCGATCAGCGAAAGCGTGGGCAGGTTTTGCGCATCGTCAAAGAGATTCAGACCGCGCTCAACCCCGAAGAAAACCCATCCCAGCAGCAAAAACGCCAGCCATTGCCCCGGCACCCACCAGGAGCGCCAATCCCAACGCCCTGGACGGGAAGGCATCGCCAGAGCAAGCCCCATCATCAGGGTCAGGAAAGCAGCCAGCCAGAAAGCGCTCCCCACGGGTAAAAACTGGGCCAGCGCATTGGAAAACCAGACCTGCAGGCACCATCCCAACGCCAGGCCCGTCAGCGCGCGCTGCGAACGGGGAATCTTGAAGACTTCCGAAACGATCAGCCAGCCGCCGAACAGCCATAAAGCCATCCAGAAGAACAGCATTCTTCACGCTCCCGGAAGCGGTTCACGGGCGAAAATGCGGATCAGCGTCACCGCGTCTCGCGCCGGGTCGCCGCTGACAAATTCGCGGCGCACGCGATGACGTACTCGTTCCCAGGCCAGCTCATCCCGCGCCAGCACCTTGATCTCTACCCGACGGAAAAACTTCTCGAAAACACGCTGATAATCCCACAGGCGATAACGATTCAGGTTGCTGGTCGGATTCAGCCATTCTTTCCAAAATTTCTCGGAATAACACAACATTTCAAAGGGATACTTAAAAAAGTGATCGCGCAAGTCCACAAAATGTACGTGTGCGCCCTGCGGATGTGTCAAACGCGCCAGGGCACGAGTTACCTCAAAGGGATCGTCTACGTGCTCATAGACCGATGTGCTCACCACCAGGTCACAGGGTTCTGTTTCTCCCTCCTGTAACTGGCGAACATCTCGTTGAAGCAAAGTAAAAAACTCAGGATTTGGCCAGACTTTTTCACCTTCATGGTACAAAAACTGGCCATAAGTTCTGAGAAGAAGACGATTGCGCGCATGGTCCGGGGTAGCAAAGGGATCGCACAAGACGACGTGGCGCGCGCCGCGACGTAAAAGCTCCACCCCAACGCCGAAATGCCCCCCGTAACCAAAATCCAGCACGCGCTTTCCCTGCAACCCCAGGCCAAATTCCTGCAGGGTTTGTTCATAGCGCTGGACAGCGGTTTCAGGATCGCTGGTTTCCAGCCCTGGCTTGATCACCAGGCCGCGACGCAGCAAAAAGGAGACCACGGAGGGCGGTAAGCGACGACGTACGAAGCGGGCCAGCAGGTACTCAAGGGGCATCGCGCACCTCTTGCGGCAGGGCCTGACGACAATCCACCTCCTTCGGATTCGGCACCAGAAGCTGCAGGCCCAGGTCTAAAATCGTCACTGACGGCTTGTAGTAACACAACAACGGATTGGAGACCCAGGTCACCCAGGCATTGTTCTCTTCCCCAAAAGGCGATGATGAATCCTTGACCACGGTATGGAGCGGTTCGGTGACGATCAACGCAAAGCGATGCGCCGCCAGATCGGCATAGAATTTGCGGAAATATTCCACGTTGGGGGTCATTGCCTGATCCATCACATATTTTTTCTCGTATTCCACCACCAGCGGAGCCTGAACATAACCGAAGGTCAACAATTGTCGTTGGTCTATGAAGAGGATTTCCCCTTTTCCCTGGGCCTCGGCAATAGCCTCCCGCAGCACCTGCAATCCCCGTTCGACTTGTTCTCTGGGCGGGAGCAAATCCAGGGCGCGTCGGGCGCGCTCCGGTTCCACACTGTAATCAACCTCTATGTCGGTCAAGCGCAGCAGGGTCGGGATCCTTCTCTCGTCCACATCCAGGGGCGCCAAACGCGGCAGAGCGGACCAGGAGGGCAGCGCCAGCGTTAACCCCAATAAAAGAACACCCAGCCATCCAGGGGATGGCGAAAAGAGGAACTCGCCGCTCCGCCAGGCCAGGGCAGCGGTGAAAAGCAGGCCGATCAGGAACATATCCAGGTTATGCAGATCGCCACCGCCGCCGATTTTCGTGCTGGCAATCAAACCCACGACCAGAAAGGCCAGCAGGGGCGCCAGGATGGCGATTTTCTGCCAGAAACGGAGCGGCCATGCGCCGCGAAGATGGCGGTAAATCAGCAGGGCCATGAGCGGCCCTGTCGCTATCAACAACGCCAGCAGGATGCCCGGCCCATAGGTGCCGTTCGGGAACAAACGATACCAGAGCAGGGGCTGATCGGTAAATTTTACGGCAAACCCTTCTCCCTTCCCTGTCCATCGCGCTGCCAGATTGGATAACACGAGGCCTCCGAACAACCCGGCCGACACGAGCGTCAAAACCCGCTTCCATCCACGCGTCGAGAGTTTGCCCCCCTCCCAGGGATCGGAGACCCACTCCAGCATCCCGATCCACATTGCAGGCGCAAAAGCCCAGGTATAGCGAGAAATTTCGGCAAAATAGCCGGAAAAGATCAGCAAGGGTATGCCCAACCACAGCGGGCTTCCCCAGGCCAGGACGGTAGTCGTGGCAGCGAAGATCAGGGGAGGATGGATCGGCCCCTGGAGCAGGAACAGCGCTCCCCAAAGGCCGGCCAGGAACAGGCGCCCGCGCGAGGAGGAGCGAGCCCTCCAGAAAGTGACCCAGCCAAGCAAAACGTAAGGCAAAGCATAGGTCAGACCGATCCAGGCGCGCGCTTGCGCGATGGTCAAACCGCGATAGAGAAAAGGCAGGCCACCGACCATCTGGCGGCCCAGCGAAAGATGCACCCATCCCGCCTGCCCCGGCGCAAGGGTATAACGCTCCGCGCCGAACAGCATCGAATAATCCCAAAGGCGATTGCCCTCCGACCACCCCAACGTGAAAGGGAAATCGGTGACCAGGCGCAAACTGGCAGCCACCGTGAAGAAAAAGCCGCTCAAAAGCGTCGCTTCAGCCCAGGCCGGAAAAGAAACCAGTGCGGAATTGCGGCTCAGAAGATACGTCAACAGGCCCAGTTGTATTCCCCAAACCAGGAATCGCAGGTAACGATGATGGAAGACCAATCCCCATTCGGTATACTGGAAAAACCAGATCGGCAAGAGCAAAAGCAGGAGGATCAACAGCCAGCGTGCAGCGCCCAACTTCTCGCGTCCACGCACCAAAGCCTGAGCCAGGGGCCTGAAATCCTGGGGTCGCCAGACAGCCCAGGCACTGAGAGCAAACAGTACCCCCTCGCTGAGCGCAAACACCAGGAAAAACACCCCCCAGCGGAGCGAGAACTCACCCCACCACGTCCCCGTGCCCCAGGCGATCTCATAGACGGCACGGCCGCAGGCGTAGAGGAGGAAGGCAAGAGGGAGGAGGAGAA
>JAGHYK010000042.1 GCA_017743695.1 Chloroflexota bacterium
GGCGAAGCAATCTCCCGTTTATCAGGCCAGATTGACCGTTTGGGGATTGCTTCGTCGCAAAGAACGCTCCTCGCAATGACATCCCAAACGGTTTTGAGGCAGGGCTGAATCGTTACGAAAATTCTCTACCGTTTTATCGGACTCTACCAGTCTCTGGAGGGTACCATGTCCACACAAATCTCTGTTCCGGAACAAGGGGGACGGAAGAAGGTCACCGTGCTCACGCTGCGCCAGAAGAAAGAGCGCGGGCAGCCGATCACCATGCTCACCGCCTACGATTATCCCACGGCGATCCTGCTGGAGCGGGCCGGGATTGACGCCATCCTGGTCGGCGATTCGCTGGGGATGGTGGTGTTGGGCTATGAAAACACGCTCCCGGTGACGATGGATGAGATGATCCATCACTGTAAGGCCGTTGCACGGGGTGCACGAACTCCCCTGCTGATCGGAGATATGCCGTTTCTTTCCTATCAGGTCTCGGTGAGCGAAGCGGTGCGCAACGCCGGGCGCTTCCTGCAGGAGGGCGGCATGGATGCTGTGAAGCTCGAAGGGGGACGCGAACGGCTGGAGGCGATCCGCGCCATCGTCCAGGCCGGCATTCCGGTAATGGGTCACCTGGGACTGACTCCCCAATCGGTGCACCAGTTAGGAGGCTTTCGACCCCAGGGACGCACGGCGCGCGCTGCGCAACGCCTGCTGGAGGATGCGCGGCTGCTGGAAGAGGCCGGATGCTTCGCCATCGTGTTGGAATCGGTGCCGGCGCGCCTGGCCACGCTGATCTCCCAACGCCTGAGCATTCCCACCATCGGCATTGGAGCCGGCCCCGGCTGCGACGGGCAGGTGCTGGTGACGCACGATCTGCTCGGACTGTTTGAGCGCTTCACCCCACGCTTCGTCAAACGGTATGCCCAACTCCATGCCGAGATCGAGCGCGCGTTCCGTGAGTATATTCAGGATGTGGAAGCGCGGCGCTTCCCGGCGGCAGAGCATACGGTAGAAATGAGCGAAGAGGAATGGGCAGAGCTACAGCGGTTGCTGGGCGAGAGCATCCTGTCAGAATGAGTGAGCAATTTCCGGTTTTGATTGTGGGTAGCGGCGCGCTGGCGCTGCTCTTCGGCGCGTGGCTGGGAGCCGCCGGCTATCCGGTGACGCTGCTGGGGAGCTGGCGCCAGGGCGTGGAGGCGGTTCGAGAACGCGGCATCTATCTGTGGAGCGGAGAGCGCCGGCTACACGTGCCGGCAAGGGCTGTCTTCACACCCCAGGAAGCCGGCCCGGTACGGTGGGCGCTGGTGCTGGTGAAATCCTGGCAGACAGAACGCGCTGCATACCAGCTTCGAGAGTGCCTGAGCGAGGACGGCCTGGCTCTCACCTTGCAGAATGGCCTCGGAAACCGGGAAATCCTCGAACGCGTCCTGGGGAAGGCACGCGTCGCTCAAGGGGTGACGACTTATGGGGCAACCCTGATCGGGCCGGGTGAGGCGCGCCTGGGAGGGCAGGGAACAATCTTTCTGGCGGAGCATCCACGCCTGGAAGCGTTCTTCCATGCCTTTCGCCAGGCCGGCCTGCAGGTGGAGCAAAGCGAGAGGCTGGAGACGATGATCTGGGGAAAGCTGGTGATTAATTCTGCCATCAATCCGCTGACGGCGGTGCTGAATGTGCCCAACGGGGAGCTGCTGGCGCGGCCTGGGGCACGCGCCCTGTTAGGGGCACTGGCCGAGGAGACCGCGGCCATCGCGCGCGCCCTGGGCATTCCGCTCCCGTTTGCCGAAGCGCGTGCGGCTGCGGAAGTGGTGGCGCAGCAGACGGCGCAAAACCTTTCTTCCATGCTCCAGGATGTGCGGCGCGGCGCTCCTACAGAGATTGATGCCATCTGCGGCGCCATCTTCGCCGAGGCGCAGAAGCGGGGAGTGCCTGCGCCGCTGAACTGGACCCTGTGGCACCTGGTGCGCGCCCTGGCTTCGCCTCCGCCTCCCAGCGGGGAGAGGCCGCAGGTTCAGCAGCCGGCCCCAGGTCCCCGATAGGAAGGCGCAGTCGGCGCGCGCAGGCACGGAAAGGGAGAGAGCCAGGGCCCTCTCCTCTGGCCGATCAGACGGGCTTTCCTTCCCTATCCATAAGAATAAACCGCCGCTTGCGGGATGTCATGCCAGTCGTAGGGGGTGAGCTGATAGACGTGATAGTTCAGCCAGTTCGAGAAGAGCAGATGGGCATGACCGCGCCAGCGGACGATGGGCGGTTGGGTGGGATCATCGTTCGGAAAGTAGTTGACCGGTATGTGGATCGGCAGGCCTTTGCTGAGATCGCGCTCATATTCGTATTTCAGCGTCAGCGGATCGTATTCGGAGTGACCAGGGACGTACACGCGCCGCCCATCCTTTGAGACGATGAGGTAGAGGCCGGCTTCCTCCGATTCGGCCAGGATTTGCAAATCGGGGATGCGTTCGACATCCTGGCGACGGATTTCGGTGTGGCGCGAGTGGGGAGCGAAGAAGCGATCATCGAAGCCACGCACCAGCGGATGGCGCGGATCGAGCACGCGATGTTCAAAAACGCCGAACATTTTGCGCGGCAGGGGATATTTGGGAATGCCGTAACGATGATAAAGGGCAGCCTGGGAGGCCCAGCAGATGAAGAAGGTCGAAAAGACGTTGGACTCTGCCCAGTCCATCACCTCCTGGAGTTCGGGCCAGTAATCCACCTCTTCAAATTCGAGGTGCTCCACAGGGGCGCCGGTGATGATCAGGCCATCGAATTTCGAGCGTTGCACCTGCCCCAGGGTGCGGTAGTGTTTGAGCAGATGTTCTCTGGAGGTGTTTTTGGAGTTATGCGAACGCATGTGGAGCAGAGTGACTTCAACCTGTAAGGGGGTGTTGCTGAGCAGACGCAGGAGCTGGGTTTCGGTCTGGATTTTGGTCGGCATCAGGTTGAGGATCGCCAGGCGCAGCGGGCGAATATCTTGATGACGCGCCCGGGTCTCCGGGATGACGAAGATGTTTTCGTTTTCCAGGATGGTACGCGCAGGAAGGGTATCTGGAATTTTGACCGGCATGTTTCCTCCTTTACACTCTGGAATGGGCAAGCGCCTGTTCGAGGTCCCAAAGGATGTCCTCAATATCCTCCAGGCCAACGCTGAGGCGGATGAAATCGGGGGTGACACCGGCGCTGAGCTGTTCTTCCGGGGTGAGCTGGCTGTGGGTGGTGGTGGCGGGATGAATGGCCAGGGTGCGCGCATCGCCGACGTTCGCCAGGTGGCTGATCAATTGCAGGCTGTCAATGAACTTCCGCCCCGCCTCCACTCCCCCTTTGATGCCAAAGCCGAGAATGGCGCCGGGGCCTTTGGGCAGGTATTTGCGAGCGCGCTCGTAGTGCGGGTGGCTTTTCAACCCCGGATAGGTGACCCAATTGACCTGGGGGTGCTTTTCCAGGAATTCGGCCACTGCCTGCGCATTTTGTACATGGCGTTCCATCCGCAGGCTGAGGGTTTCCAGACCAAGCAGGGTGACCCAGGAGTTGAACGGCGACTGGCAGGCGCCAATATCGCGCAGGATCTGGACGCGGGCTTTGATGATGAAGGGGGGCAGGCCGGCCGCTTCCAGATCGGCATAGACCAGGCCATGATAGGAGGGATCGGGGGTGGTGAAGTTCTCAAAGCGGCCACTGCGCCAGTCGAAGTTGCCGCCATCTACGATGATGCCGCCAATGCTGGTGCCGTTACCGCTGATGAATTTGGTGGTGGAATGGCAGACGATGTTGGCGCCCCATTCGATGGGACGGCAGAGGTAGGGCGTGGCAAAGGTGTTATCAATGACCAGGGGAATACGATGCCGATGGGCAATTTCAGCCACTTCCTCAAACGGGAAGACGAAAATATCCGGGTTGCCGAGGGTTTCGCCGTAGAGGATGCGGGTGTTCGGGCGAATGGCGCGCTCAAAGTTGAGCGGATCGCTGGGGTCTACAAAGGTGACTTCGATGCCCAGGCGGGGGAAGGTGTAGTTGAACTGGTTGTAGGTGCCTCCGTAGAGGCGGCTGCTGCTGACAATGTGATCGCCGGCCTGGCACAGGGTCAGGATGATCATCGCCTGAGCGGCGTGGCCGGAGCTGGCTGCCAGCGCGCCGACCCCACCCTCCAGATCGGCGATGCGCTTTTCCAGGACATCGGTCGTGGGGTTCATGATGCGGGTGTAGATATTGCCCGGCTCTTTGAGAGCGAACAGGCTGGCCGCGTGCTCCGTGTCGCGGAACTGATAGCTGGTGGTCTGGTAAATGGGCACGGCGCGGCTGCCGGTCGTCGGATCGGGATCGTAGCCGGCATGGAGCTGACGGGTGGTGAACCCGGCACGGTGGGGCAGTGCAGAAAGGGACATGAGATACCTCCATGAAGTGGAATAAAAAAATCTCCTCCAGACAGGCTTATCCAGAGGAGGTTTTGGCAAACAAAAAAACCTCTTCTGAAAGAAGAGGCTGCTTAGAAGATCAAGCCACCTCTTATCTTCCAGAATGAAGACAATCCCTCATGGATTGTCATTCTGCCGGAATTGGCACCGTTCCTGCCGTTTGCAGGAGGTTGCCGAGGCTTCGTCGGGCCGGTCCCTCCGCCTCTCTGGATAAGGGTGTACGGTATGCAGTTGGATATTCGGAGTTTTCCGAAAAGATTGGGGCGGTTTATATCATGAAGGGAAGTGGTTGTCAAGGGTTTTGGAAGGAATGGTAACCGGCGGGCTGGTATAATCGCACCCATGCGTGCTCGATGGGCCTTTTTGCTCTTTCTGGGAGCGTGCCTGGGTGTGCTGCTTTTCCTGCGTCCATGGCGATTGTTCTCGCCGCGCACGCGCTGGGTGATCGAATGGCTACAAAGGCCCGCGGCGCATCCAGAATGGCGCAGTCGGGCGCTCGTTCACTGTAACCAGCAGGCGCCTTTCCTCTTCCCCACGGAGGGATATATCGGCTATCTGTGGGATGATTCCTTTCGACTGGGGCACCGGCATCAGGGGATAGACATTTTTGGCGGCGGTGCAGTCGGAGAAACGCCCGTCTACGCCGCCTACGATGGCTACCTGACACGCCTGCCGCAGTGGAAATCTTCGCTGATCCTGCGCCTGCCAGAGGATCCGCTCGTGCCAGGGCGACAAATCTGGCTCTATTACACCCATCTGGCAGACCGCGAGGGGAACTCGTTGATCCAGCCCGATTTTCCTGCAGGCACTTATGAACGCTTTGTAGCCGCCGGCACGCTGCTCGGTTATCAGGGGAACTATTCCGGCGACCCGCTCCAACCGGTGGGCGTTCATCTGCATTTTTCCATCGTGCTGGACGATGGACATGGCCATTTCCGCAACGAGCTGGATATTCGCAACACCCTCGATCCTTCTCCCTATTTCGGGCTGCCCTTAAATGGGCAGAAGAATCGCAACCGGATAGTTGTCTGCACAGGGGAGCCATGACATGAACCGCAAAGTGATCCTGATCCATGGCGCCGGACGGGGTCTGGGGCGCATCCTGGCCGAAGCCCTCACCCGACACGGGGCCGCGGTGGCGGCCAACGATCTCTCGCCGATCACGCTGGATTGGACCCAGGCGCTGCAGGCAGAGGGATACGCAGTCCGCGCCTATACCGAAGACCCGACGCGCAAAATCGTCGCCCAGGCGCTGGTCAAACAGGTGGAAGATGAATGGGGACGGATTGATGTCCTGATCCACGTCGCCGCCATCGCTCCGCGGGCCTCGCTGCTGGAACTCGACGAATGGGACTGGCACCGCAGTCTGGACCTGAACCTGAGCGCTGCCTTTCTGCTCATTCAATCCGTCGGGCGGATCATGCGCCAACAGGGAAACGGCCTGATCCTGCTTTTGCTCAGCCTGGATCACACCCAGGCTCCGCAGCATCCGGCCTTTTTCATCGCCCAGATGGGGCTGTGGGGACTGGCGGCCCAGGCGCGTCAGGAGCTGGCGAGCTACGGCATCCAGGTTGAAATGCTCTCCGAATCGCCACCCCGCCTTCCCGATCTCCCCGCCACTCCCCCGTCGCTGCTTGACGATATTCTGGAACGGATAGGCCGATGAGCGAGTACGGTTTTTCTCTCCAGGGGAAACCGTCACATGGGCGGTAGATAACAGACTATGGACGGTAGACGATGGGCAATGGAGGAACGGCCAACGAAGCAATTTTTGCAGTAAAATTAAGTGAGCGAACGCATGACTGACGAAAAACAAAGGCTTCAGCTACTCTTAAATGCTTCTGAGGAAGAATTCCAGCGCCTGATCTTAGATATTCATGATCAGCCAGTGCAGAAATTGTTTGCTGCTCTGGCGCAACTCACCTTGCTTCACTCGCGGCTTTCCGATCTCCTGCCAGAGCAGCCTGAAATCCTTGCGACCCTGCAGCGCGCCAGCGAGCTGCTGGAAAGCGCGCTGAGCGATATTCGTAATTTGCTGAGCACCTTCCGCACCCCCGAGTTCACGCATCGCAAACTCGATCAGATCATCGAAGACCTGATCGTTCAGTTTGAAACGCTCACGGGGTTAAAGGTCAACCTGGTACAAAAAGAGGTTCCCGAAGGAATCGCCCTCCCCGTTAAAATCGCGGTCTATCGCATTGTTCAGGAGGCTTTATCAAACGTCTATCGTCACGCCGGAGTGAACGAGGCGTGGGTGTCTCTCTACCAGCAAGGGAACCACCTGCGATTGGAAATTCGCGATCAGGGTCACGGATTTGCGCCAGCGACAGAAGAGGAAGGTCATCCACAGCAAGGCAAACATCTGGGGCTGGAAGGAATGCGAGAACGGGTAGCCCTGTTGAACGGCCGGCTCTGGATAGAGAGTCAAACAGGAAAAGGGACAAGTGTTTCCGTAGAAATACCGCTCCATGAGTGAAAAACGGATCATTCGAATTGTGCTGGCCGACGATCATCCACTGGTGGTGGAGGGGCTGAGTGCTTTGCTGAGCAGTCAGCCGGATATGCGCGTGGTAGCCACAGCTACAGACGGCGAACGCCTGCTCGAAGCCATTGAGCGATTCCATCCCGATGTGATCGTCATGGACTTACAAATGCCTTACATGGGCGGCGTAAGCTGCCTGCGCCACATCCGGGCGCGTGAATTGCCGGTGCGCGTCCTGGTGCTGAGCGCCTTCGGGGATGCTGACTCTCTGCGCGCCGCCATCGAGGCCGGCGCTGACGGCTTTGTGCTGAAAACAGAATCTCCCCAACATACCATCATCGCTGTTCGTCAAATCGCCGAGGGGCAACTGGTCTTTCCCCAGGCAGCCCGACGCTGGCTGGGTATGGCGGCAGATGATACCTCAGCGTTAACCGAGCGTGAAGAGGAGATTCTGAAACTGCTTGCCGAAGGGCTGAGCAATGCCCAGATCGGTGCGCGACTTCACCTGAGCGAAAACACCATCAAATTCCATCTCCGCAACATCTATGCCAAACTGGGGGTAAGCAATCGGACAGAAGCCGCATTGAAATATCGGGGGCGATAAGAGCCGGGCTTCCACCCACCCGATCGGGTAGGCGGGATTTACCCTATAGATAGTGAAAATTTACACGAATGGGGGTTGGTAGGGCGTGGGGAAAAGCGTATGCTAAAAGTGCAGCGCTTCGCCATCCTTCATTGCCCAAATTTCAGGCATACCTGGAGGTGTTGGAATGATTGTAACAACAGGTCAATTGCTCCGCATCGCTTATGGACGCTTTGCGGTTGGCGCCTATAACATCAACAACATGGAACAGGCGCTCGGACTTTTTCGGGGGCACATTCAGGCACAGGCGCCCTTCATCATTCAAATCTCAAAAGGCGCCCGCAAATACGCCGGGGTGCGCATGATTGAGGCGATCATACGCGCCTGTGATGAGATGTTTCCAGAGGCCATTTACGCGGTGCATCTCGATCACGGGGATGAGAAAACCTGCTACGATGCCATTGATTCGGGCTTTTACTCCTCGGTCATGATTGACGCTTCCCACGAACCTTTTGAGGAGAATGTAGCCATCACCCGTCGTGTGGTCGAACGCGCCCATGCCCGTGGGGTCAGCGTGGAAGCCGAACTGGGGATGTTGGGGGGTGTGGAGGAACATATTGCGGTGGACGAAAAACACGCCTTCCTTACCGATCCGGATGAGGCCAGGGAATTTGTGATGCGAACGGGCTGCGATAGTCTGGCCGTGGCTATCGGGACCAGTCACGGCGCATATAAGTTCAAAGGCGAACAGCGCCTGCACTTTGATCGCCTGGCCGCCATCCAGCAACGCCTGCCCGGATTCCCTCTGGTGATGCATGGCTCCAGCTCGGTGCCGCGTGAAGAGATAGAACGCATTAACGCCGCGGGGGGCAAACTCGATCCCTCCGCAAGAGGGGTGGATGAAGAGGAATTCGCCAGGGCAATCCCCTTGGGGGTCACCAAGATCAATATTGATACCGACGGTCGCCTGGTATGGACGCGCGTCCATCGGGAGCACTTCCGCGACCATCCTGAAAATTTTGATTTTCGGAAACCGGGGGAGGCCTTCATGGAGGCATACGCGACGTTCATCGTGCACAAATCCCAAAAACTGCGTTCAGCAGGCATGTTGGAATACGTGCGCCAGGCCTTGCAACATGCGGCGGAGGTGGGAGGATGAGTTCCAACGAAGTCTACGATATTGCAGTCATTGGTGCAGGGCCAAGCGGACTTTTTGGCACTTTTTATGCCGGTATGCGTGGATTGCGCACCATCGTCTTTGAAGCCTTGCCGCGTCCGGGAGGCCAATTGATGGCACTGTATCCGGAGAAGTTCATTTACGACGTTGCAGGGTATCCGGCGATCCTGGCCCGCGACCTGGTACAACAGCTATGGAAACAAGCGGTACAGTTTGACGCTACCTTTCGCTTTGAAGAGCCGGTCGTCCGCCTTCAGCAACTCCAACCAGGCCATAACATCCTGACCACCCCGGCCGGCGAATACCACGCGAAAACGGTGCTGATCGCAGCCGGCCTGGGCGCCTTTGAACCCAACCGCCTTCCCGTCCCCGGCGCTGCGGAATTCGAGAACAAAGGATTGCATTACACCGTGCGCAACAAGGAGGATTTCCTCGGCAAGCGACTTTTAATCGTCGGTGGAGGCGATACGGCATTGGATTGGGCCCTGGAGTTACAACAATGGGCACGCTCCATCACCATCGTCCATCGCTTTGACTATTTTGAAGCCCATGAGCGAAGCGTAGAGGCTTTGCAAAAGAGCAAGATTCACGTACTCACGGAGCATCACGTCATCGCCATCGAGGGGAACGAACGTCTCTCCGAGGTCACCGTGGCGCATGTGCGCACGGGTACCGAGCACACCCTACGCGTGGATGAAATGCTGGTCTTCATTGGATACAAAGCCAACCTCAATTTCCTCGAAGGATGGGGATTGGAGATGAGTCAGCGTGGGATTCGTATCAATGCCGAAATGGCGACCAATCTACCCGGCATCTATGCCGCAGGTGACATTGCTCAACCCGCGGAGGGGCCGAAGATGAACCTGATCGCCAACGGCTTCGCCCAGGCCGCCATTGCTGTCAACGTCGCCACCAAATTTATCTACCCTTCAGCCCGGGTCTATCCCGGTCATAGCAGTCATAAGAAGGGAATGCGTTACGCTCCTACTTCCGAAAAACAGGAGGCCTCTCATGAGTGATCGTCCACAACGCAATATTGCGATGGAACTGGTGCGTGTCACGGAGGCTGCGGCCATGGCTGCGGCTCGGTACATGGGCACCGGGGATAAAGAGGGGGGAGATCGCGCCGCCGTAGAAGCCATGCGCCTGATGCTCAGCACGGTGGACATGGACGGTGTGGTCGTCATTGGGGAAGGGGAAAAAGATAAAGCGCCCATGCTCTTCAATGGCGAACGGGTGGGAAATGGCAACCCTCCAGCCGCAGACGTCGCCGTAGACCCGGTCGAGGGCACCAATCTGCTGGCACTGGGCAGACCGAATGCCCTCTCGGTGATCGCCATTGCCGAACGTTGGAGCCTGTGGAATCCAGGCCCTTCCCTGTACATGGAAAAACTCGTCGTAGATCGCCGGGCGAAAGATGCCATTGACATCCGCCTCAGCCCAACGGAGAACCTCCATCGCATTGCTGAAGCCCTGGGACGCCCGGTGCGCGAACTGACCGTGTTCGTCCTGGATAAACCTCGCCATCAGGCTCTGGTGAATGAGATTCGCGCCACGGGGGCGCGCATCTCTCTGCAAACCGATGGGGATGTCGCCGGCGCGCTGCTGGCCTGTTTACCGAACACCGGGATTGATGTGCTGATGGGGATCGGAGGCACGCCGGAAGGGGTGCTGGCGGCAGTGGCAGTCAAAGCCGCTGGTGGAGGCATGCAGGCGCGCCGCGCGCCCCAAAGTGACGCCGAATACCAGCGGGTGATCGCCGCCGATGAAGAATGGGACAGGATCTTAACCCTGGATGATCTGGTGCAATCCGACGATGCTTTCTTCGCCGCCACCGGCATCACCGATGGTCCTCTCCTGGAGGGCGTGCGCTACTATAGCGAGGAGATTACCACCCATAGCCTGGTCATGCGTGTCAGGACCGGGACGCTCCGCTACATCAAAGCCATTCATCACATCGAAAAACTTGCGCGTGTTAGCCCGATTACCTACGCAGAGACACGATAAAAATCTATTCAAAATATTAATTTCAAAAAAGGAGTCAAGCGATGGTACCTGAAGCAAAAAACTTCGACCCTGTTCCGAACAGCGAAAGGCCAGAAGGCGCACTCTTCGATGCGGGTGTGAAAGAGTATAGCGCCGAGGGCCGCTATTACTACGACATCGGTTTTCAACCCAGCGAAAATCATGTCCTGGCTGCTTACCGCATTACGCCTCAAGAAGGTGTTTCCGCCGCGGAGGCGGCAGCAGCCGTGGCCGCAGAATCCTCCTTTGCCACCTGGACCACCGTCTGGTCCGATTACATGGTCGAAGCAGAGCGCTACTGTGCGCGCACCTATGACATTAAACCGGTGCCAGGACGGGATGATCAGTTCATCGCCTACATCGCCTATCCCCTGGATTTGTTTGAGGAAGGTTCACTTCCCAACCTGATGTCCTCCCTGGTGGGTAACGTCTTTGGTTTCAAGCCTTTGCGCGCCCTACGCCTGGAGGATGTGTATTTTCCGCCGGCTCTGCTCAAGACCTTCCAGGGTCCACCCCACGGGATTCAGGTCGAGCGCGATCGGCTGAACAAATATGGTCGGCCCCTCCTGGGAGGCACGATGAAACCCAAGCTCGGCCTTTCGGCCAAAAACTACGGGCGGCTGGTCTACGAAGCCCTGCGCGGCGGTCTGGATTTTACCAAAGATGACGAAAACATCACCTCGCAGCCGTTCATGCGCTGGCGCGACCGGGCCGAGTTTGTCATGGAGGCGGTGCACAAGGCCGAGGCTGAAACCGGCGAGCGCAAAGGCCATTACCTGAACGTCACCGCCGGCGATATGGAGGAGATGTATCGGCGCGCCGAACTGGCCAAGGAGCTGGGCTCGCGCATCATCATGGTGGACTTTCTGGTTGTGGGATTCACCGCTTTCGCCTCCCTCTCGAAATGGTGCCGTGCCAACGGGATTTTGCTCCATGCCCATCGTGCCATGCACTCCGTGATCGATCGCCAACCCAACCATGGCATTCACTGGCGCGTGCTGGCCAAGTGGGTGAGAATCGTTGGGGCTGACCATCTCCATAACGGCACGGTGGTGGGCAAACTGGAAGGGGACCGCCTCTCGACGATAGGGATCAACCAGATGTTGCGTGCTGACTATGGTCGCACCAGCGAATGTCCGGGGTATCACTTCAATCAACCGTGGCTGTCCATGCCGGGCGTGTTTCCGGTGGCATCCGGCGGCATTCACGTCTGGCATATGCCGGAACTGGTATCCATCTTCGGGGATGATTCTGTTTTGCAATTCGGCGGCGGGACAGTCGGACATCCCTGGGGCAGCGCTGCTGGTGCAACCGCTAACCGCGTCGCCTTAGAGGCCGTCATCCAGGCTCGCAATGAAGGGCGCGATCTGCTCGCCGAAGGCCCTGACATCCTGAAAGAAGCCGCCCGCCACAGCCCCGAACTGCGCGCCGCGATGGAAACCTGGAAAGGCGTGAGCTTTGACTACGAGACCGTAGATAAACCGGTCATCCTCAATCCCTGAGCGAACGGAGCAAATCATGAAAACCGAAACATTTTCCTACCTCCCCCCCATGACTCCTGACCAGGTTCGTAAGCAAATCCATTACCTGCTGGCCAACGGTTGGATCGCAGGTATCGAGTTCGCACCCCCTGCCGGAATTTCCAACACCTACTGGAGCTGGTGGAAACTGCCCATGTTCAATGCGCGCACCCCGGAAGAAATCTGGGCAGAAATCGAAGCCTGCAGAGCCGCTCACCCCGATTGTTATGTTCGTCTCACCGGTTATGACCGCTCTCGTCAGGCGCAAGTGATGAGTTTCGTGGTCTATCGTCCTGCAGCATAACGACCTGGCTGCCTGCGTCATTCGCTGCCCCGCCATGACGCAGGCAGCCAGGTAATGACCCTGCAGCCTCAGTTTTACGGAGGTGAAGAGTGAAACGTCCTATCATCTTAGGCATTGTTGGAGATAGCGCAGCCGGAAAGACAACCCTTACATCCGGAATTGTCAATATTCTCGGCGCGGATCGCGTCACCCATATCTGCGCAGATGATTATCACAAGTACGATCGCAAGGAACGCGCCCGTCTGGGGATTACGCCTCTGCATCCAGATTGTAACTACCTGGACGTATTGGAACTGCACATGGAGCGGTTACACTACGGGCAGCCCATTCTCAAACCAGTCTATGATCACTCCGATGGAACGCTGAAACCGCCGGAATACGTGATGCCCAAACAATTTGTCATCGTGGAGGGTCTGCTCGGCTTTGCCACTCCTACCCTGCGGCAATTTTACGATGTCAAGGTCTATCTTGATCCCCCTGAGGACTTGCGCCGCATCTGGAAAATCAAACGCGATACGACGAAGCGTGGCTATACCGTCGAGCAAGTGCTGGCGGAGCTGGAACGTCGCGAAAATGACTCGCGCCAGTTCATCCGGCCGCAGCGTCAGTATGCTGATATTGTCGTGCGCTTTTACCCACCGAACGGCATCCCGCCAGAACAAGCAGGCTCAAACTTGAATGTACAATTGATCCTGCGTCCCACCATTCCACATCCCGATCTGACCTATTTGCTTGAAGAGGGGAACGGCAATTCCGGCATCCGCCTGGAACTGGGACGGGATGAGGGGCGGCCGGTTGATTTTCTCAGCATTGACGGCAACGTCTCCGATGAGCAGGCCGCCCGCCTGGAAGAAGCAATCTGGGCGCACATGCCTGACTTACGTCCTGTGGAAAAAGAACATGTTGGCGAATATCTGGATCGCACCGAAGTCCGCCACAGTCACCCGCTGGCGCTCACCCAGCTCTTAATCACTTATCATCTGTTGCGCAAATATGATTCTCTGGATCGCCTCCCCTTTGCTCCCCCTGTCGCGGCCCTAAAGCGGTTACAATATATCCAGGAAACCACAAACTCTCCATAGGAACGAGATCATGAGCGCATTGACAGAGCATCTTCCTCTTCCCTTGCTTCGCCGCGCGGCAGATACCATTCGCGTCCTGGCGGCGGAGGCGGTGCAGAAGGCCAATTCGGGCCATCCCGGTATGCCGATGGGCATGGCCGATGTCGCAATCGTCCTCTGGACGCAGTTCCTCAGGCATAACCCCGCCGATCCTGGCTGGTGGAATCGAGATCGCTTTGTGCTTTCAGCCGGGCATGGCTCGATGCTCCTGTACGCGCTGCTCCATCTGAGCGGCTACGATCTGCCGCTCTCTGAGCTGCAGCGCTTCCGTCAATGGGGCAGCAAGACGCCAGGACACCCCGAATACGGCCTGACGCCGGGCGTGGAAACCACCACCGGCCCCCTGGGACAGGGCATCGGGAACGCGGTGGGGATGGCCATGGCTGAACGCTGGCTGGCAACGCATTTCAATCGCCCCGGCTTCCCCATCATTGATCATTACACTTACGTCATCGCCAGCGATGGCGACCTGATGGAGGGCATCTCCCACGAGATTGGGGCGCTGGCTGGCCATCTGCGCCTGGGCAAGCTGATCGTGCTGTATGACGATAACGGGATTTCGATTGACGGCCCCACTTCGCTCGCCTGGAGCGAGGACGTGCTGGCGCGCTTTACCGCTTACGGCTGGCACACGCAACGGGTGGATGGACACGATCCGCAGGCCATCGCCGAGGCGATCCGTAACGCGCAGGCAGAAGCCACGCGTCCCTCATTGATCGCCTGTCGCACCCATATCGGCTATGGCAGCCCGAATCGTCAGGACAGTCCCAAAGCCCATGGCGAACCGCTGGGGGTGGAGGAAGTTCGCCTGACCAAGGAGCGCCTGGGATGGCCCACAGAGGTCGAATTCTTCATTCCCGATGAGGTACGGGAATGGATGCGCTCGCTGGGGGCGCAAGGGGCTGCCCGTCAGGCGGAATGGGAGGCGATGTTCGCCCGCTATGCGGAAGCCTATCCGCAGGAGGCGGCGGCGCTCCGCCAGGCCATGTCGGGGGAACTCCCTGCGGATTGGGATGCTGATTTGAAATTCAACCGGGCAGCCGGACAGGCGCTGGCAACGCGTGCGGCTTCCGGTCAGGTGCTGAATGCCATCGCTCCCCGCCTGCCCACGCTGATCGGCGGCTCTGCCGATCTCACCCCTTCCAACAACACCCGCCCGCAAGGGGTGGCGGCCATCACGCCGCAGGATTTCAGCGGTCGCTATATCCACTTCGGGGTTCGCGAACACGGCATGGGCGCCATCCTGAACGGCATCTCCCTGCATGGCGGCCTGCGTCCTTATGGCGGCACGTTCCTGGTCTTTTCCGACTACATGCGCCCGGCGATCCGCATGGCTGCTCTGATGCATTTACCGGTGATTTTCGTCTTCACCCACGATAGCATTGGCGTCGGCGAAGATGGCCCCACGCACCAGCCCATCGAACATCTCACGGCGCTGCGCGCCATCCCCAACCTGTACGTTTTCCGCCCCGCCGATGCGAACGAGACCGTCATCGCCTGGCGCGTCGCCCTGGAGCGCCGTCACGGCCCCACCGCTTTGATCCTCACCCGTCAGGCGCTGCCCGTGCTGGAACAATCCACAGAAGGCGCTGCGCGAGGCGCCTATATTCTGCTGGAGGCGCCCGGCGAGGGCGATCCGCAGGTGATCCTGATGGCCAGCGGCTCCGAGGTGCATGTAGCAGTGGCTGCGGCGCAGGCGCTCCTCGCAGAAGGGGTGCGGGCGCGCGTCGTCTCCATGCCCTGCTGGGAACTGTTTGAGGCCCAACCGCTCGCATATCGCCAGCAGGTGCTGCCGCCACAGATACGGGCGCGGGTCGCCATTGAGGCCGGGGCAACGCTGGCCTGGGGACGCTACGTCGGGCTGGATGGCGTGGTCATCGGGCTGGATCGCTTCGGTGCTTCGGCTCCGGCCAAAGTGCTCTTTGAGCAATTCGGGTTGACGGCGGAGGCCGTTGTGACCGCCGCCCGGAAACTCCTTGCCGAACGCGTTCACCCATGAGTCGGGCAAACATCAAACTCGCTCCATCCATCCTCTCCGCTGACTTTGCACAGTTGGGTGCTCAGGCGCGAGAGGCCATCTCAGCCGGTGCGGACTGGCTGCACGTGGACGTGATGGACGGGCACTTTGTCCCCAACATCACCATTGGCCCGCTGATTGTAGAGGCGCTGCGTCCTCTGTGCGATGAGAGCGGCGCCTGGCTGGATGTGCACCTGATGATCGAGTCCCCGGATCGTTACCTTGCCGATTTTGCGCGCGCCGGCGCCGACATCCTCACCGTCCACGTGGAAACCTGCCCCCATCTCCACCGCACCCTGCAGGCGATTAAAGACCTGGGGGTGCGGGCGGGCGTCACCCTGAACCCGGCCACGCCGCTGGTCATGCTGGAGGAAATCCTGCCGCTGGTGGACCTGGTGCTGGTTATGTCGGTGAATCCTGGTTTTGGGGGACAGAGCTACATTCCGGGGAGCACGGAAAAAATCCGCCGTCTGCGCCAGATGCTGGATGCGATTGGCTCCCCGGCCTGGCTGGAGGTAGATGGGGGAATCAAACTGAGCAATGTGCGCACGGTGGTTGAGGCGGGGGCTACGGCGATTGTCGCCGGGAGCGCCATC
This sequence comes from Chloroflexota bacterium, assembly GCA_017743695.1. GTDB lineage: Bacteria > Chloroflexota > Anaerolineae > Anaerolineales > Villigracilaceae > 630D-37. The sequence continues at coordinate 16,217 of JAGHYK010000042.1, forward strand.
TTCAAAGGGGAAAAGAGCATCGCGGAAAACGTAGCCGCCTTCCGCGCGCTGCTTTCCGGTGGTTGAGATTGCTCCTGGCCTGGTGGCAAGGGTGTCAATCTTGAATAATTCTCATGGTTTAGACACGAAGAAACGAAATGAAAAGAACAATTTATGCCGTATGTTTAGGTAATGCCATATTGATATTCTCCGGAGGTTAGTGTATAATAAATCTGATCAGGAATTTGCGGTTTAGATGGTGCATTGCAGGGATTCGAGCGCGTTTTTGACATTTGCAAGCTATAGACGGTTATACGGCAAGTTGCAGTTAAAACT
>JAGHYK010000238.1 GCA_017743695.1 Chloroflexota bacterium
AAGTCCAGTTCACGGGAGAGAAAGCCCTTCAGGTCTTTGTGGATGAAAAAGTCGCTGGTGTTGCGGCGGGTGTACTGGCGCAAATGATATTCCAGGTAGGGGACGGTTTCGCCGTTGCCGGTCGTGCGCCGTTCGGCGGTGAGGGCGGCTATCGCTTCCAGGGCTTTGACACGCTTGGGAATCTCCGCTACGGCTTGGGCGAGGATGGTTTCCTGCTGGTTCTTCTGGCCATACGTGATGGCCTCCTGCGCGGTCAGCGGGCGATACTCGAAGGGGATGATGACCCTCACCCCCGACCCCTCTCCCTGGGGGAGAGGGGGGGTATCGCAGGTGATTTCGTCCAGGCGCGGCAGGAAGAAGCGCTTCTCGCCCTTGACGTTGTTCTGCTCCACATCCGCCAGGCGTAGTTTGAAGTGCACGGTCACGCCGTTGGGGGCTTTGTACGTGTAATCGGTGAAATACTCGCCGGTCTTGACATAGTACTGGTCGTGATTGGCCCAGTAGAGAGTCACCTCCTCGCCGTTGTAGGGGATGGCGTAGCGTTCTTTTTTGGAGTAACGGCGCTTGGAGATAAAGTCGCCCTCTTGCCAGTAGCGGCTGAAGAAGGTGTAGAGGTGGTTGTAAACAGCGGCTTCCAGGGCCTCGCGGCTCCGCGAACCAGCGGCTTGCTGCTGCGCTGCTAGATACTCCTTGCCGGCTTTGGTGTTGCGATAGGCTTCGTCCAGATTGCCATGGGCATCCAGCGCGTCATCGCCCAGGGCTTCCAGCACCTTTTTCCGCGCCGCTTCCAGGGCCTGTGCTGCCTGCGCCTGTTCGGCCAAGGCCCCGCGCTCCAGTTCCCCCGTGATGGCCTGGGGTAGGTCTGCGGTGATGAAGCGCTCAATCACCGCCCGCTTGTGATTCATGATGCGGTAGATGCCGAAATCCAGGTCGGCGGAATCGAACTGGAAAAGTTCGCGCAAGAGAGATTGGAACTTGATTTGATTCTCATTCATAGGTTCCCTGAACGTTCGTATCTACTACATTCTCAGACTTTGGAGTAACTGCAATTCGCGCTTTATTCTCACCAAGAAATTCACAGTCAATCAACCCCTCTCGTTTTAGAGTGCGAATATCGCCTCTGGATATTTTAGGAGGGTTACCATTGTAACCTAAAATATCACTTATTTCACCTTCGAGGTCATGCCATACCATGAAAAACTCTCCACGCCATGTTCGTCCTAATTCAACGAATGATTTAAGAGATTCTTTTGGCTTCATTGTCAAATTATATTTTACTGTTTGTGAGGGATTGGTTACACTTTTTCGTAATCGAGCAAGTTCTTGCACTTTTTTCATCTGTCGCTAAAACGGGGCGAAGAGGGCTTTCAAATTCGCTTTGCTTTTTTCTTGAGCATAGGAGGCTAATCTATCAAAGTCTATGCCTAAAGTTGTCTTTTTAAGAATGGGTAAATCCTACTGCCCCTAAGTTCGCGCTTTTCGGCTTCCGATAAGAACGTGGGGAGCCCAGCCTGCTCTAGAGCAGCATGTGCGTACGCTGCCATTTTGTAATCGCCATCGGATTGATGATAGGCCCATTCCAATTTCCCGCTAATTACCTCGACCAAGACAGCCCTGATTTCGATGTCAGAAAGCTCGCTTTGATCAGGAAGATTATCCACGAGATCAAAGCATGCCTTGGCAGAAGCACTGAAATCTCTAACAATCTTAAACTCCCCCGTTTCTATCTCCTTAGCAGGTCGATCAAGAAATTTGGGCACATTGACTCTATACCACTGTCTGATCTTGGTATAAGCCTCACGTATTGTGATTTGTGTGGGCTTGGGATCTTTCGGATCAAGTCCCATAGTTACCTCCAACTGCTATGGGGCGGCCTAATGGCACGTACTTCAGCCGCCGCGCTTCGCAGCGCGGCGGTCGGCTGGAAGCGCAGGTTGGGCGGCAATACCTATCTATGAGATGTAGGTATTTGCGAGTTAGCGGCCTTCGACTTGGATACCAGACTCTCGTAAGCGCCGAGATTCACTTCCCATTGATACTGCGAGCGGACTCTCCATTGCTCAAATGCTTGTTTCTTGTGTTGCTCGAAAACATCTCGGCTACATTCGTTTACTTTCAAGAAGTGGTCCACCACCTGCTCATAATCCAGTATCCCTTTGCTCGCGTGAATTCCAGCCAAACCGATATGCTTCACACGGTGACATAGACTGCACAGAGCGATAAATCCGCGCAAGGTTTGGATGTGCTTCTCTTCATCATATTCCCACAATTCGTGACATTCCAGTCGGCCTTCTGCACCACAAATGCCACACCTGTCATTCTGCTCCGCGTACACGCTCTTACGGATGTTGTCCCACTCTGCCTTGGGGATAACCTTTCGCATGTTGTTGTACCAAGAAGTGGCAGGGACCAACTCGATGGTTAACCGCAACCTTGATGTCATATCTTGTGTGCTCCACAGCGTCTATTCGGTTGCTGCCCAACGGTTAGTTTTAGCGGCAGCGGTGGGACAGGCAAGACACATTCGCCTACCAAAACCTTTGCTGGCTTGCGGCGCATCCCCGCAAGCGGTGAAGCCGCTTCGAACGGTGTTGGGCGCTCACCTTCTGGAGCAAGATACCCAGGCCCGCAAGCGCGCCTTTTGCTCGACTGGCAAGATGCTGATAATTCTGCCATGCCCCACAATCATAGCACAACGCCAGGCGCAGCGCAACCGCCAGAACATCCGCTGACCTTCACGCCTCTTTGCAGGCAAGACCATACCAGGCAGGTCGCCTTCACCTGCACCATCGCCCACCTCCAAGCCAGGGAGACGCTCAGCAGCGGACATCCTGCGCCGACCAGCCTCCCTCGCCAGCTCAGCCATTTTCACCTGCCTGCACCACACCAGGCGAACCCGTCTTCGGGTCAGCACTCCGCCAGCAGGAGCGGGCGGAGACGGCCAGGCGAGAACATCCCACACCAGGCAACCTATCCATCAGTTCACCAGAGTAACGTCCTCGCGGTTGCTGCGTTTGGCAATTTCCTGCGCGATGGCTAGAAGGAGCTCGTGCAGGCGTGCCTTTTCGTTGTGGATGTAGGCTTTTGCATGCAGCATGCTATGGGGTTCGATGAAGATAATCCGCTGATTGCTTTGGCCTACTACCCACAGGATAAAGTCGGGGAAAAAGTGGCATTCCTCAAAGAAACTGATGTCATATCCCTTGTCCCATCTGGCAAATATTGGAAGCCCGCAGGGTGCTATCCATTGCATGGGTACGCTTTGGCGATTCCGCTCGTTCTACCTATGAATGTCTCTGGCTTATTTTCATCAAAACAACCACCTCTATGGTCTAACAACGTTGCAGCATCTGAATTGCCAAACCCTTCAGGGTTGCAGTACAGGCGTGTGATACGTTTCCTGGCGGTATACAAAACGGAAGATAGCCACCTGCCGTTCAGGAATATGTGGTACGATAC
>JAGHYK010000239.1 GCA_017743695.1 Chloroflexota bacterium
GGGCTTTCCAGCCCGTCAGGCGATGGACGGCGGACGCAGGACGGGCTTTCCAGCCGGTCAGGAAAGCAGACTGTCCAGGGACGAGGAAACCTTTGCGCCCTGGTGGCCTTCGTGGTTTATTTTCACCACAAAGTCTCAAAGACACAAAGCGTTTTTATGGCAAGAATTTCATCTCTGGCTTCTTGGGATCAAAAGATCAAAAACATGCGCAGGGCGCGCGAGCTCGCAGCCGGGGTGGGCAAAGGGGCTCCGGGCGCGGCTGGCGGCTCCAGGTCGGGGTTGAAGGCGCAGTCGAAGACCCTCTTGCCGGAAGGGATGCTTCCCGCGCAAGCCCGTTCCGAGGGGCGATCTCGCGGTCGTCCTTCGTAAAAAAATTAAAAAGGAGTAAAAATGACTCTCTTTCAAGCGTTTTTCCTGGGTCTGGTGCAGGGCTTGACAGAGTTCCTGCCCGTTTCTTCCACCGCCCACCTGCTCGTGACGCAGCACCTGTTCCGATTGTCTTCCGGGCCGGCGATGTTCGCCTTTCTGGTGCTGGTGCAGTGGGGAACGCTGCTGGCAGTGCTGATTTATTTCTGGCGCACATGGTGGGAATTGGGACGTTCCCTGCTCCGTGCTCCGTTCTGGGGAGCGGAAAATCGCCTGACGCGTTTTCTGCTGCTGGCGACGCTGCCCGCCCTGGTGGTGGGCTTTTTGCTGCACGATGCGGTGACGGCTCTTTTTTCCCAACCGTTGCTGGAGGCCACGGTGCGCCTCTGGACGGCGGCGATTTTGATGGCGCTGGCTGAGAGGTTCGGCAGGCGAGAGCGGGGACTGGAGTCGCTGCAGGCAAAGGATGCGCTGTGGATTGGTCTGTTCCAGGTGCTTTCGGTGTTCCCCGGCGCTTCTCGCAGCGGTTCCACGTTGAGCGGCGGGATGCTGCGCGGCCTGGATCGGGCGGCGGCAGCCCGTTTTGCCTTCCTGCTTTCGATGCCGGTGATGCTGGCAGCCGGCGCTTACGAGTTGCTGGGACTCCTGAGGCATCCCCCCTCCGGAGCCTTTCTGCCAGCACTGGGGATCGGAATGCTGACGGCGGCCCTCAGCGGCTGGCTGGCGATCCGCTGGCTGCTGCGCTATCTTCAGACGCGTTCCCTCTGGCCCTTTGTGCTTTATTGTGCGGTGGGCGGAAGCCTGACGCTGGCGCTTTCCATGCTGAGATGAGTTGCGATGCGCCTGCGGAGCCTTGTTCTGGGCCTGATCGGGATCGCAGTCGCCTGTACGCCCGCCCCTGCCTCCACCCCGGCGGTCTGGACGATCTATGTCCCGGCCTCCCTGCGAACGTGGATGGCCGGGCTGGAATCCTGCCTGCCAGCGGGGACGGTGCTGGCGCTGAGCGGTCAGTCGCCACGCGCGCTGCACTGGGGGGAGCCGCGGAAGCTGAAGGGGGTCGCCTTCGCCATTGGCGAGGAGCGGCCGCTCGTGATCGCACATCCTGGGAACGGGGTGCAATCGTTGGGGGAGGCCGAAGTGCGGCAAGTCTTCCAGGGCAGGGTGCGCTCCTGGAAGGAGCTTGGGGGCGCCGATTTGCCTGTGGAGGTGTGGGCCTATCCGGAGGGGGAGGATGGGAGGCGAGTCCTGGAAGAGTGGCTCGGCGCTCCGATCACGCCCAACGCCCGCCTGGCCATGACGCCGCAGGAGATGCTGTTGCGGGTGCAGACGGCGCCCGGCGCTATCGGCTGGATCGGGGAGCGGTGGGGAAGCAGCGGCGCGATCCCCGTCGCCCGCCTGCCGGCGCAGCCGGTTCTGCTGGTCATCCCCGCTCCGCCCGGGGAGGCCGAGGCGCGCTGGATCGCCTGTCTGCAAGCGCAGACCAGAGCTCCATCGCCTCCGCCGTGACGAACATCGAACCCGCCACAAGCACGGCGCTGCCATCCTGCGCCGATAGCTCCAGAGCACGCCCAAAGGCCTGCTCCACAGTCGGATAGCTCTCGAACGCTACCCCGACCTGTTGCGCACAGGCCTGTAGATGCTCCAGGCAGGCCGCCCGCGGATGATGAGCACGGGTCAGCAGCAGTTTTTTCAGGCGCGGTCGAATCTCGCGCAGCATGGCGGGAATATCCTTATCTTCCGAGGCGCCAAAAACCAGGGAAACAGGATGTTGGGGGAAGATTTCCGCCAGGGTCTGGGCGAGGAAGTGGAACGAGGCCTGATTGTGCGCCGCATCGAAGATCAGCGGCGGATCGAACCGCGCCACTTCAAAGCGCGCCGGCCAGCGCACGGTGGAAAATCCCTGCCGCAGGTGAGCATCGCTGATCGGGAAGCCCTGCGCCTGAAGTTCCCAAAGGGCGGCAGCTGCGACCGCCGCATTCTCCACCTGGTGCGGGCCCAGGAGAGCGAGTCGCGTTTCCAGGCGGTGACCGTGGCGATCCCAGATAGCGATATACTGCCCCTCGCGGTCAAACGAACAGCGCTCCACAAAAACGTCACGACCGATCAGGGTCAACGGGGCGCGCCTTTCTTCCGCGATGCGACGGATCGTTTCCATCGCTTCCGCTTCCTGCCGGGCGACGATGAGCGGGCGACCTTCTTTGATGATGCCGGCCTTTTCGCGGGCGATCTGCGCCAGGGTGTTGCCGAGAACCTGGGTGTGATCGTATGAGATCGGCGTGATCACGCTCACGTGCGGCCAGACGACATTGGTGGCATCCAGGCGTCCACCCAACCCGACTTCAATCACGGCGATCTCGACCTTCTGAAGCGCAAAGTAGAGGAAGGCCAGCGCCGTGGTGATCTCAAACGTGGTGAGAAAAGGGACTTGAGCGACAAAAGGTTTGATGCGTTCGACCAGTTCGACCAGATCAGCGTGAGGAACAGGTTGCCCGTTGATCTGGATGCGTTCGGCGTAATCGAGCAGATGGGGGGAGGTGTATAGCCCCACGCGCAGGCCGGCGGCGCGTAGCGCGGCTGCGCTCAAGGCACAGACGGAGCCTTTCCCCTTGGTTCCGGCCACGTGGAGCACCGGATAGTCGCGGTGCGGATCGCCCAGCAAATGCAGGAGCCGTTCCATGCGCTCGAGGTTGAAATCTGCCCGCGCCAGTTCCGAAGCATGTTTCAGGCTGTAATCTACAAAGCTATAGAGATAATCCAGGGCACGCTGATAGGCATGTTCCATTTCGCTCATACTCTCCAGAGAACCACAAAATGGGATGGGTGAGCACAGAACGAGGGGAAGGTAGATGGCTTTCCTCTGTTCGTCTGCCGCATAACGTCTATTGTACTGCAGAGGTGCAAAAGGCTCCTGCCGAACGCTGAATCGGGTGTGTCAACGCTGTCAGGCGAGATACGACAGGCGGCAGGAGCAATGAAAAGCAAGCTGTGGTTTTTACAAAGCTCGCACACGTCCCCCCATGAGTGAATCGAGCGGGCTGTTAGCCCGCTCTCTTTTACTTGAGTTCTG
>JAGHYK010000241.1 GCA_017743695.1 Chloroflexota bacterium
TGTATCCTTCGTTCAGGAAATTCGTAGCGAATCGCCCAATTACCCCTACTACAGGGCAGGGGTCTGGCTACCACAAGCCATGAAAAACCCTCCGTCTCCTGTCATTGCGAGCGAAGCGAAGCAATGACAGGGGTCAGAGAGTTCTTCATTGCTTGCAGTTACGAATAAAAGCAACTCCCTACCCGTTATCCATCCCTTCCGCAGCAGAGAATTTTTTGCTACCGTTGCGCCTGCTCCCAGATTTGAGTGGTAAATGCATCTTCTACCGCCACTCCAGCAGGCAAAGCCTGATACCTGACCAGCATCTCGGCCAGAGCCTTCCATTGCTCGAGCGATTGCCAGCCAAACCCTTTTTCACTTTGCGCATCTTTTAGCTCGGTTTCAAGCATGTAGCGCATGTGATCGGGATCGGTTTCAGGGCCGGCATACTGGAGCACGATCTGCACCGCTTCTTGCGGGTGATCCTGCGCCCAGCGAATGCCCTGGAGCGCCGCCCGCAGGAAACGCACCAGCACTTCCGGATGCTCTTTGATGTATTGTTCACTGGCGACATACGTCAGGCCCAGAGTGGGCACGCCATAATCGGCAGCATCCCAGAGCACGATCTCATACCCCCATTTGCGCAGCAGATAAGGCTCATTCGACTTGAAGAGGGGGTAAACATCTACCTGCCCCTCGGTCAGCACGCGTGGGTCGAATCCAACGTTGACCAGGTTGACCTTGTTGACATCGGCGCCGGCAGCGGCGAGCAGAGCATACAGATCAGGGGGAGGTGTGCCTTTATAGCCGACTTTTCTGCCCTCCCAATCTTTGGGGGACTGAATGCCGGAACTCTTGAGAGCAGCGAAGGCCTGCTGCCCGCGCTGGCCAATCAGCGCAATCGAAACAACGGGCAGACCCGGATCGGCGCGACGCTGCAAAACGGTGGCAGCATCCATCGTCGTCACCTGCACTTTGCCGGCCACCAGTAACTGCACATGCTCCCCCCGCCCCGCCGAATGTTCGATGGTCACATCCAGCCCCTCCTGGGCAAAAAAGCCCTGCGCCTTCGCCACGTAGGCCCCGACAAACGGTAAATTCGCCTGAGGCTTGTAACCGGCCATGAAGGTGATCGGGATCGGCGCACGCTGCGCGGGGATGGAAGCGGCGGCATTCGCCACAGGGGAGGGAGCAGCCGCGGTTTCAGCCGGCGGCTCGGGCGTCTTTGAAGGCGCAGTCGGAGCCACGCAGGCTCCAAGCACCAGCAAGCCAGGCAAAAGAAGCCGTAAGAAAAGTCTCCACATCGTCATCTCCTTGAAAAAATTTTCTTTGTGATCAAGCTCATCGCCAGCGGAGAAGGCGCTGTTCGATGGCCACGATCAGCAGATAGGCAATCATGCCGCAGGCGGAAAGGATAAAAATGGCGGCGAACATGGCAGGCAGGTTCAGGTTGGCATAGGCCAGCCACATAATGCGCCCCAGCCCGCCAGAGGCGCCCGACCATTCCGCCACGACCGCGCCGACAAGGGAAAGCGGCGCAACCACGCGCAACGCAGCAAAGAGATAGGGCAGGGCCAGATATAGCTTGAGATGGCGCAAGACCTGCCAGCGAGTGGCGCGGTGAACGTGCATCAGGTCTATCAGCTCGCGCTCGGCGCTTTGAAAGCCGACCAGCACGTTGACCAGGGTAGGGAAAAAGGTGAGCAGGGCGGTGATGATCACTTTGGGCAACATGCCAAAGCCAAACCAGATGGTAAGCAGGGGGGCAATCGCCGCCAGGGGAGTGGATTTGATCAGGATCGCCAGGCTCATCATGCCTCGCTCCAGCCGCGGCGCCAGGTTGAGGAGGATCGCCAGCCCCATCCCGAACATCGCTCCCAGGAGCAGACCCGCAAAGGCCTCTAAGAGGGTGACGCCGCTGGCCTGGAGGTAGTAAAGCGGCTGGCGGGCAAGGGTCCAGAGCACACGGCTTGGCGCAGGGAGCAGATAGACCGGGGTGCCGGTGAGATGGACGGAGGCCTCCCAAAGCAGGAGCGTCGCCAGGATCAGGAGAACAGCCAGAAGGTTTGAGGCGCGATCAGGAGGCGTTTTTTCGATCATAGCCCCTGCCAGCCGTGGAGCGTTTCGGGGAGGATGCGAAAGGGGCGCACATCGCCCGCCGGGAGGATGCCGCCAGGCCCCAAATAACGACGGCGCAGGCGATCCAGCAGCCCATTCAGCCCCTGCGGAATCTCTGCGGACGAAACGGGATGCGCCTGGCCGCGCACAAGCACGCGGCGCAGGGGCGGCCACGGCTCATCAATGCTCAGGGAGAGGCGGGGATTCTGCTGCAGATATTCCGCCCAGAGTGAGCCAGGCCAGGCCACCACATAAAAGCCCTTTCCGTCCCATTCGTGCCAGACGGGGACAACGTGCGGTGTTCCATCCGGGCGCACGCAGGCCAGACGAGCAACCCAGGGGGCCTGAAGGAAGGCATGGACCTCTTCGGGGGTAAGAGCACGCCCGTTCAACGGGGAGGCAGGGAAGGCGATCTGCCAGGGAGCGTAATGAGTGGCGCCCAGACGATAGGAAAGTCGCGCCGCCGCCTCGCGCAGACGTGCGAGAAGGGAAGCTAACGCACGTTCTTCCCAGCGGAAAAGGGGCGCACTCAGGAGCAAGGCCGCCTGTGGCGTGGTACCATCGGCGCAGATGGGAAAAGCAATCTCCAGGACGCCTTCTGACTCGACCCGGGCATATCCCTGCTCCCGGATCGCAGGTGCCGCCTGGGGCGAAAGAACCTGAGCGGCGGCACTTTCGGGAGGGAAACGATAATGGGGCGGAAAGACGCTATGCAAGCGGTTGGGTGGTTCGAGTTGGGCCACCAGGATCGCGCCCTGCTCCAGGGGCAAAGCCAGGCCCAGGGTCTCAGAAATGGCCAGCGAGGTCGCCTCCTGATAGAAAGCGATCTGGAGTTCGGAGGTCAAATGTCCGCGGCCGCGCCAGGCTAACAGTCGCGGCCCGGCCAGATAGCGTCCACGGCCGCCCTGAGCGACATAGCCCAGTTCCTTCAGATGACGCAGCAAGGCGAACAGGGTGCTGCGAGAAATGCCCAGCGAGAGCAGCTCGTTCAGGGTCACGCCTTGCGGCCGCTCTAACAACACTTCCAGCAGGCCCAGCAGACGCTCAACAGGAGGAAGATCGTTGGTTGTGGACATGTTTCGAGGCAACAGCGCGCGAGGAGTGATGCGGGGACGGTTGAAAGTCTCTGTATGTGGACGATAGTTTATTATTCTGGATTTTACTGCAGGAATGCGGGGGAGTCAAGGAGGGACGGCGGACCGCAGACGGCGGACGGCGGGATAGACCGCAGACCGCGGACGGCAGACGACGAAATGGACGGTGGACGGCGGTATGACTGGCTTTTGAGGCTGGCGGGGA
>JAGHYK010000043.1 GCA_017743695.1 Chloroflexota bacterium
GTTTCAATCCCTCAAGCGGGATAAAGGCCATTCACGCGGCAACTTTGCTCAGTAAAAAATTTATCACATCCACCCTGGATTGTCAAGATTTTGCGCGCTGTTCCGCCGCTTTTTCCCTTTTTGTCATTTTCCTCTCCTCTTTTCACCATCCACCTCTCCGATGCGAGCGCCTCCATTCGGGCTCAAAGGTTGCTTCCACATATGGCAGAAAAGGCAGAAAATCTGGATTTTTCTCCATCTATGGCAGCGAGCGCCTCCGCCTTTTTCGACCTCCCCGCGCCGCTCGCAAGCCATTCTCTGCAAACCTGGAAAGCCCGCGCCATGCATCAACAGCCCACTCTGGCAGTCTCAAAGGCCCGCCCTACCGTCCACGGTCTATCGTCCACCGTCCATCTGCTGCTGCCCGTAGTCGCAAAATTCGCGGATCGGGCAACGATCACACTGTGGGCGGCGCGCCTGGCACACCTCACGCCCCAGACGGATCAGGTTAAGATGGGCGGCGTACCAGGTTTCAGGGGGCAGCAGCGATTCCAGCCAGGCATGGGTCTCCTCCACCGTCATCTCCGCCGGACGCAACCCGATCCGCCCGCTCACGCGATAGATGTGCGTATCTACCGGGAAAGCCGGGCGCCCCAGCGAGAACAGGAGTACAATCGCCGCCGTCTTTGGCCCCACGCCTTTAAATTGCATCAACCAGGAACGGGCCTCTTCGAGAGGCAGGTCTTGCAGGAAATCCAGCTCCAGCGCGCCGCGCAGGCGAGTGATCTCCCGCAGCACCTCCTGAATCCGCCGCGCCTTCTGATTGGCCAGCCCGGCCGGACGGATGGCCTCGATCACCGCTTCGAGTGGCGCATCGCGCACCGCCTCCCAGCTCGGGAAGCGCGCCCGCAGCGCGTCAAAAGCCCGATCGCGATTGCGGTCGTTCGTATTCTGGGAAAGAATGGTTGAAATCAGCTCATCCAGCGGCGGCAGCGGACGGCGCCATTCTGGCTCCCCATACACATCCAGCAAGCGTTGATGAATCGCCAGCGCGCGGACGCGCAGCGCCTCTTCGTTCATCGGAAGAGAAACTCCAGCCAGAGAATGCCCATCCCCAGGCTCAAAAGCGTGATCGGCAGCCCCGCCCGCAGATATTCCATGAACTCCAGCCGGATGCCGCGCTGGCGCGCCGTCTCAGCCACGATCAAATTCGCCACCGACCCCAAAAGGGTCAAATTGCCCGCAAACGTCGTCGCCAGCGCCAGGGTCAGCCAGGCCTGGGTGGGATTCGGGAAGTGCGGCACGAACGGACGAAACAGCAATACCGCCGGCACGTTGGAGACCAGATTGCTCAGCAGAAGTGCCACCAGCGCCAGGGCAGCCACGCCGCGCTCGGCCACCGGCTGCATGAGGCGGAAAAGCGTCGCAGAGAAGCCGCTCGTCTCAATGGCACGGGTGACGATGAAGAGGGAGGCGAAAAACACGAGCAGGGAGCCATCTATCTCTCGAAACACGCGTTGCGGCTTCAAACGGCGCGTGATCAGCAAGAGCGAAGCGGCCATCAGCGCCGCCAGCGGGATCGACGTACCCAGCACAAAGGCCACGATCATCAAACCGCTCGCCAGCAGGCTCTTTTGAAGGAGCGGCGGATAGATGCGCACCGTCACCTGGGGCGTGAACTCCAGCGCCCCCGAAAATTCCTGACGGTAAAACGTGACCAGGATCCCCCAGATCAGGCACAGGCCGATGATCGAGGCCGGGAAAAGCGAAGCGGTAAACTGCACAAACGGAATCCCCGAGGCCAGGCCAATGATCATGTTCTGCGGATTGCCCACAATCGTAGCCGCCGAACCGATGTTCGCAGCGCTCACCAGCCCGATCAGATAGGGGATCGGATTGCGGCGCAGCGTGCTGGTGATCTCGATCACCAGGGGGGTGAACATGAGCACAATGGTATCGTTGAGGAAGAACGCTGAGAGCAATCCCGAAGTGAAGAGAAGTAACGCCAGTAAGGCTCGCGGCGAGCGCGCCCATTTCACCACCCGCGCCGTCACCCACTGAAAGAAGCCCGCCAGCCGCAGGTTCACGTTCAAGACCATCATGGCGAAAAGGAGCAATTCATATCTATCGCCTGATAGGCCTCTTCCAGGGGAATGGCTCGCAGCGCGATCAGCGTCGTGGCTCCGACCAGCGCAATCGTGGCGCGATTCATGCGCAGCCAGGGATAGCGTCCCACGGCCACCCCGATCAGGGTCAAAACAATGACGAGCAACCAGAGCAGGCTCATGCGCTTCTTGTGCGAATGTGATGGAATTTCCAGCCGCCGAGGAGGATCAGCTCCACGCTTTCCACGCGCAAATTCCCCAGATGCGCCTCGGTGGTGAGATACTTCTGCGCCCATGGCCCCAGGAGCCGTGCCAGGAACAACCCCAGCAGCGCCAGCATAACCGCCAGAGGGATGCGCCATCCCCAGCGATGGGGCGCGCCGCTCACGCGGCGCAGCGGCAACCAGGCCAGCATCGGCACCAGGTAAAACGTCAGCGCCAGGTTCGTGCCGCAGCCGGGATGGATCGCCAGATGAGATTCCCCGCTTCGCAGGCGCCTTTCTGCTTCATCCAGCGCCGCCTGCAAGGCCGCGGTCGGCACATCGCCGAAAATGAAAATGCCGCCGGGGTAGGAATACCCTGCCAGCGGCCGCAGCGGGAACTCGCGCGCCAGCACATGGAGCGTGGCGTGCTCTAAAGCGTGATTCCTTCGGGTCTGCAAAAACATGCCTGGAATTATACCCTTTTTGCTGTGGTAAAATCGCGCCCATGAGCCACGCTGAAACGATTGCTCTCCAGCTTCAAATCCGCCCTGCTCAAGTCGAAGCGGTGATCCGCCTGCTCGATGAGGGCAATACCATCCCCTTCATTGCCCGTTACCGCAAAGAGATGACCGGCTCTCTGGACGAGGAGCAAATTCGCCAGATCGCCGAAGAGATCGCCCGCCTGCGCCAGTTGGACGAGCGACGTGCGACGGTGCTCAAAAGCATCGAGGCGCAGGGAAAACTGACGGAGGAGCTACGTGCCGCCATCCTTGCCGCTCCCACGATGACCGCGCTGGAGGACCTGTACGCTCCCTACCGACCCCGGCGCCGCACCCGCGCCACCGTGGCGCGTGAAAAGGGGTTGGAACCGCTCGCCACGTTGATCCTGCAGCAGGTCAAAGATCAGCGCACGGCGCTGGAGATCGCAGCCGGGTACGTCAACGACCAGGTACCCACGCCCCAGGAAGCCTTAGAAGGCGCCCGCGACATCGTCGCCGAGGTGATCAGCGATAACGCCAACGTGCGCGGGGAGGTGCGCAGCAAGGCGCTGCGATTCGCTACCCTCCATGCCCAGAAGGTCGAGGAAGCAACAGACGAGCGACAGGTGTATCGAGATTACTACGAATTCGCTTCCCGCCTGGATCGCCTGCAGCCGCACCAGATTCTGGCGCTCAATCGCGGGGAACGGGAAGGGGTGCTGCGCGTCTGGATTGAATTCCCGGAACGCGACTGGCGCAAGGCCATCGAGGCCGAATATCCGGTGGACCTGCTTTCCCCTTTTGCCGATGAGCTAATCCGAGCCGCAGAAGATAGCGCCAGACGTCTGCTCCTGCCGGCTATCGAACGCGATCTGCGACGCATCTTGAGTGAGCAGGCCGAAAGCCATGCCATTCAAGTCTTTGCCACCAATCTGCGCGCCCTGCTCAGCCAGCCGCCGCTGGCCGGGCATGTGGTGTTGGGCATTGATCCCGGCTACCGTACCGGCTGCAAGATCGCTGTCGTGGACCCCACCGGCAAGCTACTCGATACAGCCACCATCTATCCCCATGAACCTCAAAAGGAATGGGAAGAATCGCTCCAGACCCTGCAGCGGCTGATTGAGCGCCATCGTGTGACGCTGATCGCCATCGGCAACGGCACCGCCTCGCGCGAGACGGAGAAACTGGTCGCTGAACTGACGCGCCACGCGCCGCAGACGAAATACCTGATCGTCAACGAGGCGGGAGCCTCGGTCTATTCGGCCTCGCCGCTGGCGCGTCGCGAACTGCCCGATCTGGACGTTTCCATGCGTGGCGCAGTTTCGATAGCCCGCCGCGTCCAGGATCCGCTGGCCGAGCTGGTCAAGATCGACCCCAAATCCATTGGCGTCGGGCTATACCAGCACGACGTGGATCAGGCAGCCCTTTCGCACGCGCTGGAAGGCGTGGTCGAGAGTGTGGTGAACGCGGTGGGCGTGGAGGTGAACACCGCCAGCCCGGCCCTGCTCACGCATGTTGCCGGGATCGGGCCGAAACTGGCCGAAAGCATCGTCGCCTATCGCCAGGAACACGGCCCATTCCGCACGCGCCAGGAACTGCGCAACGTGCCAGGTTTTGGGCCAAAATCCTTTGAGCAGGCGGCCGGCTTCCTGCGCATTCGTGATGGCGATGAGCCGCTGGATGCCTCCGCCATTCACCCTGAAAGCTATGCGGTAGCCCGTGCGGTTCTGAAACAGGCCGGCATTTCCCCTACCGATCCGCTGGAAGTGCGCAAGGCGGGACTGGATCGCTTGCTGAAAGAGAAACCGCTGGCGCGCCTGGCCCAGGAGCTGGGATGTGGGGAACCAACGCTGCGCGACATTCTGGATCAAATCCTGCGCCCCGGCCGCGACCCGCGGCAGGATGCCCCGCCCCCGATCTTGCGCTCGGATGTCGTCAAGATGGAAGACCTGCAGATCGGAATGCGGCTGAAAGGCACGGTGCGCAACGTGGTAGATTTCGGCGCATTCGTGGATATTGGCGTCAAACAGGATGGCCTGCTCCATATCTCCAAAATCCCCAAGGGCACGCGGCTGGCCGTCGGAGAAGTGATCGAGGTGGAAATCCTGGGCGTAGAGCCAGAACGTGGACGCATTCAACTGGGATGGCCATCCTGAGTTTGATCAGGACAGGGAGAAAGCCATGAGCATCAGCGAAGAAAAACATAAGGCCGCTTTAAGTTCCCTGCTGGCGGCCATCGGTTTGACCAGCTTGAAGCTGATTGTAGGACTTCTGACCCACTCGCTGGGAATTCTGGCAGAGGCGGCACATTCGGCGCTGGACCTGGCCGCTGCCGGGATGACCTTGTTCGCCGTGCGGGCTGCTGATCTTCCCCCCGATGCGGAGCACCCCTTCGGGCATGGCAAAATTGAAAACCTTTCCGCACTGTTCGAGACCCTGTTGCTTTTGATCACCGCCCTCTGGATCATCTACGAGGCGATTCAACGCCTGTTCTTTGAACGGGTGGAGGTGGAACCCTCGCTGTGGGGCTTTCTGGTGATGGGTGTCTCCATCGCTGTAGATGTTTCTCGCTCGCGTCTGCTACAACGCACGGCGGAGAAATACAACAGCCAGGCCCTGGAGGCGGATGCGCTGCATTTTCGCACCGACATCTGGTCATCGAGCGTGGTCATCCTGGGACTGGCAGGCGTGGCGCTGGCGCAGCGTTTCCCAACGCTCTCCTGGATGGCGCAGGCGGATTCGGTCGCGGCCATCATCGTTGCTCTGATCGTGATCTTCGTCAGCGGAGAGCTGGGCTGGCGAAGCATCCAGATGTTGATAGATACCGCTCCGCAAGGCATTGCCGAACAAATCGTGCGCACCGTGGAGGCCTTAGAGGGTGTGGAGGACTGTCATGCGGTACGCGTCCGTCCTTCCGGCGCCCGCTGGTTCGTGGATTTGCATATCACCATGGATGGCCAGACCAGCCTGGCGCAGGCCCATGCGCTCACCGAGGTTGTTGAACATCAGGTACAGAAGTTGCTACCCGAATCGGATGTCACCGTGCATGTGGAGCCGCGCGGGTAGATCGGCGCCCGGCTGGATGATTCCCTTACGATTTTGAAAATTTTCCCGGCCAGGATCTGACCCGTTCGGCTTTGCATCTTTCAAGAGAATAGAGTAAAATTTAGCAACCTGCAATTGTGTCTCCTCCGTTGGAGGGGTGTTGATTCTTGATTTCAGGAGGTTTGCCTTGACCAAGTCACGCACTCAACAACTGGTGGATCGGCTGCGACAGCTTCAGGCCTCCTCTCCGGACATTGAGGCTTCAGCGATTGTCAGTGTAGATGGTTTGAGCATTGCTTCCGCTCTGCCTCAGGGAGTCGAGGAGGATCGCGTTTCGGCAATGTCGGCAGCCATGCTCTCCCTGGGTGAGCGCATCGCCTCGGAACTGGGGCGCGGCTCGCTGGAACAGGTCTATATCAAGGGAGAAAAAGGCTATGTCATCCTGATGTCGGTTGGGCAGGATGCCGTTTTGACTGCACTGGCACGCGAGCAGGCAAAACTGGGCTTGATCTTCCTGGATATGCGCCGGGCAGCCGAAGACCTGGCAAAGCTTATTTAGGAGTAACCTATGAGCCCCGTTCAAAAGAGTGGCCTGTATTATCCAAACAAATTTGGCCTCATCATCCTGAAATCGCTGGAAGAAGTGATGGGGCGCAATGGCCTGAATGCCATCCTGAACCTGGCCGGCCTGAGCCAGTACATCGAAAACTATCCTCCTGACAACCTTGAAAAACAATTCGACTTTGCGGAAGTCTCCGCACTCGGCATCGCCCTGGAAGAGATGTACGGCCCCCGCGGCGGACGCGGTCTGGCGCTGCGCGCCGGACGTGCAACCTTCGCCGACGCGTTGAAGAACTTTGGCGCACTGGCCGGCGTCGCCGACCTGGCCTTCGTCGTCCTGCCATTGCAGGCGAAATTGCGCATCGGCATTCCGGCCATGGCCAAGATCTTCTCCCAGCTCAGCGATCAGGAGACCACCGTCGAAGAACGCGAAACTGAATTTATCTACACCATTCATAAGTGCCCGGTTTGTTGGGGACGTCATGACGCCGATCACCCCGTCTGCTTCATGGCGGTGGGTCTGCTCCAGGAAGGTTTGAAGTGGGTTTCCGGTGGCCATGAATTCCGGGTCAATGAGTCGAAGTGTGTCGCCATGGGCGATCCCGTTTGCGAGTTCGTCATTCAGAAAGAGCCACTCAGCTAAGGCGGAGGGAAAATGAACGAGGCCAGGCAACGCCTTTTGATCGTGGAAGATGATCTCGATGTCGCCGAAATGCTGAATGCCTATTTTCGCGTTCAGGGATATGAGGTCAAGACCGTCAACTGGGGGGAAGATGGCCTGAAAGCCTGCCTCTCGTTTCACCCTCACCTGGTCATTCTGGACATTCGCCTGCCGGATATTGACGGGTTCGAGGTCGCCCGCCGGCTGCGAGAAGACCGCCGCACCCGCAACATCCCGATCATCTTTCTCACCGAAAAACGGGAGCGAACGGATCGCATTCAGGGCCTCTCGCTGGGCGCCGATGACTACATCACCAAACCCTTCGATGTGCAGGAATTGCGCCTGCGCGTACGCAACGCCTTGCGACGGATGTCTCAAGGTTCATTGACCAACCCGGTGAGCGGCCTGCCCGAAGGCAACCTGGTGGATGAACGCTTGAAAGAGGTGCTCAACAACCCAAACTGGTCGGTGATCCTGATTTCCCTGGAGAATCTTGTCCCGTTTCGCGAAACCTATGGGTTCGTGGCTGCCGATGATGTGCTCCGTGCGGTCAGCCTGATGCTCACCAATGCCCTGCGTGAGGCCGGCACCACGGAGGATTTCCTCGGTCACCTGAGCCCCACCGATTTCATCATCGTAACTCCCGCTGCGCGCGCCGAAGCGCTGCGCAATCTGATCCGACCGCGCCTGGAGCAATCCCTCGACTTTTTCTACCCGATTAAAGATCGCGAGGCGGCTGCCACCCATCCGCAGCGCCTGACAGTAAAAATGGCTTTCATTCCCACCCTGCACGGTCAGTATCGGGATATTGACGACCTGAAAAAGGACTTGTTGCGCCTGAAACAATAACTTTCCATGCATCTGGCCGTTGTCATCCCTACTTATAACGAAGCGGAGAACCTGCCTGGGCTGCTCTCCGCTTTATTTTCGCTGCCGCTCCATCTCTCGGTGTTAGTCATTGACGATAACAGCCCGGATGGTACGGGAGAGCTTGCCGAGAGCCTTACCTCTCGCTACCCTGGCCTGCATGTCTTGCATCGCTCCCAAAAGCAGGGACTGGGCACCGCCTATCTGGAAGGCTTCCGTCATGTCCTGGAGTGGGGCGCGGAGGCCATTGGCCAGATGGATGCCGATTTTTCGCACGATCCCCAGGCCCTGATCGCCATGGCAAAAGAGCTGGAGCAATGCGATCTGGTGCTGGGTTCGCGCTATGTTCCCGGTGGCGCCGTGGATGAACGCTGGGCCTTCTGGCGAAAATCGCTCTCGCGCTTCGGGAACTTCTACGCGCGCACCATCCTCGGCCTGCCTCTGCGCGATGTCACGACCGGTTACCGCCTGTGGCGAAGTCAAACGCTCCAGGGGATGCCCCTGGAGCGCGTTCGGTCAAACGGCTATGTGTTTCAGGTAGAGATGGCCTATCTCGCCTATCGCCTGGGCTACCGCATTCGGGAAGTGCCGATTTACTTCCTGGATCGCCAGGGGGGGCAATCCAAAATGTCTTTCCGCATTCAGCTCGAAGCGGCGCTGCGCGTCTGGCAGGTAAAGCGGGCCTATCGGGATCTTCGCCCTCACTCGTAGCGCAGCGCTTCAACAGGCTCCAGGTTCGCAGCTCGATTGGCAGGATAAATCCCAAAAAACAACCCTACGGCTGCCGAGAAAAGCGTTGCCAGAAGCACCGCATCCAACCCGACCCGTGGGTTGAGATTCGTCCCTGAAGCGGCGGCGATCCGCCCGACGGCGAAAGAAATCAACCAGCCCAGGACAATGCCGATCATCCCCCCGATCACGCTCAGCAGAGAGGACTCCGTGAGGAACTGGATCAGAATGTCACGCCTGCGTGCTCCGAGCGCCTTGCGCAAACCGATCTCGCGCGTGCGCTCCGTCACCGAAACCAGCATGATGTTCATGATGCCGATCCCGCCGACCAGGAGCGAGATGGCCGCAATCCCGCCCAGGAAGATGGTGAGCACACCGGTAATCGTCTGCGCGGTGGAAAGAAAATCTTGCTGGGTAAAAATGGTGAAATCATCGGCGCCGATGGGGGTGCGATGGCGCTGGCGCAAAATATCCGCTACCTGCTGCGAAGCAGCCGGCACACGGTCGGCGCTGACAGCCTGGACGTAAATCAAATCTACCCGATTCTGCTTGCGGGGAAGCAGACGCGCCTGAGCGGTTGTGACAGGCACTATCACCGAGTTATCCTGGCTGCCAAATGCTGAGCCGCCTTTCCGTTCCAGGATACCGATCACCCGGAACGGCTGCCCTTCAATGCGCACTGTTGCTCCGATCAACCCTTGAGAGCGCCCGAACAATTTTTCCGCCAGCTCAGGCCCCAGCAGGGCCACGGAGGCGCGCCCCAGCAAGTGTTCCTCGGTGATCGGCTGTCCTTCCTCCACCTTGTAATTCCGCACGGTAAAATACTCTGCCGTCACCCCATTCAACGTAGCAGAAGCGGTTTCCCCGGCTGCGCTCACCATGACCTGACCCTGGATCAGCGCTGCCACCTGCGCAACATCCGGCGCGGCAAAGGGATCGTTCAGCGCCCTCATGTCATCGAGGGTCAGCGGCTTGGGATTGCGCACATCTACCTGCGTATTGCCAGAAAAAACGAAAAGCAGATTCGTTCCAATGCCGCTGATCGAGCCGACAATCGTATCCTGCGCCCCGGTACCGACGGCCAGCATGGCAATCACCGCCGCCACGCCGATCACGATCCCCAACGTGGTCAGGCCGGAACGTAACTTATTCGCCATCAGACTGGATAAGGCTTCCAAAACTGCCTGTCCGAAATCCATATTCCCTCCTCAAGATTCTTCCAGCAATCCGTCGCGAATGCGCAGGACGCGCTGGGTTTGACGGGCTATGTTCGGATCGTGGGTCACGATAATCAGCGTGGTACCCAGATCGCGATTCAGGCCGAGCAGCAGGTTCATGATCTCCTGTCCCACTTTCGTATCCAGGTTGCCGGTCGGCTCATCGGCGAGGATGATGGCCGGGTTATTGACAATGGCGCGGGCAATGGCTACCCGTTGCTGCTGCCCTCCGGAAAGCTCCGTGGGGCGGTGGTTCAGGCGCTCTCCCAGCCCGACGGCTTCCAGCGCGGTGCGGGCGCGTTCTTTGCGCCCCTGACGCAGCCCGGCATAGCGCAAGGGTAGCTCCACATTCTCTAACGCCGTGGCGCGGGGCAAAAGATTGAAGGATTGAAAGACAAATCCCACCTTGCGATTGCGGATGGATGCCAGTTGATCGTCGTTCAAATCGGCCACGCGTTCTCCATCCAGGATGTACTCGCCGGAAGTGGGACGATCCAGACAGCCCAACAGGTTCATCAGGGTAGATTTACCGGAGCCGGAAGGCCCCATGATGGAGACCACCTCCCCGCGCCGAATCTTAAACGAAACGCCTCGCAGCGCATGGACTTCCACATTCCCCATGCGATAGACCTTCTTCAAATCCTGAACTTCGATCACCCAATCTTCCATTTTCACCTTCCTGGCCCGAACGGGCCCCCACCTTGACCTGGCCTGAATGGGCTTCCACCGCGGCCGGGGCCAAAAGAAATGGGTGGATTGAGCACCAGTTCATCCCCTTCTTGCAGGGTATCCCCTTCCAGCACACTCATGGTTTCACCGCTGGCGCCCAGGCGAATGGGCAGGGCTTCAACCTGCCCCTGGCGCAACACGTAAACGGTATATTTGCCGTTCACCAGACGAACCGCCCGGTTGGGGATAAGGAGCGCGTTCTCGATCTCTCGCACAACAATGCTCACCGAGGCCGTCATGCCTGGACGGATCTGCTCATCTGCATCGCTTAGCTCGACGGTGACGGGAAAGTTGCTTGTACCCTGGCTCTGATCCGCCGCCCGAGCGACCTTCATCACCACGCCATGATATTCTTTTGACGGGATCGCATCAAAGGTAAGAAGGACATTTTGCCCTTCCTGAATCCCCACAATATCCACTTCCGAAACGTTGACATCCACGTACAGATGGCTGAGATCGTCAATGCGGAAGGCGGACATGCCCGGCGAGACCACATCACCCGGCAGGACGTTCCCCTGTGTGATCACACCGTCGAAGGGGGCGATGATCCGCGCCAGGTTCAGCGTGGCCTGCGCAGCGGCGATTTTAGCCTGCAAAGCAGCCAGGCGCACCGCATCCGGGCCATCCTTCAGACGCTCATAATTGCGCCTGGCATCTTCAAGCCGTGCCGCCAGCAGGTCAAGGTTATCTTTGGCCTTGGCGATGGTTCGATCATCCGCACGGTCAGATTTGAACGTTCGGAGTTCCGGCACCTGACGGGTATTCGGGAAGCGGCCGACCGTCTTGTAAACAACCACCGTATAGGTGCGTGGCTCAAACAGAGAATCGTAGTAATTTTTTGCCTTATCATAAGCGTCCTGGGCATCCCGCAAGGCGATCCAGGCCTGCACCGTCGGGGTTTTGGAATTCAGCAAGTCCTCTAAGTCACGTTGGGCGCTTGCCAGATCGGCTTCCGCAAGGATGATCTGCTGCGAAAGCGAGGTGCGGACCAGGTTCGCCAGCACCTGGTCTTTTTTGACCACATCTCCAGGCTTGACGAAGACATTTTCCACAATCCCGCTGGTCTGCCAGGTCAGGAGAGCAGTTTGCCGGGCGCGGACGGTACCGGTAGCACCGACGGTAACGGTGAGATTGCCTCGCTCGACGCGCACCGTGTGATAAACCGGTTGACTGGAAGCTGCCCTGGAACGGCTCACATAAAGCCCCCCGCCGATCAAAACCAGGAGAAGAAGCATCCAAAGCCAAAAGCGTTTGAACAGGTTAAGCACAGATTGCATAAGAGTCCTCCAAATGCAGCAAGATTATCGTCCCCCGCCTACGAAAGGTGGCGGTCCCTGACCAGGCCGGGGTGCAAGCGGCGGATTGAGCACCAGCAAATCGCCCTCTTTGAGATTCTCGCTGAGAAGCACGCTCATCGTTTCCCCGGAAGGGCCCAGTCGAATTTCCAGCGGTTGAACCTGATCCTGTTTCAAGAGATAAACCGTGTACTTTCCATCCACAAGTCGCACGGCGCGGTTGGGCACCAGAAGCACGTCCGAAATCTGGCGCACGAGCACGTCCACCGTGGCGCTCATCCCTACCCGCACCTGTTCATCCGCATCGGTGAACTCCACTTTGATCGGGAAGTAGATGGTCTGTCCAACGGTAACCCCTACCCTGCCAGTTTCGACCACGACTCCATGATATTCCCTGCCCGGCACGCCATCCAGCTTGATCGTAACTTCCTGCCCTTCCTGAACGGTATTGATATCCAGTTCCGAAAGATTGACGCGCACGTAGAGATGCGAAAGATCATCCAGGCGAAAAGCCAGCCTGCCAGGAGTGACCGGATCACCGGGCAGAATTTCAACCTGCGTGATCGTGCCGTCAAAGGGGGCCGTGATGCGGGCCAGATCCAGGGTTGCCTGGGCCGCGGCAATGCGTGCCTGGAGGGATGTCAGTTGCACCGCATCCGGTCCATCCTTGAGTCGCTCATAGGCGCGACGCGCATCTTCCAGTTGCGCCGCTTTCAAATCCAGGTCAGCTTTGGCATCGGCTTTCGTCTTCTCATCCGCTTCCTTGATTTTCACCGTTTTCAGCATCGGAACGGTTTGGGTGATGGTCTGCGGCACAGGGCCGGGGATGGTAAACGTCACCGTGCGCCATTGCAAAATGTCATACTCATAGGGCTGGAAGAGCGAATCATAGTAGCGTTTCGCCTTATCGTAGGCATCCTGGGCATCCCGAAGGGCGATCCAGGCCTGGACAGCCGCAGTGTTGGAGTGCAAAAGCTCTTCAAGCTGGCGCTGGGCATCCTGCAAATCGGCCTCCGCCAGCAGAACATTTTGGGGCAGTGAAGACTTCTCCAGCGTCGCCAGCACATCGCCCTTGCGCACCCTGTCACCGATCTTGACATTCACCGCTTCCACCACTCCGCTCACCTGCCAGAACAGGGTGGCACTCTGGCGCGATTCCACCGCGCCATCCCCACTGACCAGGACGCTCAGATCGCCGCGTTCCACCCTGACCGTTTGATAGGGGGTCGCCTTTGCACGCCGGCTACTCAACCAGAAGTATCCACCCCCAATGACAAGCAGGGCTATCAGAATCCATATTCCATATCTTTGCAAACGGGCACGCATAGCCTCTCCCAAAAAGGAGGATTTACTTTTCCCTTCTTGATAATTAACTACACTGAAATATAAAACAAGGTTTACGAATTGTCAAGGGTGGAATGGCTCTCCCTCTCGGATTCAGCGAAAGAAAGGGCGCTCCACCCCTGCGCAGCACCAAAACGGGTGGCGACAATTGTTCCCCATCCCCAGAGAGAGGCCAGGAGGAAGGCCAACACGCCGAAAAGGGGCAAACTGGCCACAATGAAGAAGGTGAAAATGCCCAGCGCCAGGTCAATGAGGAGATATTGCTCCGGCAAACGCATGGCTCGGCGCAGCAAGCCGCCCCATCCCAGCAGGCTCACCAGCAACCCCAGTGTGGCAAGGAAGCCAAACAGGAGCAGTAAATAGGGCAGGAAAGGCAGACCCGTCAGGGTGAAAAGGGCAAGCAGGATCAGCAGAAACCCCAAAAAAGCGGTGGTGATCCCAACCCCAAGGTAGGAGAAGGAGTATTTGCGCAGCCCTTCCAGCATGGTACGAAAACGCTGCGGAAAGAGGGCAATGGCCAGGGAAGCGATCAGGAAAAAGAAAACTTCCGAGGCAAACGTTCTGCCAGCGACCCAAAGGGGAGAGAAGCGAGCCAACAGACGCGGGGAGGGCCGCAAAAACGGCTCTGGCTCCAACCTGTGGCGCTCCAGTGGTTCCCGTTCCAGGAACGGATAAAAGGGTTGTGTGAGCCAGGGAGTGCGTGCTATCGTGCGCTGCAATCCCCAACCCACCAGGTACGCCATCGCAAGGCTGAGGAAGAAAGCCAGCAGCAAGATCAGAAAGGTTTTCCGGGACATCTTAAACTCCTTTTGCTTTCAAAAAAGCCTCCGGTCGTGGCTTCTGAGCGTCAGAAGCCACCAGTTGAGCGAGAACGAGCAACGCAAGGCCGGCTGTCAGAACCGCCAGGATGAGCGAGAAGGCGGTAAGGCTCATCTCTTGCATTCCCGTCCAGAGAGCAGCAAGCTGGTTCAGGTCGCTGGTCAGGAGGGCGTTCACAGCCCGCACGAAGGCCGGGGTCACCTGCTCCAGCAGCGCTGCCACATCGCTTTGTGTAGCCTGCAGAAATCCCTGCCCGAAGAGGTAGAGGAGCAGCAGGCCGAGGAATAACATGCCCCATCCCAGGTACACGGCGAGGCGGAACAAGCGCTTCAGGCGTTCCCGAGCACGCAGGGAA
Organism: Chloroflexota bacterium; assembly: GCA_017743695.1. Taxonomy (GTDB): domain Bacteria; phylum Chloroflexota; class Anaerolineae; order Anaerolineales; family Villigracilaceae; genus 630D-37. Next base: position 14,389 of record JAGHYK010000043.1, read on the forward strand.
AGACAAATGCGCTCCGCCAGATCCGCCGCAGGCATCGGGGAAGGGAGATGGAAAAGCATTTCATCGAACCAGTCCATAAGTTTCCTCCAGTATGCGGCGCAAACGCACCCTGGCACGTCGGAGATGGGTGCGTACCGTGTTGATGGGGAGATCGAGCGCCGCAGCGATCTCCTCATAGCTTAGCTCCGCATCGTAGCGCAAAGCGATCACCGCGCGATACATGGGTGGCAAAGTCTGCACCGCCTGAGCCAGCATCTGCAAGGTTTCGTTGGCCTCGGCGATCCGCAACGGATCGCTTTCACCCTGATCACTCAGGAACTCCAGCACTTCTTCCCCTTCGAGCAGACGATTCTCCCTGCGCCAGAGATCGCGCGCCCGGTTGAGCGCGACCGTCACCAGGTAGGGGAAGAAAGGGCGATCGTTGCGATAGCGTCCAATGTTTTCCCACAGGCGCAGGAAGGTATCCTGGAGGATGGATTCCACCTCGCCCTCGTCATAGACGATGCGCCGGATCACCCGGTAAAGGCGCGGCGTGTAGCGCCTGACAAGATGCTCAAAGGCCTCCAGGTTTCCCTGACGCGCCCGCTCCAGCAGCACAAAGTCACTTTCTTCACTCATTGCCGCGCGAGAGACCGTTTTGGGGCAATGGGGCAGAGGTCAGGTTCCATCGGACCGCCTTTCCGATGAATACGACCAGCGCCGCCACGATGACGATCAGGATCAGACGCCCACCCACGCCGATCAGCCCGAAAAGGGGAGAAAATCCTCTTCCTTCCCGGCCCTCAAATTCGCCTCTTTCAAAGGGGCGAGGGCCTTCAGGAGCGAAGAAACGAGTTTCCCCTTCAGGGCGAAAACGGCCTTGCGGAAAGGGAGAAGCCGAGGCCTGACGCTGGCCTATCTGATAGATAATGGTGGCTGTCAAGACGAAAACGAGAAGAAGAATCAGCGCGCGAGTCAAAATCTTTAACATTTTACCCCTCCTGAGATTTTGTCTGTGGAAGCAATGAAGGACGTTTTCCTTTCCCAAACGGGAAGAGCCGGCGTGCCGTGCCCAAGATCCAGTCCCAGTGCAGGCCAACGTGGATGGCGACAATGAGAAGGGACAGGTTGGCAGAGGCATCATGAATGCGCCGCCAGAAGAAATTACGCTGTTCTGGAAAGCCGAGCGCCGGCAATACATGCTCTGAAATCATCAAACCGCTCAAGACAACGGTGGTCATGGAAAGAAACAACAGCAGGTCCAAAACAAAGTTCAGGCGCGATTGGTGGAAAAGTTTCTGGAAAAATCGCTTACCAACCGCCAGGATCCAGTCCCACTGGGTGAGAACATGGATCAGAAAGGCGAGAATGGCTGCCGTTGCCCACCACTCATGAAGAGGAACACCTGTCAGGACAGGCTCCATAAACGCCAGGAAAGAGATGAAAAGCAAGAGATCGAGCCAGAAACGCGTTCGTGCTTTCAGGTTCATCAGAGACCTCCTTTGGAATTTGGAATTCACTTTCAGCACGAACAGGGATGAAAAAAAGTTTCGGCCCCTCAGGCCATGTTCACCCTGGGCACAGCCTGCCACCCGTCATCCATTCCCCTGCAAGAGAGCGTATTGCATCAGGGACATCCCGTCAGGCAAAAAGAGCTCTTGGGAACCCGTAAGGAGAACCGTCAACGAATGGGGAACGAATAAACGAATATGGACGGCAGACGGCA
>JAGHYK010000242.1 GCA_017743695.1 Chloroflexota bacterium
TTCAGGTCCCGGTGCACGGCGTCCAGCGGGTGGATGGCCGCCAGCCCCTCGGCGACGTCCCGTACAATGCGCACGCACTCCTCCACGGCCAACGGCCGGCGCTCCTGGCGGGCGCGCTCCAGCCGTGTTTGCAGGTTGCCGCCTGCGGCATACTCCATCACCAGCGCCAGGAGGTCCTCGGCCTCCTCAAAGTCGTAGACACGCACCACGTGGGGGCTATCTATCTGCGCCGCCAGTTGCGCCTCCAGCCGGAAGCGCCTGCGGCAGTCGTTGTACTCCGTGCTGCCGATGCCTGGCGCGTTGCGGCGCAGCACCTTGATGGCGCGGGGTGCGTTGAGCTGCACGTGCGTGGCGAGATACACCTGGGCAAAGGCCCCCTCGCCCAGCAGCCGCTCGATGCGGTATTTGCCCAGCAGAAGGTCATGGGGGTGGAGGATCATGGCTGCCTCCTGGTACTTCCTGGTCCAGCGGGTCTCCCGACCAGCTGCTCGCATCATCGCCAGTCAGGAGACGGAAACATCACGAGCTATACCGCGCTCGCCGATGAGGCGATAACACGGTACTTGTTGTTGAAAATCACTTGCCGGGGATTGAAGGACATGGAACGAGCCCAGCTTTTCACACTGCAGTTCAGACACGCTGTGTCTGCTATTGTACCCGGAAACGTCGTTAGGCGAAAGAGGTACTGGAACTTTGCGCTTTTCAGACCAAGATAAGGACGGGTTTGGCACTGTTCACCACGATTCGCTGGTGATAGCGCCAAACTCGCCTTGCCGACCCAAGTCGAACACGCCCCCGTTGATCCTGGCGCCGGATTTTTTCCCGGTCAGCCAGGCTCGCCGGGGACTACAAGCCTCCGGCTACAAGCTGGAAGCCCTGTTGGAGCTGGCTGACAGGCTTCACGTCAAAAAACCTTGGCTTGCTAAGGCTCTCTATGCTGATGCCGCACTGCTAGGCCTGACTCATGCGGACCACACCCTTCTTACTGCGGAGCATGGTGCGAATCACGTCAACTGCCTTCTCTGCGCCGGTCGGAGGCAACTTGGCTCCTGTCATCTCCTCCAGCTTGCTTGCCGATACAACCACCTTGATTGCATCGCCACTGTCGGCCAGGCTACGCCGCAAAATAGTCACCCGGTCTCCCTTCTGCGCCCCCGGCTGCAGCAGATCACCACCAGCGATGATGGTATCCTTCCCGCTCTGGATGAACTGGCCGCCATGAACATCGCCATGAACGTAGATGATCTGTGGGCCGGCTTGCTGTCGGTCCTGGACCTCGATCTCCCACTGCTGGTTCAGGCGGTTCTTTTGGCCCCGGATGTCCAGGTATTCTAGCTCGCAGTGGATCGCCGCTAAACCTTTCTGTCTGGGCTGGATGTTTAGATTCACCCTCCACTCTCCGCCATGCGAAGCGATCGACTCCACGTCTGCCGTCAACTCGCCCTCGATTGCGTTCAGAGGCGGCTGCAGCGTGAGGCGCACATTGCGAGCCGGGCCGCGGGCTTGGCCTTTGGTTTCCGCCTCCAACCGTTGCGCCTGAACCTGGATCACATCGCCAGCCTCCTGATGTCGGCCCAATGTCGCCAGAATTTCGGCTTCCTGGCGCATATCACCGAGTTGTCGGCAGAGCTCCAGAACCCGCTCCAGCACCGGCCGGCTGCCATCACGCCGATAGATAGTCACGGCATGGGCAAACTCCCCCTCCTGTTCCCACAGCCGGGCTGCCTGCTGATAGGCGCCCGTCTGCTCGTAGAGTCTGGCCGCCTCGACCCATCGGCCCAAGCGCATGAAAAGCTCGGCCGCCGTTGCAGGATCGCCGGCCTGCGCCAGCTCCAGGGCCGCTTCGGGAAATTCCAGCCGGTCCAGACAGAATTCCGCTGCCTTCAGGTGGTCGCCGGATACCACACAAGCCGCCGCCGCCAGGTCCCAACGCTTTTCCGTCTCATAGGTTGCAGCGACGCCCAGCGGCTTCAGATGGCGGGGTACCACCCAGACCGATCCCCGTACTCCCACCACGATCACGTGCCAGCCATCGCTGGCCAGCGCGGTCCGCACCCGCTCGCCCAGCGTCAGAGGTTCTCTCCAAAGGAGCTGGCCGCTCTTCAGGTTTACAGCGTGGAGCCGTTTATCATCGCCGGCCAGGTAGGCCACATCCTCGATCACCACAGGCCGGCTGTAACTTCGCTTCTCGTCGCCGATGGGATAGGTCCAGGCCAGCTCGTAGCGATCGCCCAGGTCGCGCACTGCGTGCAGATGCCGATCCCAGCCACTCACTAGAACGAGGGAGCCGACGACCACCGGCGGCGTCACGACCACCAGCGGCGTCAGGGAAGGGAAAGCCTGGCCGCTCTCGGCCCCCCGGTAACACCAGATGAGGTGACCGTTCCTGCGCTGCAAACAGGCCAGGCAGCCATTCGATCCCGCTACGTAGATCCGATCTCCGACGATCACCGGGGTATTGCAGTGCTTCGCCCCCTGCAGTGGGCTTTCATAGGACCAGCGAGGATCGCCGGTTCGACGATCGAGCGCCACGATACGTTGGCTGCAGCTGGGAAAGATCACCAACTCATCGTCTACTGCAGGAGGCTGTGGCGAATAGATAACACCTAACGGCCTCTTCCACAGCACCTCCCCCGTAGACGCTACAGCCCACGCCTCACCGTCGCTGGCGGCCGCGTAGACGACCCCATCATATAGGGCCGTGCCAGATACCCGACCCCCTTTGGTGGGACGGGCCCAGGCCAGCGAGAGATCCACCCGACGCAAAGCTAACAGGGGCGCCGGCTCCCCTAGACTTTGCGAGTCGGCGCAGCCCAGATAGATGTGTTCCGCATCGCCGGCCACCTGGGCACTGGGTAACCAGGACCGGCCGTTCCATCCGAGAGCCGTGCGCTGCTGTTCCCCCCTTAAGTCAGTCCGGCCAAGCAGGATGACCTGGCCATCCTCGGTGGTGAGGCAGAGCTGATCGCCCAGGATACTCAGCCCACCAAAGACATCATCCACCCGGCCGCCCACCTGCAGTCGGGGCTGGGGCTGCAATGGCGCCGGTCCTGCAGTCCGCTCCCAGCCACAACGAGGGCAGCAACTGCCCATGGCCAGAGCCAGGCAGCGAGGGCAGAAAACCCTCCACAGCCCATCCAGCTCAGGCCGGTCCAGCCAGAACGCAGAGCGCCTCCAGGCATGTTCCGAGCGTTTCTTGCCGCTCTCCAGACGTTTCTGGTCGCTCTCTCCTTGGGATTCCCGATAATCTTTCGGTTTTTGACTGGGCAATTGTTCTCTTACTTCAGGCGATTTTGAAGTCCAACCATATGGTTGGAGCTGTTGTGTTCAGGACAATGGCTTCCTGA
>JAGHYK010000044.1 GCA_017743695.1 Chloroflexota bacterium
CTCTTCTCAGGAAAAGACCATGGACGAACTCTACCGTGAAAATTTTCCCCACATGTCCCCTGTCTGGACGCGCATTTTCAACTTTGTCGCTGAGCGCGCCGAGGGGAGCTATATCTACACCACCGATAGACGTCGCCTGCTTGATTTCACCTGTGGCATTGGCGTCACCAACACCGGCCACTGCCACCCCAAAGTGGTCGCCGCCATTCGCGAGCAGGCCGGGCTGTTTTTACATGCCCAGGCGAACATCGTTATTCACAAACCGATGCTGCGACTGATCCAGGAACTGCGCCAGATCGTGCCGTCCCCGATTGATGGCTTCTTCTTCAGCAATTCGGGCGCGGAGGCCGTCGAAGGCGCGGTGAAACTGGCACGCGCCGCCACTGGCAAGCAGAACATCATCGTCTTCAGCGGTTCCTTTCACGGGCGCACGGCGGGAACAATGGCGCTGACCACATCGAAGACGATCTACCGCGCCGGGTTCGGCCCCCTCCCCTCCGGCGTCTTTGTGGCGCCTTTCCCCTACGCCTTTCGCCTGGGGATGAGCGAAGAACAGGCCTCCCAATACGCGCTGGAGCAACTGGAATACCTGCTGGCCTCCCAGACAGCGCCCAAAGAAACCGCGGCCATCCTGATCGAATCCGTCCTGGGCGAAGGCGGCTATGTCGTTCCGCCGGCCTCGTTTATGCGCGGCCTGCGCGAGATCGCCAACCGCCACGGCATCCTGCTCATCTTCGACGAAATCCAATCCGGCTTCGGTCGCACCGGGCGCTGGTTCGCCTTCGAGCACTACGGCGTGCTGCCGGATATTATGACCGTCGCCAAGGGGATCGCCTCCGGGTTGCCGCTTTCGGGCGTCTTCGCACCGCTTGATCTGATGCGCAAATGGGAGGTCGGCTCCCATGGAGGCACCTATGGCGGGAACGCTGTCGCCTGTGCGGCGGCGGTGGCCACCATCCAGGCAATGCGCGAGGAGAAGATGCTGGAAAATGCCCAGGCACGCGGGCAGGAACTGATGAACGGTCTGCGCCGCCTGCAGGAAGAATACCCGCAAATCGCCGATGTGCGCGGGCTGGGGCTGATGATCGGCACAGAATTCGTCGTAGAGGGTCGCCCGGAGAAGGCCAAACCGCTGACCAAGGCCATCCTCCACGCAGCCGAAGAGCGCGGCCTGCTGCTTCTGACCTGTGGCACCTACGATAACACCATCCGCTGGATCCCGCCGCTGAACGTGACTCGTGAGCAGATTCAGGAAGGGCTGCGCATCTTTGAAGAAGCCTTGAAGGCCGTGCTGTGAGGCATCCATGAGCGCCACGATCGATCGCGCCCATCTGAAGACCCTGCTCCAGGAAGAGATCGAACGCTTTCGTCGCACACACCCGCGCTCCTGGGAGCGAACGCAGCAGGCACGTCGCTCTCTGTTCGCCGGCGTTCCCATGCTCTGGATGGTACGCTGGGCCGGCGCCTTCCCCATCTTCGTCAAAGAAGCGCGCGGCGCACATTTCACCGATATAGATGGTCACGAGTATATTGATTTCTGCCTCGGCGATACCGGCGCCATGACCGGCCACTCGCCGCAGCCCACGGTCGAAGCGGTGCAGCAGCAACTCGAAAAGGGGATTACGCTGATGCTCCCCTATGAGGACGCCATTTGGGTCGGCGAAGAATTGCGGCGACGCTTTGGCCTGCCCTTCTGGCAATTCGCTCTCACGGCAACCGATGCCAATCGCTTTGCCCTGCGCATGGCCCGTTATCTCACCGGGCGTCCCAAGGTGCTGGTCTTCAACTACTGCTATCACGGCACGGTAGACGAAGCCTTCATCGTGCTGGATGAACACGGACAGCCGATCCCGCGTCCGAACAACATCGGGCCGCAGATCGATCCGCGCCTGACGACGAAAGTGATCGAATTCAACGACGTGCCTGCGCTCGAGGCCGCCCTCGCCGAAGGGGATGTGGCGGCGGTGCTCGCCGAACCGGTCATGACCAACATCGGCATCATTCACCCTGAACCCGGTTACCACCGGGCGCTGCGCGAACTGACCCGTCGCTATGGCACGTACCTGATCATTGACGAGACCCACACCATCTGCGCCGGCCCCGGCGGCTACACCGCCGCTCACGGGCTGGAGCCTGATTTCCTGACCATCGGCAAGCCCATCGCCGGAGGGATACCGGCAGCTGTCTATGGCTTTACCGAAGAGATCGCCGAAGCCTTCCAGGCGCGCCTGGTTGTGGACGACGCGGACGTGGGCGGCATCGGGGGAACGCTGGCCGGGAATGCGCTTTCGATCACGGCGATGCGCGCCACGCTGGAGCATGTGCTCACCCCCGAATTTTATGCTCGCGCCATCGCTTTAGCCGAACGCTTCGAGCAGGGAGTGCGCCAGGTGATCGAGGAATTTGAGCTTCCCTGGGTGGTGAAGCGCCTGGGAAACCGCACCGAATACTGGTTCCGCCCCACCCCACCCCGCAATGGCGGCGAGGCCCATGCAGCCATAGACCCTGAGCTGGATCGCTACATGCACCTCTTTGCCCTGAATCGGGGCATTCTGATGACCCCTTTCCACAACATGGCGTTGATCGCTGCCGATACCACCGAGGCAGATGTAGATTACCATACCCAGGTTTTTCGTGAAAGTGTGGAGGCGCTTCTATGGAAATCTGGCGCGTAAATACACGCACTCGCACGCTTTCCCGTGAGGCCGTGCCACCAGGCTGGGAACGTCTGGGTGGCCGGGGGTTGATCGCCCGCATCTTGTTAGACGAAGTAGATGCCCGAACGGATGCGCTGGGGCCGGGCAACAAGCTCCTCTTCTGCCCTGGCCTGCTGGTCGGACATATGCTCTCCTCGACCGATCGCATTTCCATCGGCGGCAAATCGCCCCTCACGGGCGGCGTCAAAGAATCGAATGCTGGCGGCCGCACCGGCCTGCATATGGCCTACCTGGGCATCCATGCGCTGATCCTTGAAGATGCGCCCGAAGAGGATCTCTGGTGGGTGCTCTACCTTTCCAGCGAAGGGGCGCGCTGGGAACGCGCGGACGATTTGATCGGGCTGGGAGTCTATGAAAGCGCGGAGCGCCTGCGGGCGCGCTACGGGGAGAAGGTGGCCATTTCCCTGATCGGTCCCGGCGGCGAAATGCGCCTGAAGGCCGCCGGAATCCAAAACCTGGACAAAGACGGCATCCCCTCGCGCATCGCGGCCCGCGGCGGCCTGGGCGCCGTGATGGGATCGAAACGCTTGAAGGCGATCGTGTTCGACGCCTCGGGCGGAAAACGTCCCCCGATCCACGATCCCCAGGCCTTCAAGGAGGCGCAAAAAGAATATACCCTGGCGCTACAGGCCCATCCGCAGACCAAAACCTATCACGATTTCGGAACCGCGGCCATGGCGCACATGTGCAACTCCTTCGGCGGTCTGCCGACGCGCAATTTCTCCAGCGGCCAGTTCGAGCACGTCGAAGCGATCAGCGGCGAGACGCTACGCGAGTTTATCCTGAAACGCGGCGGGCAGGGCGATCCGAGCCACGCCTGCATGGCCGGGTGCATTATCCGCTGTTCCAACATCTTCGCCGATGAGAACGGCAAAATGGTCGTCTCCCCGCTGGAATATGAGACCATCGGCCTGATGGGCTCGAACCTGGGCATTGGCTCCCTGGATGTCATCGCTCGCCTGAACTGGCAGGTCAACGATCTCGGCCTGGACTCCATCGAGATCGGCGCCGCCCTGGGCGTGGCCGCTGAAGGGGGCCTGATGCGCTGGGGGGATGGGGAGCGCGCCCTGGCCTTGCTGGACGAAATCCGCCACGGCAGCGAGCTGGGACGGGTGCTTGGAAATGGCGCCTTGAGCACCGGGCAACATCTGGGCGTGAGGCGCATTCCGGTCGTCAAAGGTCAGGCAATGTCGGCCTACGAGCCGCGCGCCATCAAGGGGACCGGGATCACCTACGCCACCTCTCCCCAGGGCGCGGATCACACCGCCGGCCTGACCATTCGGGCAAAGGTCAATCACCTCGATCCCTCGGTTCAGAAACCGGTCTCGCTAACGGCGCAATTGAACATGGCCGGCTATGACACGCTGGGCGCCTGCATTTTCGCCGGCTTTGGCTATGCCGCAGCGCCCTCGCCGGTCGTGGCGCGCCTGCTGCGCGCCCGCTATGGCTGGGAGGTGCCCGATAACGTGCTCCAGGAATTGGGACGAGAAACCATTCGCCTGGAGCGCGAATTCAACCGCCGCGCCGGTTTCACTTCCAGAGATGATCGCCTGCCGGAATGGATGAAGGAAGAACCGTTACCCCCTCACAACGCTGTTTTTGACGTGCCCGATGAAGACCTGGACTCGATTTTTAAAGAATTATAGAGCCACCTGTGGGATTCGAACCCACGACCGGACGATTACGAATCGTCTGCTCTACCAGCTGAGCTAAGGTGGCTCGTGCGACGCCAATTATACAGGAAATGACCGCGAACGACAAGGTTGAGATGGACGCGATAGACCGAAAGATCATCAACTTGTTGCTGGAAGACGCCAGAATCCCCGCCTCCGAAATTGCCCGGCGCATTGGCAAAGGGGTTTCGGAGCGCGTGGTGCGTTACCGCATCCAGCGGCTGATCCAGGAAGGCGTGATCCAGCTGACCGCTGTGGTGCGCCCTCAGGCTCTGGGCTACCACATCTTCGCCGATGTGTGGCTGGAGGTGGATTCCGATCACATCCTGGAGGTGGCAAACACCCTGGCAAAATACCCGAACGTGACCTACGTTGCCAGCGCCATCGGGGAAGCCGATGTCAGCATCCAGGTTGTGGCGCGGAGCACCGATGAGGTCTATCGCTTTGTCACCGAGGTTGTGCGGCGCATTCCGGGCGTGCGCAAAACGACCACTTCCATCGTCCCGCTGATCCTGAAAGACATCTACCAGTGGCGCGTCCCAGAGGACGCGCTGGATAAAACCGAAAAAAGAGAATCTTCCAAATCTTTGCGAGGTGTATCATGACGCTGTTTGGTCCCAAGACCCATGCTCTCCAGGAACGCGCCCAAAAAGTCATTCCGTTGGGCGTCAACTCCAACTTCCGCTACTGGGGGCAAAAGAAAACCCCCTATGTCTCCCAGGCCAAAGGCGCCTATTTGTGGGATGTAGAGGGGAAACGCTATATTGACTATCGCCTGGCCTTCGGCCCGATTATCCTGGGCCATGCCTACGACGAGGTGGACGAGAAGGTCGTGGAAGAAGTGCGCAAGGGAGCGCTCTTCGCCATGACCAGCGAACTGGAAGTGGAGGTGGCGGAGAAGATCGTGCGCATATGCCCCGGCGTGGAAATGGTGCGCTTCGCCACCAGCGGCACCGAAGCGACCATGCACGCGCTGCGCATCGCCCGCGCCTACACCGGGCGCGAGATCATCATCAAGTTCGAGGGCAACTATCACGGCTTCCAGGACTATACCCTCTGGTCCACCTATGCCTCGGCGGATACGTATGGGAACGCCCGCAGTCCGATCCCGATCCCGGCCTCTTCGGGCATCCCGCGGCACCTGCGCGACCTGATCATCACCCTCCCCTTCAACGATTTCGAGGGCCTGGAGCGCGTGCTCCGCTCGGTCGGGGAAGAGGTTGCAGCCATCATCACCGAGCCGGCGCAGGGCAATTGCGCCACCATCGAACCGATGCCCGGATTCCTGGAATTCATCCGCCAGAAATGCGATGAGTACGGCATCGTCTTCATCCTGGACGAAGTCAAGACCGGTTTCCGCATCGCCAACGGCGGCGCTCAGGAATACTACAACCTGCGCCCGGATCTCGCCACGTATGCGAAGGCGTTGGGCAACGGCTATCCCATCGCCGCCATCGGTGGGAAACGGGAGATCATGAGCATCATCGGGCATGGTGTGGCGCAGGGCGGCACGTTCAACAACAACAAGCCCGGCATCGCCGGCGCCTGGGCCACTTTGACCATCCTGGAGCGCGAGCCGGTCATCCAGACCATCTGGAAGCGCGGTCAGCGCCTGATGGAGGGGTTGAAAGAAATCTTTGAGGATAATGGCATCCCCGCCGTCATCAGCGGCTATCCCACCATGTTCTCCTTCTCCCTGGGCGTTGAAAAGGTCACCTGCCAGCGTGACTGGCAGGAGAGCGATAGAGAACTTTATCTGCGCCTGCAGGAAATCGCCGTGGAACATGGGGTCATGTTCGATCACGACCCGCGCGAACCCTGGTTCCTCTGCTACTCCCATAGCGACGCAGATATTGACGAAACGCTGAACGTAATGGCCGATGTGGTGAAGCAGGCGAAAAAGTAACGGAGGAAAAATGTCTGAACTCAGCCCGCAGGAAATCATAGACTGGAGTCGCGAATACACCTTTTTCTCCTGGTCGGTACAATCCCAGGTCAATCCCATCCCGGTGGTGCGCGCCGAAGGGGTATATTTCTGGGATGCAGAGGGCAACCGCTACCTGGATTTCGCTTCGCAGCTTGTCAACATGAACATCGGGCACACCCATCCTAAGGTGGTCAAAGCGATCCAGGAACAGGCGGCGAAGCTACCCATGGCGCATCCGGGACTGGCCACCGAGCCACGCGCCCGGCTGGGGAAGAAGCTCGCCGAAATCACCCCCGGCGACCTGAAGAAGACTTTTTTCACCCTGGGCGGTGCGGAAGCCAACGAGAACGCCATTAAACTCGCCCGCCTTTATACGGGGCGCTTCAAAATCCTGGCGCGTTACCGTTCCTACCATGGCGCCACCCATGGGGCCATTGCGCTGACCGGCGATTACCGTCGCTGGCCGGCGGAACCGGCCATGCCCGGCGTGGTGCACTTCCTCGACCCCTATTGCTACCGCTGCCCGTTCGGCTGGACACCTCAAACCTGCCACCGGGAGTGCATCCGCCATGTGGAAGAGGTCATCCAGCACGAAGGCCCTGACCAGATCGCGGCCATCATCCTGGAAGGCGTGACCGGCACCAACGGGTTGATCATCCCACCTGATGACTACTGGCCCCGCCTGCGCGAAATTTGCGATCGCTATGGGATCCTGCTGATCTCCGATGAGGTGATGTCCGGTTGGGGGCGCACCGGAGCATGGTTTGCAGTCAATCACTGGAACGTGGTGCCGGATATGATCACCACAGCCAAAGGCATCACCTCTGGCTATGTTCCCCTGGGCGCCGTGATCGTGCGCGAAAAGATCGCTCAGTTCTTCGAGGACCGATACCTGCCAGCCGGCCTGACCTATTCCGCGCACACCCTGGCCTGCGCGGCTGCGCTGGCCACTATCGAGGTGTATGAGGAGGAAGGGCTGATCGAGAACGCGCGCCGCGTGGGCGAATACCTGGGGCGCCGCCTGGAGGAGATCAAGGCACGCTATCCCATCGTCGGGGATGTGCGCTATATAGGCCTGTTCTCCGCGCTGGAGCTGGTCAGGGATCGCGCCACCAAAGAGCCCTTCGATCTGACGCCGATCATGAAATTCCTGCGCCAGCATTTCCTCTTCGCTTTCAACTTCAAGAACATCCTCTTCGTGGTACCTCCCCTGTGCATTACGGAGTCACAACTGGAGGAGGGGTTGGAAATTATCGAAGAGGCGCTGGCAGCGGTGGCATGAAAGGAGGGAGGCGGAAAGCGCTTCGGCAGCTATCGCCGCCTCCCAATGACAGGGAACTGTCAGGCGCCTGGAAAGTCTGTTCACTTTTTCACTCAGCGAGGGAGTCATGCAAGAAGTTTTGAATTACATTGGCGGTGAGTGGATCCGGCCAGAGGTCTCTGACTCGTTCGAGGTTCATAACCCGGCTACCGGGGAGCAACTGGCGCGCACGCCTCTGTGCGGCGCGGCGGAAGTAGATGCGGCGGCGCGTGCTGCCCAGGCCGCCCTCGCCGACTGGCGACGGACTCCCGTCGTGGAGCGCGTGCAATACCTTTTCCGCCTGAAGCAATTGCTGGAAGCGCATTTTGAAGAACTGGCGCGGACGATCACCCTTGAAAACGGAAAAACCCTGGAAGAAGCGCGCGGCGAAATGCGACGGGCCATTGAAAACGTGGAGGTGGCCTGCGGTATGCCCACCCTGATCCAGGGGTATAATAACGAGGACATTGCCCGTGGGATTGACGAGCACATGATCCGTCAGCCCGTGGGCGTTTGTGTTACGATTGCCCCGTTCAACTTCCCGGCCATGATCCCCTTCTGGTTCATGCCCTATGCCATTGCCGCCGGGAACACGTACATCGTCAAGCCTTCTGAACGCGTGCCATTGACCATGCAAAAAATCTTTCAATTGCTTGAGCAAACCGGATTGCCCAAAGGAGTGGTGAACATGGTCAACGGGGCAAAGGACGCCGTCAATGCCTTGCTCGATCACCCACTGGTGCGTGCGGTCACCTTCGTTGGCTCCACCCCGACGGCGCGCCATGTTTACGCCCGGGCTGCGGCCAACGGCAAGCGCGTCCAGGCGCAGGGTGGCGCGAAAAACCCGGTGGTGATCATGCCGGATGCCGATCGCGAGCGAGCCGTGCAGATCGTTGCGGATAGCGCGTTTGGCTCAGCCGGCCAGCGCTGTCTGGCCGCCTCCATCGCCATCACGGTCGGCGCGGCGCGCGACTGGTTCAACGAAATGATCTGCGACGCGGCCGTCTCGCGCGTGGTCGGATACGGGCTGGAAGAGGGCGTGCAGATGGGGCCGGTGATCAGTATGCAAGCCCGCCAGCGCATCGAGTCGCTGATCACAAAAGGCGCCATGGAGGGGGGTTCCATCCTCGTGGATGGACGGGGCACGATCATCCCACGCTATGAACAGGGGTCTTTCGTGCGTCCCACCGTCATCGCTGACCTGCCTCCCCAGAGCGAGGTGGCGCGCACCGAAATCTTCGGCCCGGTGTTAGGCCTGATGCACGTCTCCTCCCTGGAAGAGGCAATTGCCCTGGTCAACGATCGCGCCTATGGGAACATGGCTTCCATTTTCACCCAGAGCGGGGCTGCGGCGCGTCAGTTCCGCTACGAAGTCGAAGCTGGAAATATTGGCGTCAACATCGGTGTGGCCGCCCCCATGGCCTTCTTCCCCTTCAGCGGCTGGAAGGAAAGTTTCTTTGGAGATATGCACGGTCAGGGGTGGGATGCGGTAGAATTCTTCACCCAGAAAAAGGTGGTGATCGAACGCTGGCCGGCAGAATGGAGTCGTAAATTTTAACTCGAGGACAGGAGATGAGCGAATTTGCCGTTGAATTACGGAACGTCGTCAAACGCTTTATCACCCCCGAAGGGCACGAGATGGTAGCCGTGGATCACGTGAACCTGCAAATCCGCCACGGCGAATTTTTCTCCCTGCTCGGCCCTTCCGGGTGCGGCAAAACCACCTCCTTGCGCATGATCGCCGGATTTGAACTGCCAAGCGAGGGGGAGGTGCTGATTGACGGGCAACCCCAGGGCAAGAAGCCCCCTTACATGAGGCCGGTCAACACGGTGTTCCAGAACTACGCCCTTTTCCAGCACATGACCGTCTTCGAGAACGTGGCTTTTGGGCTGGAAATGGAAAAAGTCCCAAAGGAGGAGATCCGCCGTCGCGTGGGAGAGGCGCTGGAAATGGTGAAACTGAGCGGGATGGAACGGCGCCGCCCACGCCAGCTCTCCGGCGGCCAGCAGCAACGCGTGGCGCTGGCGCGCGCCCTGGTCAAGCGTCCCAAAGTGCTCCTGTTAGACGAACCGCTGGGGGCGCTCGACCTGAAGCTACGCAAGGAAATGCAACTGGAGCTAAAGGCACTGCAAAAAGAAGTAGGCATCACTTTCATCTTCGTCACCCACGATCAGGAAGAAGCGCTCACCATGTCCGACCGCATCGCGGTCATGAACCAGGGGAAGGTGCTGCAGATCGGCTCTCCCATGGAGATTTACGAACGTCCGAACAACCGCTTTGTCGCCGATTTCATCGGCGAGACGAATTTCGTCGAGGGGGAGGTGCGAAGCATGGAAGGAGAATGGGCGCAAATCTACATCCCGGCCTGGGGACGCGAGCTAAGCGGACGCGCCGGGCCGGGGTTACAGGTCGGGCAGAAGGCGTGGCTTTCCATCCGGCCAGAAAAGATTCGGCTGCTGGATGAACCAAGAGTCAACGAATCCATCCAGGGGCGCATTCTCGATGTGAGCTACGTCGGTGCGGACACCCGTCTCTTCCTGGAGGTGAGCGGCGTCAGGCTCAAGGTGTGGGAGCAGAATCGCCTTTCAAGCCTGGAGGCGACGCATTTCTATCGCGCCGGGGATGCGGTGTATCTCGCACTCTTCCGGGAGAATGTGCTGATCTTGCGGAGGGAGTGATGCTGCGAACGTTGCGGGAGAACCGCCCCTTACAGGGATTTCTGCTGATCCTGCCCACGCTGGTTTTTATGGTGGGGTTGCTGATCATCCCACTCATGCTGACGCTGGTGGTCAGTTTTGGACGTCGCAGCCCGGATGGAGGCGTGATCTTCACCTTTTCCCTGGAGAACTACCTGCGCCTGCTCGGCTATGAGCGGAATTGTCCCTCCGGGGAGGCGGTGTGCTTCAATCCCCTCTACCTGCAAATTCTCTGGCGCTCGATCACACTGGCTTTCAACACGACGGTGCTGGTGATCGTGCTGGCCTATCCCCTGGCTTACTACATCGCCCGCGCCCCTGCCCGCTGGCGAACCGCCCTGCTCTTCATGGTGCTTGTCCCCATGTGGACCAATTTCGTCATCCGCGTCTATGCCTGGATGATGATCCTGCGGAAGGAAGGGGTGATCAACCTGGCCCTGGGCTGGGTGGCGCATCAACTGGGAATTCCTTTCCAGCCGCTGGAGATGCTCTATACGCCCGGCGCGGTGCTGGTGGGGATGGTCTATGAGTTTCTGCCCTTCATGATCTTGCCCATTTATACTTCGCTGGAAAAGATAGACCTTTCGATGTACGAAGCCGCCGCCGACCTGGGCGCCAATCCCTGGCGCACCTTTTTGCGCGTCACTTTGCCCCTTTCCATGCCGGGCGTGGTGGCCGGGACGATCCTGGTCTTTGTGCCGGTGATGGGCACATTCGTGGTCTCCGATCTGCTGGGAGGGCGACAGGTCGTGCTGGTGGGCAATCTGATCCAGCGTCAGTTCCTGGATGCGCGCGATGCTCCCTTCGGATCGGCGGCTTCGCTGGTGCTGATGGTGATGACGCTGATCGTCACCTATTTCTACACCCGCAAATTCGGCTTTGGCGAGGAGATCATAGCGGCATGAATCCCTATCAACGATCCTGGTTCGTGCGCCTGGCAACCATCCTGGTTTACTTTTTCCTCTACGCGCCGATTGTCATTCTGATCCTGTTCGCCTTCAACGCCTCGCGCACAAATATCACCTTTCAAGGGTTTATCCCCTATGGGGAACGCCTGGTCATGGAAGGCAGCCTGGTGCGCGCCAGCCCCTGCGGCCCCTTTCACTGGTTCTGCGAACTGGCAAAAAATCGCGAGGTGACACATGCCGCCCGCAACACGCTCTCTATCGCCTTCACCTCCACCCTGATCTCGACGATCATCGGCACCATGGCTGCGCTGGCGCTCCAGCGCTATGAGTTTCGCCTGAAGACGTTTTCCCAAATTTCGCTCTATATCCCCATCGTCATCCCGGAGATCGTCATGGGGATTGGCATCCTCGTCCTGTTCACCCAACTGTTTTCGCTGCTGAACTCGCTTCTGGGATTGAGCGGCGACGCCCGGCTCGGATTGGGGCTGGGTACGGTCACTGCTTCGCACATCGCTTTCAGCATCCCGTTCGTGACCCTGGTGGTTCAGGCGCGCCTGCACGGGTTTGACAAATCCTACGAGGAAGCGGCCATGGACCTGGGGGCCAACGAATGGGTGACGTTCTGGCGCGTGACCTTCCCCATGATCCTGCCGGGGGTGCTTTCGGGAGCTCTGCTGGCATTTACGCTTTCGCTGGACGATTTTGTGATCACTTTCTTCACCACCGGCCCTGGTGCAACCACACTCCCGATCTATGTCTATGGGTTATTACGGCGCATCATCACCCCCCAGGTGAACGCGCTTTCGGCGTTATGGGTGAGCGTGGTGTTCCTGGCAGTGCTCGCCATCCAGCGCCTGGAAAATCGGCAGGTTTAAATTCTTCCCCAAAGGAGGTTGAGATGTTCAAACGTTCCCTTTCCTTGTTCTGGGGGCTGCTGGTTGTTTTAGCCCTTGCGCTGAGCGCCTGCGGCCCCAAGCCCTCCACTCCGACTGCCGCGGCCACAGAGGTTCCCACGGCAGCGCCGCAAAAGACAGAGGCCCCCACCGCCGCGCCGCAAAAGTATGTCACTTCGAGCGGATTTGAATGCCCGCAGCCGGAGCCACGCCTGGAGGTCACTTCCAAAGAGTTAAATCTCTTCGTCTGGACGGAGTACATCCCCACCGAATGGAAAGAGTGCTTCAGCATGGTCTATGGGGTAAAGATCAACCATGATGAGTACTCCAGCAACGAAGAAATGTACGCCAAACTGGAGAAGGGCGGCACGAATTACGACCTCGTCCAGCCCACCGATTACATCGTTTCGCTGATGATCCAGAAGGGAATGCTGCAGAAGCTCGATAAGAGCAAGCTCTTCTTCCTGGAGAACATGCTTCCCCCGTTTATGAACCAGCCGTTTGATCCCAACAACGAGTACACCGTTCCCTATCAGGCCGGGACCGACGCGATTGTTTACAACGCCAAAACGGTACAGACGCCGCCCCAAAAATGGGCCGACCTCTGGAATCCAGAGTACGCCGGGCGGATGGTCTTCCTCGACGATTCGCGCGTGATTATTGGCATGACGCTGCTGACACTGGGATATGACGTCAACACGCGCGACCCTAACCAGCTCCAGCAGGCCAAAGAGAAGCTAAAGCAATTGATCCCGAACGTCAAGCTCTTCGATAGCGATAGCCCGAAGACAGCCCTGATCGCCGGCGATGTGGACCTCGGCGTGACCTGGACCGGCGAGGCCTATCTGGCTCAGCAGGAAGTGCCGGAAATCACTTACGTCTATCCGGAAGAAGGAGCCATCCTGTGGCAGGATAACTGGGCCATCCCGACCGGTGCGCCCCACCCGGATGCAGCCTATGCCTGGCTGAATTACACCATGCAGGGCAACATGTTCTGGCTGATGCTCCGTGACTTCCCCTACATCAACCCCAACAAGGCGGCGCTTGAGTTCGCCAAAGCCAACCATCCGGATATTTACGAGCCGTACATCAACTCCCCGATCACCAATCCGCCCCTGGAGGTCTTCGAGAAAGGGCATCGGATTACGGATGTGGGAGAAGCATTACCGCTTTACGATCAGATCTGGACAGAAGTTAAAAGCGGGCAATAACCGGCCCCCATTATGAGCAGCGCGGCGAGGCAGCCTCTCAGCGGATGAGGGGATTGCCTCGCCGCAGTAACTCCCTACCCACGCAAGGGGGTATAAACATCCGCCACGGCGAGGTCAGTCTGCGTCTCCCGCCCGCATCTGTTCCCCCTGCTGTCCATCCGTCTCCTGTCCCTCGCCCGCACGCTGTCGAATGCGACGGATCGCCCAATGGACATGCTCCTGAAGGAGAGGATCGGAATGCCGCCGGGCGATCTCTTCGAGAGCGGGTAAATCCTGGGGCGTGCCGCAATTTCCCAACGCGACCGCGACATTGCGCAAATATCCGCGCCATTTTGCCCGTTTGATCGCACGTTGGCGAAAGCGGGTTGCAAACGTTTCCGGGGTCAGCCCAAGCTCCTCCCGTAACACGGGATAAGCCTGCCCGGGGTCAGAGGCGAATGCCGCATGTCCCTGTGGATCTGCGAAGCGATTCCATGGGCACACCCGCTGACATTCATCGCAACCAAAAATCCAGTTCCCTATCGCCGGCCGCAAATCATCGGGGATCTCTCCTTTGTTCTCAATCGTGAGATAGGAGATACAGCGCCGCGCGTCCAGGGTACGATCGGACAAAATGCATTGGGTGGGGCATGCCTGAATGCAACGGGTGCAGCGCCCACAGTGATCGGTGGGAAAAGGGGGGTCAGGGGTCAGCGCAAGTCCCAGGAAAATTTCGGCCAGGAAAAAATACGAGCCATAGCGTGGGTGGATCAGGCAGCCGTTTTTCCCGATCCAGCCCAGGCCGGCGCGTTGCGCCAGCTCACGCTCCAGAACCGGGCCCGTATCCGTGTAGTAGCGATGGGGAACAGGATGCCCAACCTCCTGCGTGATGAAGGCGACCAGTTCCCGCAAACGCTCTTCGATCACGAGATGATAATCCTCGCCCCAGGCATACGAAGCGATCTGTCCACGAGGGGGAAGCGCAGGCGCCCCAGGGCGCGAAGCGGCATACCGCATACCCAAAACCAGGATCGAGCGACACTCCGGCAAGACCTGGAGCGGATCCGCCCGCCGTTGCAGAGAACGTTCCGAGGCCAGATAGTGCATCTCGCCATGATAGCCGGCCTCGATCCAGCGCCGGAAGCGCTCAAAATGCGAGGGGGGATCGGGAGTCGTAATGCCGGCCAGGTCAAATCCCAGCCGGCGCGCTTCTGCTTTGATCTTTTGTTCCAGCGTCATCCGTCACGGAACGACGATCTTGACGAACAACGGCTTCCCGAACGCGCCTCCGATGGGAGCGGACATGCGCCAGGCGCTCAGATATTCGCCGGCCTTCGTCGGGGCGCGGAAAAGCACGGAGACCAGGACCTCTTCGTTCGGCAGAACCGCCTTCGGAAGCGGCTGGGGCACGCCGTTCATCCGATCCGCATAACCAGCGTAGACCAGCCCATAGCCGGTCCCCCAGGTGCAGGAACCGACGTTTTTGATGCGCCAGGTTTTGGTAAATTCCTGCCCCGGCGTGACGATGGTACCATCTGGATAGTTCACATCCACCGTGGCCGGGTCAAAGGTCATCGCATTGCAGGGAACGGGAGTGGGCGAAAATTCTATCGGGATGACGGGTGTGCCGACCGTTGGCGTCGGAGAGGGCACGGGGGTAAGGGTAGCGGTTGGCTCCGGGGTGGGTGAAAAGGCCGCGGCGGTCATGGTAACACCTGCCACCACCGTCTGGATAGCACTCAGGTAAAGCTGCGCCGCATCCACCGTAGGAGTGGGCGGCGGAGTCGGCGCGCGGCCGCAGGCCATCAGAAACACCAGCAGAAGGACAAGGCTATGCTTCAAAGCGTTCATTGCGTCCTCCTTCCAGGTTTACTTTTTGACCGTAAACCAGGCGCAAACAGTCACCCCAAAGAAATTCCCCCTATCATCCTGCATCCGCCAGCAGCTCCCATAATCTTTCTCCACGTTGGGGGCTGTGAGCCATACCCCGAAATCTTTGGTCTCTCCTGGTTTGACAAAATCCTTGGTCTGCGTGATGACATAAGGTTGCCCCCCCATATCCCCATCTCCGCCGACATAAGCCAGCCGAAAGCCATCATCCCAGGTACAGGTGCCGGTGTTCTTCAAACGCCAGACCTTGAAGAACTTTTGCCCAGGCTTGAAAACGGTACCTGCCGGGGGATTGGTATAACCGGCATATTCCGAATTGCTGCATCCCACAGCGAGACTGGTCGGCACGGGGTTGGGTGGGCCAAACGTCGGGATCATGGTAGGGATTGCAGTACCTGTCCCAAAGCCGGGCAGGGTTGGCAGTGGCGTTGACTGCGAAACAGGCGTAGGAGAGGGAACAGGAGTCTCCGTCGGCACGGGCGTCGGTGTCCAGGCCTGTGCGGTCTGGGTCATGGCCGTAAAGACCATTTGCGCTGCCTGCGTGAGCACGACCGATGGATCAATGGCCGTCGGCGCCGGCGGAGCCGCCCGTCCAAGATTGCAGGCGGAAAGCAAGAGTAAAACCAGCAACGAGGAAAGGACAGTCAGGCGTTTAAGTTGCATATAACCTCCAGCAAAGATTATACCGTATCCCATGCACTTCTCCATTGCTATAGCGTAGCATACCATTTTCGGCGTCAATTTTCAAGCGCACATCCTCTGCCGGCCCTCGAAAGCCCG
>JAGHYK010000243.1 GCA_017743695.1 Chloroflexota bacterium
CCGTCAGACGAGGGACGGCAAACCGCAGGACAGGCTTTCAAGCCTGTCGGGGGGGTAGACCGTCAACGAATGGGAAACGAATAAACGAATATGGACGGCGGACGGCAGACCGCGGGATAGGCGACAGACACGAACGACAGGCGGCAGGATGGACGGTAGACGATATTCCATTATTCGCGACCGCACAGACAGGTCAATTTGCGCCTGTGCGTCTGGCGTTCGCGTGGGTTCAAAGCAACGAAGTTCCGTTAGTCCTTGGGCAAACCAATTTCCTTTCAGCCCACCGCTTCGCCTCGCTGCACTCGCTCCGCGTGCGGCTTCCGCGCGTGCCGTGGTTGTCGGGAGGCTTTCCTTCATCGCAGGTAAAAGGCCTCTCACGGCGTGGTGATCAGCAGATAGCTCAGAGAACCTGAGCGGATGACAAAGAAGCGTTCCATCAGGTGACCGTTCCAGACCAGGGAGAGACGATAGCGCCCCGGCGGTAATTCGCTGCGGAGGAAATTTTCCTGCAAGGTCTCATCCCTGCCCACCGGCAGGAGTTCTTCGAGACTGTAGGTTTCCAACGCCTGCGACCAGAGCGGCAGGTTGCCTTCCGGGGGATAAGCCTGCAAGTTAAGGGAGATGTGCAGGGGGCGATGGCGCGCGTTTTCGACGCGTCCCACCAGCAGCCCATGCTTCGCATCCAGCAGAGGCAGCCAGAGCGCGGGGTTGCGCGTATCACCATAGCTGCGGCCCAGGCGCACCTCAAAATGGAGATGGCTGCCAATCGCCACCCCGCTCATCCCCACCTCGCCGATGGTCTCCCCCTGACGCACCTCCTGCCCTTCCCGTACCCGCAGCGCTGAAAGATGCCCGTACAGGGTGTAGAAATGCGCCCCGCTCTGCGGATGGACGTGCTCCAGGACAATGAGCCGCCCGTAGAATTTCGGCCAGGGGGCAAACTGAGGCAGGCGATCCTCGCCAGCAAAGATCACCCGCCCCGCAAAGGCCGCCAGAACCGGAGCGCCATAGGGGGCTGGCAAATCTATTCCATGATGGGGATCGCGAAGCCCGTTCTGGGTTTGACCATATGCATAGCCAGAAACAGGAGGGGAGATCGCCTCCGCCGCAAGCGGAAGCTGAAGCAGGGGACGATGTGGGTAGATGCAGAAGGCGGTTTGGGGAGAACAGGGAGAGGGAGTAACCGTGAGCGCAGGGGAAGGGGAAAGCGAAAGCGCCGGGGAGGGAGTAAAAGCCGGGGTGAGAGAAAAGGCAACAGGAGAAGAAGCAAGAGGAGGAACAGCAGTGCCAGGTGAGGCGTCAACACCGGTGAGCGAAGGCGCAACTGGCGAAACAGGGATAGCAGTGCCAGCAGAGACAGCGACACCAGGGTTGAGCGAAGGTGCAGCAGGGGAAGCAGGGACGAGGAGGGGAGAAGCCATTGCGTCAGGGGAGACGGAACAGGTAGCACAGGGGGCAGCAGCGCCGGGGGTTACCGCATACGCCTCAGGGGAGGGGGAAGGCGCAGAGGGAGCCGGCCGCAACAGACAGCCCGTCAGCCAGAGCAAAAGCAGCCAGATGAGAAGGCGCCCTTTCACATTTCGCCTTAAAGATTTGCGCGCTGCTTCAGCAGATCGGTCAGCACCTGGGAGAGGTTTTCCGCCTGGGTCTCCACTTCCGAAAGCGCGGCCAGCAAGGAGGCAGTCTCAGGATGCTCAGGCAGCGCAGCCAGGTTGACGCGCACGTTGCAGGCAGCAGCCCGTAGCGCCGCCTGCGCAAGCTGGAAGCCGGTCGCGGCATCGGTAATGGCATTGAGATTGCCCTTTTCAACGGCAATCCGCGCGAGCTCCATCACTCGCAAGGCACGACGGGCCGTCTCCAACGGAACACGGGTAGCTTGCAGGGTGGCGTTTTCCATCGCCTGTTGACGGGCAGCCGCTTCTGCCGGGGTCTCTTTGGGCAGACGCATGGCGGCGAGGATGGCCTCAAAAGCCTGGGCATCTTCTTGCACCGCCTGGCTGAGCGTTTGCTGTAGCTCCCGGGCCTCCTGCTGAATGCTCCGCATTTCCTCCTCGACCGCGGCATATTTTTTCTTGCCCAGGGTCAGCCCGGCGACCATGGCGACCAGGGCCGCTCCCATGGCCGCCGCGGCCGCGGCCGCCGATCCCCCTCCAGGGGTGGGCGTAGGCGCCGCCAGCGAATCCAGGAAGGAGGTCCACGCTGGCTGGGAGGAAGAACTCAGGAGCGAGTAGAGGCGATTTTCCAGCACCTGATCGGGTTGGAAGGCGTCAAGCTGGAGGTACCAGACGGCCGCATCTATCAGGGCGCGTTGCGGGATGAGACCGATCAGTTCGCTGTGATGGATGGCAACCCCATAGCGGGCGGCCTCGCGGCGGATCATTTCGACCACGCGCGCCAGGGGCGTTTTGAGGTAGTTGGTGAGGTTCATGGAAACCTGGGCGCGCCCCTCGACAAGCAGCCCCAGGGCTTTGACGTAGCGCAATCCGCCGGAGGAATGGCGGATCGCAGACGCAATGCGTCTGGCAATCTCGACGTCATCGGTGGTGAGGTAGACGTTGAAGGCGATGAGCGGATCGCGCGCGCCGATCACCGTGGCCCCGGCCGGCCCAAGCTGCGCCGGGCCGAAATCAGGGAATCGTTCCGGATTGGTGGCGATCTCCTCCTTGAGGCCCTCATACTGGCCGCGGCGGATGTTCTCCAGATTGACCCGATCCGGGCGCGTGGCTGCATATTCGTAGAGATAGACAGGAATACCAAGCTCGCGGCCAACCCGTTCTCCCAGGCGGCGCGCCATGGCGACGCATTCTTCCATGCTCACGCCCTCCAGCGGCACAAACGGGCAGACATCGGTAGCCCCAATACGCGGGTGTTCGCCGCGATGCTGATTCAGGTCAATCCGTTGAGCGGCGGTGCGAATGGCCCGAAAGGCGGCCTCCTCCACTTCCTGCGGCGGGCCGACAAAGGTGATCACCGTGCGGTTGTGATCCAGATCGGAGGAGCGATCCAGCAGGTGAATTCCAGGCACAGAAGTAATGGCCGCAACGATTTCGTCTATCACTTCTGGCCGACGGGCTTCCGAAAAGTTAGGAATGCATTCAACGAGGCGCATGGTGAAGATTATAGCGCGTTTTGTCTCCTGTTTGAGAGGAGAGCTGGCAGAGCGTCACAGTTTGGGGGATGGCGCGATGACCGCCAACGAATTTTTGAACGAATCAACGAATGAGCGTCCCCCCTTCGTGGACGGTCTGCACCCCGACAGGCTTATGAAGTTTAACAAATTATTGCCGTAATCTGGCGAGATGGGGCGGCCAACCGCTG
>JAGHYK010000045.1 GCA_017743695.1 Chloroflexota bacterium
CCCCAATTTTACAAAAGGTGAACAATCACTCTCTGTGTGCTCGGTGGTGAGTTTTTGCATCATGCGATATAATAGCGGCATGGACAGGATCAGGATCAAAGTTCCCAAGGCAGAAATTGTCCGCTTTTGCGAACGCTGGAATGTATCCGAACTTGCCATTTTCGGTTCGGCATTGCGCTCCGATCTTCGCCCCGACAGCGACGTGGATATATTGGTTTCCTTTGCACCGCAAGCGCATGTGACCCTGTTCGACATGGCGCAGATGCAAGAAGAATTGAAGGCTATTTTTGGGCGCAATGTGGACCTGGTCAGCAAACGCGGCGTTGAACACAGCCGCAATTATCTCAGACGCAAAGCCATCCTTGAGTCGGCGCAGGTGATCCATGCAGCGCGATGAGACCTACCTTGTAGATATAATTGGAATCGGCAAAAATAGCCCTGGACTATGTTTCCGGCAAAACATGGGACCAGTTCTACGAAGACCTGCAATGTCAGGATGCAGTTGTGCGCCGCATTGAAATTATCGGAGAAGCGGCGCGGCGGGTTTCTCAGGAAACTCGCGACAAGTATCCACAGATTCCCTGGCGCGAGATGACCAGCATGAGAAACTTCGTTATCCATGAATATGATTCAGTCGACATCGGTCAGGTTTGGGATACGGTTCAGAATAAATTCCCCTCTCTGATTGAAGAGTTAAAGAAGATCGTGCCTCCCGAAGAAAATTGAGTCCCCTCGGCCTCCCCAAAAGGGGAAGGTCTTGCCCGCGCCCTCCGTCCTGCCGGATTGGACCGTAGACCGTTGACAGTGGACGGTCGTTCATCGTCAATCGTCCACCGTCCTCCGTCATTCCATCAGAGACTGTTCGATAACTGTCCCCCTCTATATCACTCCAGCAACCCTGAAAGCTCCAGCGTCCGCTTCGACCATTCCCTGGCCTGGACGGCGAGCAGGAGGCGCTGAGCTGGATTCGGAGGAGCCGTCTGCCCGACTTTTTGCCATAAGGTGATGAGCCTCTGCATCGAGACCAGTTCCGCAGCGGTTTCAGGATCGAACTCAGCAGCCGTCCATTCGATATAGTACTTTGCTTCCTGGAGAAATTGCTCGACGACTGCCGGGTCATTCGCACGACGGGCGGAAGAGGAAATTCTGCCGAGGGTGGCGGCCAGCGCACCCAGGCGGAGCGGAAGGGGGTCACGCAGGAAGCGTTCACGTTTTTTCTCTTTGTCTATCATGCTGCGCCTCCCAGGATTTCTCGGGTGATTTCTTCGACCTTTCGACGCAGTGATTCGTCCGGTATCCGAATGCTTCGATTTCCCAGGCGGGGGCGAATGTTGATGGACTGCCAGTCAATGGCACAGCCCTCTGCTCCGTCTCATTCAGAGGGCTTTTCAAAAAACTGCCCCAGGCGTTCCAGCGCCAGGCCTGTGGCCGCCCCGACTGAAACAAGCGCTATCCAGGAGGCAAGCGTGACAAAGCTACCGCTGGCCCTGTTGGCAAGGACACCGATCACATAGGCGACCAGCCCGCCGCTGAAAAGGTAAAAAGCCACCCGCAGCCGATGGCGCAAATCCCTTTGACGCTGCAGCCAGAAGCTGAAGGCGGTGACCAGGCTCAGCCAGAGGACGCTCAGGCTCCAGGTCCAGAACGTGGGGCGACCGCTCTCACGCACCCACGGGTTGGGCGACACGAGCGGCGTCGGCGCCGGCGAAGGGGAGGGAGTGGCCGGCAGGTTTTGCGGCACCAGCACGGTCACCACCGCCGGGGCACGCTCCGAGACATCGAGCTGGAGGATTTCCGAGACCAGCGCCGGCTCGCTGCTGGCGCGAATTTCGATCCTCCCGGCGCGCTCCAGCCGAAACGAAGCGCGCGCCACGCCCCCCAGCGTTGTCGCTTCAACCTGCTCCAGGATGCCGCCACCCTCCTGAACCAGCACCATGTTGAACTTCACCACGGTTTGATCGGGAACGGGATGGCCATTCCGATCCAGGATCACGCTGGTACGCACCGCAATCGTATCGCCGATACGGTACTGAGGCGGCGCCGGGGTCTGGGTCGAAGGCGCAGGCGCCACAGGCGGCAGGTCCAGCATCAGGGGGATGATCTGCCCGGGGTCGGGGGAGGTGGCGGTGATCAAATCATATCCTGTCGCCGCAATCGAAACCGGGGAAGCGCCCTGCGGCACCGTCTCCTGGAACAACAGCCGCGCAGCCACCTCCACGAAAGGAGCGCTGCGCCCAAAAAGGGCTATCGAGAACGTCAGGCGGGAAAGGTCGGTGGAATCCAGATAGTACGGCGCGCAGAAGAAAAAGAGCACCACCCGACGCTGACGCAAGACATCCTGACGCTCACCCAGAAACTGGCGGATCAGTTCAATCGAAGCGGCGCGATTGCTGGCCAGGGAAAGGATCACCCAATCGGAGCGGCGAAGCTCATCCAGAAGCGGCGAGGTGTCATTCCCCAGGAGCTGCTGCAAATCGCTCAAGGGGTGGCTCTTGAGATGGGTGGCATCAATCTGCCCTCCATTCTCCCGACCATACAGGCGCAGAATGGCCTTCTCCAGCGCATCCACCGCAAAAAGCGACTGCGGGGGACAGGTGGAACACTGGGCGACCTCCACGGTATCGGTAAAGAAGATCAGGTTTTCCTCCGCCTGGGGCGGCAGCGAAAAGACCTGGGGTAGCTCCGCCTTCTCCGGGCTGACCAGCGTTGCGGCCATCCGCGCCACCTGGAACGCCAGATCGCTCGCCGTGCCGAGAGATTCCAGGTCTTGAGCAGGGAGCACGTCTGCCAGCGTGTTGAAGCGCCCATACAGGCGATATTTGCTACTCAGAATGCGCAAGACCGCCCGATCCACCGCGGCCGCAAAAACCGGGTCCTCGCGATATTTCTGGACAAAAAAGGCGATCACGCTCTGGGCGGTGAGATAGGCATCTTCCGTGTCGCTTTGCAGATTGCCAAGATAGAGCAAATCATTGCCGGCCAGGAACGCATCCCGCACCACAAGGCGCGGCACGAAAGGCGTATTCCCCGGCGCATAGAACTGGCGCACGGCGCGCGTGCTCAAATCCTCGCTGACGATCAGACCGCCCTTCTCGTGCCAGGAGGCCAGCGCCGGCAGGCTGAGGATCTGGGAGAGCGCCTGCGGATCGAAGCTCACCGGGCGAGTTGTGGCACGAATATTCCCCTGCAGGCCACGGTAGCGAATATGCGAAACCAGCAGGCCATCTACCACGGATGAGGCATCCGGCGCGTTGCCGGTGACCGCGAAGAAAGGCGCCAGCTCAATTTGTTTGAGCTGCTCCAGAGATTTCTGCACCGTCGCCACCTCGGTCTCCGGCGGACGATCCGCATCGCCGCGCCCCGGAAAATTTTTGCCGACCACCAGAAGGCGGCCGCCTGCTCCCTTGTGCAGCCCGCGCACGAAGGCTTTCCCCATCTCTCCCACCCAGAACGGGTCGCCGCCAAAGATGGCAGTTCCCAGATCGCGGCCGCTGGCCGGCGCAGGGCGACTGAGCACATCCAGGGAAGGCCCCAAATAGAGATTGAACCCCAGGCGGGAAAGTTCATCCCCCAGGATTTTTCCGGCTTCCTCCGCCAGTTGCGGCTGCCAGGTTGCGCCGAGAGCCAGCCGCGAAGGTTGAGGGGAAAGCACATTGAAAAGCTGGTCTCCCGGCGGGCCATCGCCATCCTGGGTGATCCCGATCAGCAGGGGCACATACTGCCCGGCCGGCACCTCGGGCAGCAGGCCGTTGGCGCTTTCCCATTCCAGGCGTTGCAGGGAAGCGATCAAGGCGCGCGCCTCGGCAGGCGTGTTCGGAGCCGTGAAATTGTCATTGGCCGCCGAAAGCACCACGCCGCCGACGTGGAAGCGGGTGATCAGGTCGTAAATCGGCGTGCCGGCCTCGACCTTGTTCCCATGGAAGGAGACCAGGAAAAGCTGCCCCACGCGCTCTTCCGGCGTCATGCTGTTGAAGAGCTGGCGAACGAAGAGGGCAGGGGTGGGAGTTGGCGATTGCGCCTGCCCGCCGGCGAAATTCGCCCCCAGCAAGGTCAGAAGGAGCATCCAACGAAGAACCAGCCAGCGCACGCGGGACATGGTTTCAGCCAGGGAAGGAGGAAAGAATTTGCTGATGGACCTGGGGTTGGATATTGCCGCCGCTCAGGATGACCACGGCCGGTCGCCTTTTCACCCTGCCGCTGAGCAGCGCAGCCAGCCCCACCGCAGCCGAACCTTCAACGATTTGACCATGAACACGCCAGGCGTAGGCGATAGCCTGGGCGATCTCCTCTTCGCTCACCAGCAAGATGTCGCTGGCATAGCGGCGCAGGAGGGGCAGGGTGATCGCATCCGCCTCGATGGCGCCGCTCAGCCCATCCGCCAGAGTGGGACGATCTTCTGCCTGCTGGTGACCGTAGTGAAAAAGGTGGTGCACAAAAGGTGAAGCCTGAGCCTGAACGCCGAAGATCGCGCTCCTGACGCCATACATCTCCAGCGCCGCGCCGATCCCTGCCAGCAAGCCGCCTCCACCGACCGGCACCAGCCAGCAGAGGTCCTCCGTGGGAAGCTGGCGCAGCGTTTCCGCTCCCAGCGTACCCTGGCCGGCAATGACAAGGGGATCGTTGTAGGGCGAAATCCAGGTCTTTCCCTCCTGGGCAGCCCAGCGCATGGCGGTTGATTCGGCCTCCGCATAACCGCCGGGCACCTGGCGCACCTCGGCGCCGAGTGCGCGGATCGCTTCGACTTTTGCCGCGACCGCATGTTGTGGCACGAAGATCACCGCCTGGCTCTGCGTCAGGCGCGCGGCATAGGCCACTCCCTGGCCATGATTGCCCGCAGAAGCCGCCACCAGTCCCGCCGCCCGTTCAGCAGGTGAAAGGGCAAGCACCTTGTTCAGCGCGCCGCGGATTTTGAAGGAGCCTGTTCGCTGCTGATTTTCCCATTTCAGAAACGCTTGCAGGCGCTCATCCCGGCTCAGCGGTGTTTCCAGGATGTGCGGACGAATGCGGGTCTCCGCTTCGAGGATGAGAGCGGGTGAGAAGTCCATCGCTCCGCGTTCAGGCATGGGAGGCGCGCCATTCGCTGACGATCTGCAGCGCCAGCGGTGGATCGTCGGTGAAGATACCATCCACGCCCCACTTCAGCAGGCGGCGCATCGGCGCGGCCTCGTTGACCGTCCAGACGTGAACGCGTCGTCCGAGGCGATGCACCGAGGCGATCTGGTGAGGTGTGACATCGCTCAGGTACGGGTGAAGCGCCTGATAATCTCCGAAGAAAAAGGCAAAACGCGCCCAGATTCCCTTCCACCCCGGCAAAACCAGCAAACCACGCGGCACCTCGGGCAGAAGCAGCGCCGCCTGGCGCAAGTTCCCCGGCAAAAACGAGGAAAAGAGCACATGCTTTTCCATGTGATGTTCGCGCACCAGCCGACAGACTTCCTCCACCAGCGCATCGCGCGGCGTGGTGTAGTTCGTAAGTTCAATGTTGATCAATGCCCGTCCGCCGACCAGATCAAAGACTTCTTCGAGGGTGGGAATTTTCTCGCCCCGATACTTCTCAGAGAAGAAACTTCCTGCATCCAGGGCGCGCAATTCGGAGAGGGTGAGGCGGGACACTTTGCCTTTGCCGTTGGTGGTACGATCCACAGTGGCATCATGAATGACGACCACATGCCCATCGGCGCTCAGTTTGACATCCAGCTCCAGAGCCGGCGCCCCCTGCTGGAGAGCCAGTTCAAAAGCCGCCAGGGTATTCTCCGGGGCATATGCTGAGGCGCCGCGATGGGCAAAAATACAGGGGCGGGGACAGGCATCCAGGTTCATGGTTATAAATCCACAAAGTAGGATTGGGCGGCGCGATCAATCAGCTCGCGCGACATGGTGGGCGGTATCGCCAGGAAGCGCGCGATGTCCAGAATCTGATCGCACAGGTCGCGCGGATGGGAGGCGCGGAGCTTGCGATTGCGCTTGACATAGTACTCCTGGATCAGGTAGGCCAGGCCCTGATCGCTGTATTCGATCTTGCGCTCGGCCGCGACGCGGCGGAAAATCTCACGATACTCATCAAAGCTCGGATCGCCGATCTCGATTTTGTGGCGCAGGCGCCGCAGGAAGGCCTCATCCACCAGATCGCGCGGCGGCAGGTTGGTTGAGAAGACCACAAGCACATCGAAAGGCACTTCGATTTTGCGCCCGGTATGCAGGGTCAGATAGTCCACGCGGTTCTCCAGCGGCACGATCCAGCGATTGAGCAGATCGCGCGGGCGCACCTGCTGGCGGCCAAAATCGTCAATCAGCAGGATGCCCCCGTTCGCTTTGACCTGGAACGGCGCCTCGTAGTACTTGTGCACATCATCAAAGACCAGATCGAGGCCCTCCAGCGTCAGCTCCCCACCGACCACGATAAAGGGGCGACGAATGCGCAGCCAGCGCGGGTCTTGACGGCCGGTCGGGGAGCGCAGGGAGCCGGTCGAGGGCAGTCCAGCTGCCTGGGGCGGCGGGGAAGATTCCTCCACGATCTTATGGCTGACGCTATCATACACCTTGATCACCATGCCATCTACATAAATGGCATAAGGGATGTACATGGTCTGCTGCAGTGCCAGATTCCCAAAAGCGCGTGCAATGCTGGTCTTGCCGTTCCCCGGAGGCCCGTACAGGAAGATGGAAGTGCCGGAATTGAGAGCCGGCCCCAGACGATGGAGGGTTTTTTCGGAGATCACCAGGTGCGCGAGGAGTTGACGCAAGTTACGCACCGTGACCGTGATGCGCCCCGCCTTCTGACGGCGAATGGCATCGTTATAGACTTCCAGCGGCACCGGCGCCGGGCCGGCATACTGAGATCGCTCCAGGGCCTCGCGCGCGCGTCGAATGCCAGCCTCCGTAATCGCATACGTATAGGCCCCTTCCCCTAACCCTCCCTGGGAAGATTTGACCTCGATCAGCTTTTCCCGCTTGAGCATTTCCAGGATTTGAGAGGTGACCCCCGCAAAAGGCAACGCGATCAGCTCCGCCACCTTGAAACCGCTCAGATAGCCCTGAAAGTAAAAAATTTTCAAGGTCAGGTCCTGCAGCCAGAGAGGATTCAGGCCAGTATCCTCCAGCGAGTTGAGCGGGGGCGGTACAAAAGGGGCATCCGGCGTTGGCGGCACATTCGTTCTTCCTGCCAGCATCTTTCCTCCTGGAATGTGGAATGATTTCAGCACAAAGTGGACTTAACTTTTTTCCAGGGAAGGCATGGGACGGATAACGCCTCCCCTTATGCCCGTAAACCGTATTTCTGTGGATGGGGTAACTTCTCCCCTGCCCAGGCCATCTCCCACAAAAGGCGATATACGCTTTCACGCAAAGGCGAAGCGGGATCGTAGAGAACCTGGTAAAGGGTTGAGAAGACGGCATCGGAAGAAGCGTTTCTGAGATAGAGCAACGCGCTCGCGCGTTCCTCCTCTTCCCCTTCGCGCACAACCTGCAACAAAATCTCGGTAGCCGGAGAGCCGGGGGCAATCCCCATCCCTTTGCGAGCTGCAAATTTCAACAGCCAGTCGGTCTCAGAGGGTGGTCTCAAAGGCCGTGGTAATCGCCGTCGCACATCTGTCTTCTGCTCCAGCACTGCCGTCGCCGCGTTGCGCACGATCCAGTGATCATCCTGCATCTGCGCCTGTTGGAGCAAGGTAACTGCCCAGGGTTCTTGAATTCGCGCCAGACCGTACACAACCGCCCGGCGCAGCATCACGTCTTCCATGCTCAGGCCATCGCGCAGGGTGGCGTGGCCTTCCAGCGGATCGTTGGCCAGGGCCTCGGCCGCAATGCGGCGCACCGTTTCATCCCCCTGGAGCAGAGCCCGCGCCAGGGCCAGCAGGGCTTCGGAAGAGCCAATGTTGACCAGCGCCAGCGCAGCGGCCGTGCGAACTTTATCCGAGGAATGCTGTAAAAAGAGCGAGATCAACGCCTGGACGGCTTTCTCATCCCGCACCAGGCCGCTCCCCAAGGCCGCCAGGCAAAGCGTTTCGTCTGCGGAGGCGCTGCCCAGGTAATAGCGAAAGAGGGTCGGCGCACCGGGATCGCGACTGAGGGCCAGCGCGAGCATGGCTTCCGCACGCTGGGCGCAGGGCAGGGATTCATCCTGGAAGATTTTGCCCAGTTGAGCCAGGAATTTGCGCCAGGCGCTTTTGGGGGGCGCCAGGCGTAACGTGCGCCCCAACAGGAAACGCTGCCGGTAGAGCGGTGGCGCATCCTCTTGAAGCAAGGCCCCAAGGAGGGCGGTCTCCTCGCTTTCGGTCACCAGATATGTGAGGGTGCCCCACTTGCCGCTCCATTCCGGCTGTGCAGCGAGCGACTCCTGCATCCCATAGGCGCTCAACCCATGAGCGGCCAGGAAGTGCATCAGGCCCGGATGGAGAAAAGTCAGGCGCCCTCCCGTACGGGATTGAAGCAAGCCACCCGCGACAAACTTATCAATCACGCTCAGCGAAGGCCTGGCGGGCTGTTTTTGCTTTTTGCCCTTTTTCTTTTGAGAGACTTCCTCGCTCGCGGTTGCCTCTACCTCCGGCGGTTCAAATTCTCGCAGCCATTGACGCGCCTGTTTTTGCTCAAAATACGGTTGAAGCGCCGCCAGCGACTGAAGGGCCAGCGTCTCCGCGGCAGCGATGGGCACTTCTGGTGGCATCAAACGGCGAAGATGGGCAGCCAGGGCATGGCGCACATCCAGCCCCCCCATATCGCCAGCGAACGCGCCCCACACTTTCAGCGTTAGCTCCAGCGGAGAAAGTCCTTCCAGCGAACCCTCCAGCCAGGAAGCGATCAAGAGCGGATCAACGGAAGGAAGCGTAACCCCCTCCCAGACTTCTGTGGCCACCTGACGCGCCCATAGCTCTCCCCAGCGCCGCACAAACTCCCGTGAACGCCATCGCTCCCAGGATTGCAGCGCCAGGGCGTGGAATCCCACGCTGAGCAGACCATCCACCTGCTCCGGCGAAACCGTGGTGATGATTTGCAAACGGGGCACGGCGCGACGCAACGCGCGCAGGAACTGGCTCACTTCCTGCTGCTTCTCCGGGGGTAGCTCATCATATCCATCGAGCAGGAACACCGCTTTGCCTTCCGCAACCGCCGACTGGATCAGGGCAATGAGTTCCGAAATGTTCAGGTCAGGGCACTGCTCCTTGAGCGCATCGGCAAGCAACTCAAAGCGAAAATCGGTCTCCTCAAACGGAAGGGGCAACTCGCTCACATGGAACAGGAGGGGTAAGGTGCCGCGCTTTTCCTCCAGGCTTTCATCCTCCTGAGCCAGGAGCAAGGCCAGATAAGCGAGGGCCACGGTCTTCCCATAACCGGTGGGCGCCAGCAGGGCAATCGGGCTGGAAGTGAAAAGGAGCGAGTGAACCGAAAGGGGCGGCGCGCCGAAGGTCGTGCCCAGTTCAGGCCACCAGGGGAGGTAGGGCAGCGTGGTCTCCACGGTATCCATCGCAGGAGGCATTTCGCCGGGCCAGGCATGGGGTGGAGGCGCGAGCAATCGAGGGGGCAGTACAATTTCTTCGAGCGGGAAAAGGGGCGCAGCCAGATGCATCCCCTGGGCGCGGCGCGCCACATGGCGCAGATAGCGGGCGCGCAGGCTCTGTATCCGCTGCAGTTCTTCCTGTTCCCGCCTTTCCTGTGCCTGCTGGCGCATCTCGGCCAACAACCCGCGAATGCGTCCGATCAGGAACCAGAACAGAGTGCCAGCCAGGAAGCCCAGAGCAAACGAGAGCGGATCAAGCAGGGTGGGAGGACGGTACATAGGCTATCCGTAGAGAATGCGCCCGCAATTCGGACAGTGAAAAATGACGCCCGGCTGGCGCGCCTGTTGCTGCTGCGCCGGGGTCAAAAGCGTGCCACAAGCATCACAGCTTCCTTCGCTGATGCGAGTCACCGCCAGGCCCCGATGGGTGGCTCGCAGTTGCTCATATTCTTCCAGCAGCGGTCGCTCGATCCCCTGCAGGGTCACCTGACGCTCCGCTTGCAGGCGTTCCATTTCCCGCGCCAGCTGGCTCGCTTCCCCTGACAACAGACTATGCTCGGTCGCCAGGAGCTTTTCGACATTTCGCATTGCCTCTTGCGCTGCTTGCAGGGCCTCCTCGCTCGATTCTTCCTGGATCATGGCCTCCAACAGGCGGTCTTCTAACTGCTGGAGTTGACGCTTCAGGGCTGCGATCTCGCGCTCCAGGTCCTGCAATTCCTTGGGGTTTTGGATTTTTCCCCCATAGAGGGCGGCCTCCGCCTGGGCGATCTTGATCCGCTGCGCCGAAGTCTCATATTCCAGCTTTTGTCTCTGGGCGCGCGCTTCCTCCCGCCGTGTCTGGAAGGCCTGTAACTGCTCACTGGCCTGGCGGTAGCGCTGATCGTCCTGGAGCTGGCGGCGAATTTCCCCCTGCCGACGCTGAATCTGATCCAGGCGGCTATCAATCTGTTGCAGGCGGTAAAGGTTAACGAGAGACATGATCAGGGCTGGAGTGGGACGTTATAGTAATTATATGCGGTAGAAGCCAGACGTGCAAAGAGCACATTGGCGGTATCATCCAGAATCTGCACCGGGTGATAGGCATACACGCTCAAGACGAAATCGCCCCCCGGCGTATAGATGAGGCCGGCATCGCTGTAATTGCGGATCACGCCATCCACATCCGTCACCCAACCGTGTTTATGGGCAATGCGCGTCCCTTCCGGCAGGCCGGCTTCCAGGAGTTTTCCAATGCGATCTTCGGCCAGGAAGTCTATCATCTTCTGGCAAATATCCTTATCAATGGACTCAGGAAACACCGCGATCAGGCTGCCGCTGCCATGAGTGGCGCACTGGTAGAGGTCTGCCAGGAGCAATCCCATCTCCAGCGGTGTGGTCTGATTGTAGGGATCGGGGTCTGTCCAGACATCGGTGCGGCTGTTGGCTGGGGTGGTGATCCTCGCCAGCAGGGGCGATCCTGGGGCGAAATAGCCGGCGATGAAGGTGTTTTTCAAACCGATACGGCGCATAAATTCGGTCACAACCAGCGGCCCACGCAGTGGGTCTATGCGGTTCATCAGATCATCCGCCGGCGGGTTTTCCGAGAGATGGATCATGTCCAGAATGCGCGCTTCGATCTGTGGGGAAAGCGGTGCTTTGCGATTGGCGATGAAAAAGGCCACCAGGATCGGGATTTTGATCGTGCTGGCAGCGGTGAAAACCACATCCGCCGGCTGCACCGGGATGGCCTGCATTCGATCATAGGCAAAGTGAATTTCATTGCCGCTCTGCAAATCCTGTAGATATACGCCGATCACGCCGTCAAAATTCATCTGGAGAATATTTTGCTGGAGCAAAATCTCCAGGAACTTGAAATCGGCGCGGCCGGGGAGGGCGCGCCTGGCAACCAGCTCCACCCGTCGCTGCGTGGGAGAGCGCAGCGCTTGCTCGATCAGCAGGAGCGCATTCTCCACATCCAGCACCCGACCGGGTTTCGGAGGGGTAAACGTGGTGCTTCCCGGCACCGGTTGCGGTGGCGTGGGAGGTTCGTCATAACGCGCCGAAATTTCGTTGACCAGATACTCCCGCAGACGCTCCTTTGAGAGCGTGGCACGCAAAGGAATATCTACGCGGACAATGTTCTGCCCCCAAAGGTAGTTCCAGAACCCCTGCCAGAAAGAGCTTTCCTTACGCACCTGATCCGCGGCCGCGATCATGCTTTCGACATCCATCTGGAACCCGGCCATCTCAGGCGACATCTGGAATACCGCATCCCCATAGCGAATCTCCAGCGGCGTGTTATAGACACGCAACAGGCGATCCACGGCCTCCTGTGGCGTCAATCCGCCCACAGGGACGCCGGCAATCGTCATCCCGATTGGATAGCGTTCACGCTGACGACTGTATTGCACCAGAGAGAACACCGTCAGCACAATCGCCAGCAGGATGAACAGGATGGACGTCGTGCGCAGCACAAGTTCCAGGCTTCGTGTTTTCACCCTTCAAACCTCCGTCAGGCCTGTAGTATAACATCACCTGTGCTAAAATAAAATCGCCTGTCAGCCCCTGCCCGCCAGAACAAAGGGGCAGCGGGCAATGGCGGGCAACCCACTTTTTCGCATGTTTCCAACGAGGCCGATATGCTCCGCTCCTTCTTCATCTACCTTTCCAAAGCCACCTGGGCGCAGAATCTGATCATGCGCCTGCCGTTTGCCTGGCGAATGGCCTCCCGTTTCGTGGCCGGCACGAGCAAGGAAGATGCCATTCGCGTCATTCGTGAACTCAATGCCCGTGGCATCAACGCCACACTCGATCACCTGGGGGAACATACCACCAACACCGAAGAGGCGCTGGAAGCCACCCGTCACATTCTGGAAATTCTGGAAGAGATCGAACGCGCCGGCGTTCGATCCAACGTCTCAATCAAGCTAACCCAGATCGGACTGTCGCTGGATGCGAGCTTCTGCGCCGAGAACCTGGAGCGCATTCTGGTACAGGCTCAGACCCATCATAACTTTGTGCGCATTGACATGGAGGACACCCCCTACACGGACGCCACCCTTGCCCTCTACCATCAGATGCGCCAGCGCGGCTACCAGAACTTCGGGTTGGTCATTCAAGCCTATCTGTACCGGAGCGAAAACGACCTGCGCTCGCTGCTCGCGGAGGGCGCGCCC
Source organism: Chloroflexota bacterium (assembly GCA_017743695.1). Taxonomy (GTDB): domain Bacteria; phylum Chloroflexota; class Anaerolineae; order Anaerolineales; family Villigracilaceae; genus 630D-37. Next base: position 12,649 of record JAGHYK010000045.1, read on the forward strand.
ATCCGTCTGGTCAAAGGTGCGTACAAAGAACCGCCTGAGAAGGCCTTCCCCAGAAAAGCAGATGTGGATGCGAATTTTGACCTGCTCACCAAGCTCCTGCTGGATGCTTCTCTGGCCCAAGGCTCCCGCCTGAGCGCCGATGGTCGTTTCCCGCCTCTGGCCGCCATCGCCACCCACGATGAAAAGCGCATAGATTTTGCCCGCCGCTATGCGGAACGGATCAGCCTCCCCAAAGAAGGCCTGGAGTTCCAGATGCTGTATGGCATCCGTCGTGACCTGCAGGAAAGACTGGCCGCAGAAGGGTACCCGGTGCGCGTCTACGTTCCCTACGGCACGCACTGGTATCCCTATTTCATGCGCCGCCTGGCAGAACGCCCGGCCAACGTGTGGTTCCTGCTCTCGAACCTTTTCCGAGGCTGAACCATGGGCGAAGAAGCTCAATCCCTGGCACAAAAACTTGAACAGGAGGGGGAAAAGGCCCTGGCTTTTTTCCGCTCTCTGGAGGATGCGTCCTGGTCGCGGCCGGTCTATACGGAGCCTCACACCTGGACGGTGCGGGACGTGCTGGCCCATCTTGTCACCGCCGAAAAGGGGCTGCTGGAGCTTTTTGAGAGCATTCTTCGAGGAAGTCCTGGGGTGGCAGCTGATTTTTCCATTGACGACTACAACGCCCATCACCTGAAAAAGACGGCCGCCCTGACTCCCGAAGAACTTCTGGAGGGCTATCGTCAGGCGCGCGCAGAAACGGTACAGTGGACACGTCAACGCACCTCCACAGAGCTTGAGCGGCGGGGTCGGCACCCCTTCCTGGGCGAAACGACGCTGCGCGAGATGCTCAAAATGATCTACCTGCACAATCAGCTCCATCTTCGAGATGTGCGGAAAGCGCTGGGGACATGAAAGAGATCCAACGAGTACTCGCAGCCGCGCGCCCGACCTGGGCTGTTCTGGCCCTCGCAGGCTACCTTCTCGGTGCGGGACTGGTGCGCCATCTGGGACAACCGCTCTCTCTTTTGACCTTCAGCCTGGGCTGCGCCTGGACCCTGCTGCTGTTCCTGACCCTGGGTTTGCTGGAAGAGGTCTTTCATCCCACAGCGGGGCAAGGAGGGAGCGAGGGCGCCGCAACCCGGCGCCAGCGTTCCCTGAATCTGAGCCTGAGCGCGCTCCTGCTGATCGCTGCCGGCTGGATGGCCTTCCTCATCCTGGCGCAACCCCTTCCCCAGCGACCGCTGCTTTTTCTCTTCTCCGGGGCGATCACCCTGTTGGGGCTGGCCTGCGTGCTGCCCCCTTTCCAGCTTTTCCGTCGAGGCTGGGGGGAGTTCGTGTTGACCCTGATCATCGCCGATCTGTTGCCCACCTTTGGCTATCTGCTCCAGGAAAGTGAACCCCATCGCTTCCTGACCTATCTGGCCCTGCCGCTCACCCTGCTCACGCTGGGCTTTTTCCTGGTTCAGAATTTCATCACCTTCGCCCGCGATGAAAAGTATGGGAATCTCAGCCTGTTGCGTCGCATGGGATGGCCGGGCGGCTTGACCCTGCATCAGGGGTGCCTGATAGCCGCCTACGTGCTCCTGTTTGCAGCGCCCCTTTTTGGCTTTTCCCTGCGCCTGCTGGCCCCCCTCTTCCTGGCCGCCCCGTTCGGTGCTCTTCAGGTATACCTGCTCCACCGCCTGGGACAAGGCGCTGCGGCACGCTGGCCTGTGCTGCGCGCCCTTTCCTATGCCCATCTGGGAATGATCTATTACCTGCTCCTGCTCCGCCTGTGGCTCGGATAACGGACGGCAGGGGATAAAGGTATAATACCCCGCGTGTTCGCCCATTTGCTGGTGAGATGTTTTGAGTTCCTCCAATCTATCCGCCAGGAGGAGTTTATTGATGGCTGAAGAGACTCATCGTATCCAGGAACCCCGTGCCGACCTCCGTTTATTGAAACAGGAAAATTTGCCGCTCGAAAGGCCTTTGCCTTTTCGCAGCCGCACCGCTGCTATTCTGGATGGTGCAGAGGGTCAGGAAATCGGCATCAGCTTCCGGGAGGAAGTGCCGCGTATCCCTTCCACCACATACGGCAGTTTTGGACTTTATCGCTATCCTGCCAAGTTTATCCCCCAGGTCGTTGCTTACGTGCTCGAAAGCTGGGGAGAACCAGGGCAGAAAGTGCTTGATCCCTATGCCGGAAGTGGCACCACAGGACTGGTCGCACGCCTGTATGGCCTGGATTACGAGCTTTGGGACCTGAACCCTATGCTCCAGGTCCTTCACCGCGTCGCCGTCATGCAGCCCAAATGGGTGGCGACGAAAAATTTTCCGTCGCAACTGGTAGAAAGTGCTCTGAAGAGCACGCAAGAGTGGCTGCCGCAATGGTCCAATCTGCGTTACTGGTATCCGGAAGTTGTTCTGCCGCTCCTGGCACGCGTTTGGGGCTTTTACCACAGCGTGCAGGATGAAGAGATCAGGAACCTGTTCGTCGTGCCCCTGCTTAAAGTGACGCGCACTTTCTCTTACAACGATCCCCAGCGTCAAAAACTCTCCCGTTCCCCCAAAGCCATGCAGCGCGTGGATGCATTGCTAAACGGTGATTGGGAGCAAAAATTTGCCAGAATGTTGCACGATGAAATCTCCACTGTCCTGAAGAAACTCGCCGAATACCATGCCTTGAAATGGGTCTCCAGAGAGGTAAAGGCCAATATCTTTTGCGGCAGCGATTCCCTGGAAATGGCGAGGCAACGTTGCCAGGAGCCCTCTGCCGCATGGGACATTCTGATCACCTCTCCCCCCTATCTGCAGGCGCAGGAATATATCCGTAGCGTGAAGATGGATCTGTTCTGGCTCGGATATACGGAAGAGCAAATCCGTTTCCTGTCAAAACAGGAGTTGCCCTACAAGAAGGTGGAGGCCATCCCAATCCTCTCCCCTACCTACGAAGCATATCGTGAGCGCATTCAGGAATCCCATCTGCGCCAGATGTACGAGCAATATTTTCATAGCGTTCTGGGGACCCTTACCCACCTCTCCCCACGCGTTCACCAGCGAATGTGCCTCTTTGTTGGACCGGCTACCATCCGCGGGATGGCGATTCCAATTGACCGCATCTTTGCGGAGCATTTTGCAGCTTCAGGCTGGCGACACGAAGGAACGCTTGTGGACAAAATCGTGGCGCGCGTGATGTTCCGATCAAAATTCAATCCGGCAACCGGGATTGAAGATCATAGAATGCCAACAGAACACCTTGTAGTATTGCGCAGAAAAGATTAATTCCAGACAAAGGGGAAACCATGGGGCACGAGATCAACAATCCGGACGTGAA
>JAGHYK010000244.1 GCA_017743695.1 Chloroflexota bacterium
GACCAGGTCCATCTGGCAGCCGAGCAACTGCTCCAGATAGAATTTGAGATCCATGTATTGGTCAAATGTTGCCTGGCCTTCAAATTCCACCAGGAGGTCCACATCGCTGGTCGGCCGGGCTTCATCCCTGGCCACCGAGCCGAACACCGCCAGAGATTTGACACCGAATCGGACGAGTTCCTGCCGATGGGAAGCTAACCGCTGAATGACCTCTTTTTTTCTCACTTCACACTCCTCCTCGCCCCGGCGATGACCTGCGCCAGGCGTTCCATCTCGCGCTGGACGGCGGGCGGCTGGGGCGCCAACACTTCCCAGTACTCTTTCTCGAAATCGCGGCATCAGGAGCATCCCCTCACAATTCCAAAGCACGTCGTAGCCGTTGATCTACCTCGGCCAGGTCGAACAGGCTCAGAGCGCCAACATGGTAGATCACCCGCATCGGGTCAAAGGTAAACAACACCGGTTTAACGGCAGAAGGATAGCGTAAACCGGCTGCCTGCCAATCCCTCAACACATAGTCCAACGGCCCATTGGCCGCAGCCACCCTGGATGTAATTGCAGCCAGAATCAGGTCGGGTTCGGTAGCATGGTAAAGAGAACTGCTTACCACCACAGCCGGCCTCACCTTTGTTGTGCTGAGGTCACTGAACGGAAACGGCACCAGAACGACATCACCGCGCTGAAAGGCCATAAAGTTCCTTCCACTGGTCATAACGGGCATCCTCTTCGTTATCCCATACCCGCTGCAGGGCGTTTTCCGACAGGAACGACCACCCTTCCTGTTCGGTTTGGCGGTCCAGGAGATCTGTCAGATTGAAGAGAATGTCCAGAGCTTTCTCGATGATCTGATCTTCACTGAGGGCTTTGACTCTGGCCAGACGGCTCAGGCGGTCTGCATGATGGATAGACAGTCGGACTTGTTTTTCTACCACATTCACTTTCTCGCTCATCATTGCGCCTCCCTATTTCACACTCCTCCTTGCTCCAGCAATGACCTGCGCCAGGCGTTCCATCTCGCGCTGGACGGCGGGCGGCTGGGGTGCCAGCGTTTCCCAATACTCCTTCTCGAAATCGCGACGCACCAGGTCGGTCCACACCTTTTTGGTCTCCTCCCAGCGCAGGGCGAGGGCTTTCCACTCGGTCTCCAGTTGGGAAATGGCAGTGTTCAGGTTGGACATAGTTCTCTCCTGTTACAGGTGGTTCTCATCCTCGCTCCGGGCTGCCCATCATCCCTTCAATGGACTCGGGACCACGCTCCCTCTCCGGGCTGCCGGCGGCTTCGGGATGGCTGCCCACGCCGCTTGCTCCAGCCAGCGCTTCAGCCAGCGAAACGCCCTCCCGCAGCGGCTGCCAGGCGTCGCTGCCGGCGGGACGCACGTACACATCTGCCAGCCCCGTCTCGCTCTGGATGACCACCGCCACAGCAGGGACGTTCTCCGGCCCCAACTCCTTTACCAAAGCGGCGATGCGCTCGTTAGTCGGACTCCACTGGGATGAAGTCGGGTCGGCCATCTTCTCTGCCTGCGCGGCGATCCACTCCGGGGAGCCCTGCTCTCCATGTTGGGTACGGCCGGGATGGAATTGCCCGGTGGAGGAAACTTTGGATTCCAGCACGATGAGCGGCAATCCAGGTGCGGTGAAAACGCGGTCGAAGCCGTGTTTGGGTTGGTCAAAGGGGAGTTCCTGGAAGCCGGGCTGCTCGCGCACCAGGCGCGCCGAGAGTTCCTCTCCCATCGCGCCCAGCGCATGGCGCACGTCGGTCGCCAGCCAGCGGGTGACAGCGATAGCGGCAGCGGTCAGGCCCACGCCCAGAGCCGCCAATCCCACAGCAGTGGCAAAGGTTTCGCCTGCTGCCTGCACCGGTGGAGTGGTCACGTAGCCGCCGGAGGAGATGCCCATGGCTACGTAGGATTGCAGCGTGCTAATCTTGCGTTCCAGGAAGGCGTTGGCTTTGGGCAGTTCGCCATCCAGCCAGGCTTTGAGTCGCTGCGCCTGACGGTGGTACTCCTCAGCCTGTCTTTCTACCAGGCGGGTCCACTCCTGCACCGTACGCAGTTCTGCCTCTGCTTCGGCCAGATGAAGACGCGCGCGCTCGAGGGCAGCCTCTTCTGCCGGGCAGGGGAGCTGGATGACGTTGCCGTTCTTATCGCGCATACGGCGGCTTTCCAGACAACGCTGATAAGCCGCCAGGGCGCGGTGATAAATCTCCCGCCGGCGGTTGACCTCGTTACGCCAATAGTTTAGCCGCTCGTGCAGCCAGTCCAGTGTGCGGCGGATTTCGATTTCGGTGGCGTTGAGGATTTCCTGCGCCTGCGCGTTGAAGCGGGTCAGATGTCCCTTGAACTCTTCCAACGCCTGGATAGAGAGGACGTGAGCCGAAGACATCGCCCCTCCTTAACGTTGTTGCAGGTACTCCTCGATCCGCTGGGCTTTGCGCAACAGGAAGGGGATGTGCTCATCGGCGGTGCGCATAAAGTGCGCCAGCACACGCATCGTCTGTTCGAACTCCTGGGCGAACTTTTGATGTTCCTGATCGCGCCAGGTATCGCCCAGGCGGACGAACTGGGCTTGCAGGCGTGCGGTGCTCTCGCGTAACTGGTTATTGAACTGCTTGAGTTCGGCAGCAAAACGCCGCAGGTCTTCCGGATTGGCAATGGCTTGGGGCATAGGGAACCTCCTTGTTTATTATAGCCCAACATCCTGGTCTGAGAGGAGACTTTCGTCGCTGACGCGCTGAATCTCGCTGAGCAGACGAATTACTCCCTGCCCTAACGCGGTATTCAGCGTAAAAATCACCATCGCCAGGATGGCGACGATATAGACCAGCGCCTTGTAATCGGGGGGAATGCGGCTGCCCCACAACGCCAGCAGGGCAATGAGCAGCACAGCAAAAGCGAGAATAGCGGTCAACTTCCCCGCCAGCGTTTCGAAGAATTTCATCATCCAGTCTTTCATCGTCGGCCCTCCAGCGATGGATTGGTTTGCTGTTAGTTTAGCACAAAAAGCCCCCCGGCGAGCATCCGTCCGCGCAAATCCGTCCCACCCGCGTCATCCGCGTTCTCCCACATCTCCCCAGCCTGTAGGTCAGGCTTTATGAAGTTTAACAAATTATTGCTGTAATCTTGTACCACCGACCTTGGGTCGGTTGGACCAGGCAGAGCCTGGTGATACGCTGTTAATCTTGTACCACCGACCTTGGGTCGGTTCGACCAGGCAGAGCCTGGTGATACGCTGTTAATCTTGTACCACCGACCTTGGGTCGGTTCGACCAGGCAGAGCCTGGTGATACG
>JAGHYK010000245.1 GCA_017743695.1 Chloroflexota bacterium
CGAGCCGCCGCAGGCGGCGAAGCAATCCCCCTATCGGCCAGGAGATTGCTTCGCTTCGCTCGCAATGACAGGAGGCGGAGGGTTTTTCATGGCTTTCGGGCGACTCGCTGCGAATTTCCTGAACGAATGATACAGTACCATTTTCCCTTCCCCCAACCTTTGAAACGGTTATCGGATATATTTAGCAGTTATGGACGAACATCAAGCCATTCAACGACTCAAGAACGGCGACATCCGCGGGCTGGAGTTTCTGGTGATGCGCTATCAGGTCAGGGCGGTGCGCGCAGCTTTCCTGATTACGCGCGACCTGGCACTGGCCGAGGATGTGGTGCAGGAGGCTTTCCTTCAGGTTTTTCGCTCCATTCGCAGTTTTGATATGACTCGACCCTTTGAACCCTGGTTTATGCGTATCGTGGTTAACGCAGCGATGAAGACGATGCAGAGATCAGCGCGGGAGGTTCAGGTTGAGGATGAAGCGGATGAGAGCCTTTTAGCGGAGTTGGGAGCGCAAGTTGAATCGGTGGAGGCGCAGGTGGAATCCCTCGAGTTTCAAGATCAAATCTGGGATGCGATGCAGAGGTTATCTCCCAGGCAGAGAGCGGTCATCGTGCAACGGTATTTTCTGGAAATGAGCGAAAAGGAAATGGCAGAGGCAGCCGGCACGTCCATTGGGACGGTGAAGTGGTTGTTGAATGCGGCGCGTACGCGGCTGCGTGCTCTGCTGGAAAGGAGCGAGGAATGATGGAGAAGTCTCTGAAAGAAGCGCTGGACGCCATCGCTCGCCGCAATGTCCCGGAGAACACCAACCTGTGGCCGCGCATCGAAGCGGTCCTCACGTCCAGCGTTCCTGCTACAGAAAGGAGAACTTTTATGCAAACCTTACGCGCAAAACCCGCGTTCATGCTCCTGTTCGCTTTGCTTGTCTTCTTGATGTTGAGCGGGGTGGCCTATGCCATCGGGCGTTCGCTGGGATATATCCCTGGCTTCGGATTGGTGGAACAGGGCGCGCCTGTTCGCATTTTGAAGGCGCCGGTCAGTGTGACCCGGCAAGGGGTAACCGTAACGGTGAAGAGCGCAATCCTGACGCCGGAGCGGACCAGCCTTGAATATATTGTCTCTGGCGTGCCGCGCACGGCATATCCCGAAAACGAGGCGGTGACAGGTTGTATCCGCTCGCCTTATTTGCGCTTACCAGACGGGGCGAAAATAGAGGTGACTGGTAATATGCCCCCTATCCCTGCGGAGGTGCAGCAGGCTGTCTTTGTCTTGCCGTGTATCTTTAACACCCTTCCAGGAACGGTGCCGGAAAACTGGGAATTGCCTTTGGAATTTGTGCCGGCTCCGCCGCAATGGACGGTGATCCCGGTGACTGAAATCTTGCCCTCCGCAACGCCCATAAAAAACGCTGATTCTTCAGAGAATCCGCTGACGATCACCAGGATTCTTGACGTTGGGGATCGGGTAGTGATCATGGGTGAATTTCGCCATGAAGGTCTGCAGATGGATCATGCCTCTACGTGGTCAGTCAAAGGGATTCGCATCGCAGACGCAACCGGGCGCGAGATTCCCAACCAGCCTTCCGTTGACATCGAACCCCCAACGCCCACCATTCCAGAGGCCGATGCCTGGCTTGTTCAGGTGCCAAAGGCCTTTACGCCTCCTCTTGAAATCACCTACGAAGTTGAAATCACTACACCAGTTGGCCCGGAAGAACAGGTTGCCTTTGACTTCGATGCCGGACAAAATCCACAGGCTGGCGGAGAATGGACGGTGAACCAGGATTTCAAAGTGGGCGGTTATAACCTTCGGCTGGTTTCGATCACTTCTGGCCCGGATGGGTATGTCTTTCACTTCCGGGGCGATCCGGGCATTAACAGGAATTGGATCAATGTCGAGATCGCCGGTTACGTTCCGGATTGCGACGGCGGCGGTGGGCCAGAAGATGCACAGGAATTCAGCCGCGCGGTCTGTTTTGCTTCCATCCCTGGATCCTCGAATCATTTTCCCACAGGAAGATTGCAGGTTATCATCCATTTCCAGGCTGTAAGCGTTGAGCAGAAAACCTTTCAGGTGAAGTGGATGCCGGACACGCCTTTTATCACCCCAACCCCGAAAGCCGGTGTGTGCCTTACCTATGCTCAATGGTATCAACTCGCCGAACAGGGCGGTGAACTTCCTCCGACCGTGCAGGGCAAAATCGTGAGCACGGTCAACGAGGGCAATCGGTTGCCCGCCATTTACGTCAGCAATCCGGCAGGGGACATCCTGCAAAAGGTAGACCTTGGGGCATGGCCATCGCTTTCTCCAGATGGAACGCACCTGGCCTATAGCGCCCCGGATGGCATTCGCATTCGCGATCTCTCCAGCGGGGACGAAACCCTCCTGGGTACGGATGGCTACCGGCTGATCTGGTCGCCGGATAACTCGCGCTTGATTTTCACGACCACCTTTGCGCTGTATCTGGTCAACGCGGATGGTTCGGGGCTGCGGCGAATAGAGACGATGCCATCCCTGGTCATTTCTCCCGTAGGATGGCTGCCTGATGCTCAAAGCATTGTATACGCTGTGCTGGATGGCGATCATTTTACGCTGATGAGGCATGACCTGCAACTCGGTGAGACGAAAACGCTCTTCCCGATTCAGAACAAAGCTGGTTATGGTGCGATTTCGCCAGATGGAGCATGGGTTGTCTTCGCTGATCGTATTCTCGGCGAGTCGAATTGGGGCATTTTCATCTCGCGGCTGGACGGCTCGGAACGCAGGCTGATCGTCGAACCACAGGTTCCTACCGCGTTTACTTCGGTTTGGAGCCCGGATGGACAATGGCTGATCGTCAACACGCGGGATACCGAGGGAAATAACCACCCCGTCCTGGTTAATCCGTTCACCTGTCAGGTGATCCCCTTAACCAACATCCGCGGAACGGTCGAGGGGTGGGCGCGTTAGCGTTTGTCGCCCCGCACGACGATAAACTTCGGGACGCTCTTCCACTGCGTTCTGCGGCCCGTTTTCCTGGCACAGGAACACTGGTCAAAGCGAAAGCCTGGGATCAAAAAGTTGGGACAGGTCCGAAAATACTGCCTTTCCCGTGAACTGTCTGTTGAGCTTTGATTTCCCCCTTGCGCCGAAAGCGCGGATGGGGAAACGCAGCCAGGCAGGATACAGTTGGATTCCCAGGAATTCGGAAGGTTTTCTCACTTCTCGATATACTTCACCGTGATTGTTCACCTGTTGGTAAAATTGGGGGTATATAATGGCAACAATCGTGCTT
>JAGHYK010000246.1 GCA_017743695.1 Chloroflexota bacterium
CGGTCTGCCGTCCGCCGTCCATATTCGTTTATTCGTTCCCTCATTCGTTGACGGTTTGCCTACCTGGCAGGCTGGAAAGCCTGCCCTACAGCGGTCTGCCATCCGCCGTCCGCGGTCTGCCGTCCATCTGCCATAACATTAACCCAACGATCACACAACCGGGATATAATTGCGCCAAATCCACGACAAAGGGAAGACCTCTATGGCCAAAGCTCAGGAACCCCGCCCCTCCAGCCTTTTCACCCTGATTCAGAAATTGCCGGCGCCGCTGGCGGCGATCCTTCGCAGAATTCCCTTCATCGCAGAGTACCTGGATCGGGAAGCGTATCTTGCCTGGCTCGAAGAGCAGGTGAATCAAATCTACCAGCGTCACAAGAAACTGGAAGCGCGCCTGATGGAGATTGAGAAAAACCATCAGGAACTGACCACGCATTTCGCACAATTACTGGAATTTCATCATCACCTTCAAAAGCGCATCCAGTTCATGCATGAAATATTCGATGGTATCTTTGAATCTCGCGAAAACCTTGAAAAGCGGATGAAGCTCATTGAAGACCTGCTCAACGAGATGGCGCAGTTTTTCCGCATGTTGGAGCGGGAATCTTCCACAAAGCTCAACATCTTTGAGCTACCCGATCTGCGCGACCTGCCAGAGGGTGAACGCACCGTCTGGCTCATCCTGCGCCTGAAAGGGAAGCCAGCCTCACGGGGGATTTTCTCCGAAAACTGACCACCTGCCATGAAAACCCCTGCCGGAAACGAGTGCCCATACTTCTATGGCGACTATTTTCGCGGTCGCCAGGTCGAAGAATGTCGGCTGCTTCAGGCGCACCGGCTACCCTGGAAGCCTTCCCTGTGCGCCACCTGCCCGGTGCCGGCTATTGCCCGCGCCAATGCCTGTCCCTATCTCCAGCTTCGCCCGCGGCTGAGCCGCCCCTGGCAGGCTTTTTTCCGGCAACGGGTGCAGCTGGATGCCTGGTGTGAAAAGGCCCGTCGCCCCGTCTCCGAACCCCAGATCGGCTGCGGTGAATGTCATCCCCTGCCTGCCATCTTCACGGAGCCACCCCATGAAACTCACCCTCCTGCTTGACCTGGATGGCACATTACTCGACATCCAGATGGACACCTTCCTGCAAGCCTATTTTCAGGCCCTGGCGCGCTTTCTCTCTCCCTATGTCCCCCCTGAGCTTCTGTTGCCCGCCCTGATGCAAGGCACGCGGCAGATGTTCGCCAATCGCGATCCGCGGCGCACGCTCCGTCAGGCCTTCAATCAAACCTTTTTCCCCCAGATCGGGATCGAGCCGCAGGCCCTCATGCCGGCGATTGATCGCTTCTACGAGGAAATCTTCCCCACCCTGCGAGCGTTCGCGCAGCCTCGCCCGGAGGCACGTCGTCTGGTGGAATGGGCCTTTGAGCAAGGGCATCGCGTGGCCATCACCACCAACCCCATCTTCCCGCGCCGTGCGATAGAGCATCGGCTGACCTGGGCCGAACTCCCCCCGGAACGCTACCCCTTCGAGCTGATCACTTCCTACGAAGATTTTCACTTTTGCAAACCAGCGATTGAATACTACGCAGAAGTACTTGGCCGTCTTGCCTGGCCTCAAGGCCCGGTTATCATGATAGGGGATGATAGGGATTTAGACATTCGCCCCGCCCGCGCTCTTTCCCTGACGACCTGCTGGATCGCCCCCGCGGGTGCTTCCCCTGCGCCTTCCGATCACGGGGTCGCATATGCCTCGCTGGGGGAAGTATTGACCTGGCTTCAGGCGTTTTCTGCCGCTCCCGATGGCGTGCCGCCCCTGGAACCGCCCGCGCTCCTTGCGCTTTTGCGCGCCACCCCTGCGGTCATCCTCCACTGGACGGAGCGCTATCCCCTTGCATCCTGGCGGGTTCGTCCATATCCCGAAGAATGGTGCGCCCTGGAAGTGCTTGCCCACCTGCGCGACGTGGAGAAAGAGGTCACCCTGCCGCGCCTGGAGCGGATCCTGCACCAGGAAAACCCGTTTCTCCCCTCCCAGGATACCGACCGTTGGGCGGAGGAGCGTCGCTATCGGGAACAGGAACGGAGCACCGTCCTTCAAGATTATCTGGAGGCGCGCCTGGAGCTGCTCCAGAAGCTCGAGGCGCTGACTCCCGATCAATGGCAGCGTCCAGCGCGCCACTCGATTTTTGGGCCGCTGACGCTTCAGGGATGGATCAACCTGATCGCCGAGCATGATCGCCAGCATCTCTCCCAAATGCACGAAGCGCTCCGCCTGGCTGAAAACGCCGGCTCATCCCTCCCCGACTGATTCTCCACCCTCTCTACCTCATGCTCTTCCTTTCCTTCCTTCTGGCTCTTCTGATTTCGCTCCTCGCCTGGCGAGCGAATGCACTTTCTGAAAGCGGAGCGCTGGCAGCCACCCTCTTAGGGACGCTCATCTTTGGTCTGGGTGGCTGGCCATGGGCGGTGCTCCTGCTGCTCTTCTTTTTCACCTCTTCCGCTCTCACCCGCGCCGGAGCGGCGCGAAAAAGCGGCTTGAGCGAAAAATTTGCCAAAGGGGGACGGCGCGATGCGCTGCAGGTGCTGGCGAATGGCGGCATTGCCGGCCTGTGTGTCCTGGCGCATCTGTTCTGGCCGCAGGCCTCCTGGCCCTGGGTTGGATTCGCCGCCTCTTTAGCCGCCGTCAACGCCGATACCTGGGCGACCGAACTGGGCGTGCTGGCTTCTCGCCCGCCTCGTCGCCTGACCACCTGGCAGATCGTGGAAAAAGGCACCTCCGGCGGTGTCACCCTGGAAGGCACGCTCTCAGCCCTGCTGGGGGCTGCGCTGATCAGCCTGTTCGCCGTTTTCGTTGCCCCCTTTCCCGAAGCCCGTTCCCCCTTTGCCTTCTCCTGGATCACCCTGACAGGGCTGGCTGGCGCCATGATAGATTCTCTCCTGGGCGATACCTTCCAGGCCATCTACTACTGCCCCAACTGTCGCAAGCAGACCGAGCGCCACCCACGGCACACCTGCGGTGCCCCGACCTTCTACGTGCGCGGCCTGCGCTGGCTCGATAACGACATCGTCAACCTGCTCTGTGGCCTTTCGGCGGCGCTGCTGGGGATACTCCTCTTCCTCCGCTGGTAGAAATCCCATCCCTCGCCCAACGCCTGAGCCGTTCACTCGACGGGCTGGAAAGCCCGCCCTACAGCCGTCCGCGGTCTATTCGCTTATTCGTTCCCCCATTCGTTGACGGTCCCTCTGA
>JAGHYK010000248.1 GCA_017743695.1 Chloroflexota bacterium
CATCGTCTATCGTTCATCGTCCGTAACTATTCAGCCATGTCATTGCGAGCCGTTTTCTGGCGAAGCAATCTCCTGTTTCTCAGGCCAGATTGACCGCCTGGGGATTGCTTCGTCGCAAAGAACGCTCCTCGCAATGACAAACATAACAGTTTTGATGCAAGAGTGAACAGTTACCATCGTCCATTATAACGGTCGTCTGGAGGGGATGCCGGGTTTGCGCGGATATTGGGAGGGGGTGGCTGCCACTTTATCTACCAGGATCAAAAAGCGATCATCGGCGATGCCCGGTAGGGTGACCGGGATGATCTGGCGGAGCTTGCCCCCTAACAACTGAAAGGCATGTTCAGCCTGTTGCGCTTCTGCCGGGCCGCTCTCCCCTTTCGGCGCCAGCATCGTGCCCCCCAGCTTGAGAAACGGGAGCAGATATTCGGCCAGGACGCGCAGTTCCGCTACCGCTCGCGCCACCGCCCAGTCATACCGCTCGCGATGCTGCGGCCAGTGAGCGACCTCCTCAGCCCGCGCCTGAATGACCTCCACTTTCTCCAAACGCAGCAGGCGAACGATGTGCTGACAGAACATCGCCTTCTTCCCCACCGATTCGATGAGGGTCAATTCCATCGAGGGGTAGAGGATTTTCAATGGAATGCCGGGAAAGCCGGCCCCCGTTCCCACGTCTACCAGGCGCGAGGGTGGATTGCCTTTCCAGGCCAGCGTGCAGGAGAAAGAGTCAAGAAAATGGCGCACGCGGACGGCTTCTACATCCCGTATGGCGGTCAGATTGAATTTCTGGTTCCATTCCAGAAGCTCCCGCTCGTAGGTGCTCAGGGCGCGAATTTGAGCCTCACGGAGCTGGATGCCAAACAGGCGACGGGCATCTTCGATGAAACGTTCCATTCATTCCTCAGCAGGTTCCGGATCAAAAGGTTGGGTGAAGAGCGCCTGCCAGACCCCCTCACCGACCGGGCGCACCACGGAGTTCGGCGTCATCAGGTGGATCCAGGTGTGGCCAGGTTTGAGCGGGATCAAATTTCCCTGCGCATCGGTGAAGTGGATCGGGCGGGGTAATCCGGTCTTGCGTTCCCATTCCCGGCTGGCAGTGCTCCAGCGAATGGCATACAACTGCCCATCGCGCAGCAACCAGGCATAGCCCCCCTGCCCTATGCCCAACTGGATATCGAACTGCAGGTGACGCACTCGCTGATGCTCCGCAAACAACACGATCACATTTTCAAAAAGCAACTGCCGCCCTGTCAGCCGATCCAGAGCCGGCACGAGTCGCCCTGTTCCATCCGCCTGATCGGTATAGCGCAGGTAGGCGCCACTGAGGGCATCATATACCCAGGCCGATTGCGAATAAGCATGGTAAAAGACCTGCAGCGAACGCGCCGGCACGCCACCCGGCGGTGGTGAGGGATCAAACCGATTGCCGGAGTAGTTCAATTTGCCTGGGGCAGGTTTACGCGCCGCCGTCAGTTCTCGCATTCGGGAGACGGTCAAAAGGGCGCTGTTTGGCGTGGTCAAGTCAACGCCATAGACGATTTCGCAGCCATGAAGCAGCTCCCGAATGCCGCGCCCGGCGCCTGAATAGACCAGACAACTGAAGGGGAACATCTCGTAGACGTGATTATAGGTGAGACGACCGGAGCGGATCGGCCCGACATAGGCTTCCCGTGGAACATACCACGGGGTGGGGGTGGGGGTGATCGAAAGCGTCGGGAGCGGCGTAGCCTCAGGGTGCAGGATCAGGCCGAAGTCGAGGGAGAAGGCGCTTTCGGAGATCGCCTGCAAAGCGCTCATGCCAGATTGGGGATGGGCGTCGCTATCCCCCTCCTCCGTTCCCTGATCCGCTTTCGTCAACCGGTAATATCCAGGCAGTGACAGGCCGACACGGTATGCGCCCGCAGACGGGAGGTCGAAAAAGTAGTAGCCATTGGAATCGCTGGAGGTGCTCTGAAGGCGCTCCCCCTGGGCATTGTAGAGATGCAGGCATACCCCCCCGACACCCGCCTCCCAGGGATCAAGGCGACCGTTTTCGTTCTCATCCAGCCAGACACGACCGAGGATGGCAGGCTTGCCCGGCTCTCCCCCCGCCGCGCGCAGCGGACAATCGCCCGGCACATTGGGGATGTAACGGGGATACTCTCCGTAGAAGACGGCCAGGAAGCGGGTGCTACCTTCCCCAATGAAAAGTTCAAAGACCCAGGAGGCAAACTGCAGGCCGGCCTGCGGTCGGGTGGTGACGGGCATGTTGCTGATCGAGATCAGGGCCGCCGGTTGTTCCAGCAAGGCGGGGTCAGAGACCGGCAACCCCGTGAGCGGGTTGACGCCCGGCGGGAAATCCTCCCGCTCCGGGCCGAGAGGGCGCGGCGTTTGATGCGGTTGCGGGGTGGGCGAAGGCGCAGGAGAGGGGGAAAAAGCAAGCGAAGGGGAGGGGACAGGCGAAGGGGAAAGCCCAGGGGAGGGGGGCGGAGAAGAAGGGGTGGCAGGAGAAACGCAGGCGGCCAGCAGGCAGAGGAGCAGGCCGAGGCTAACGCTTCGCGCTTTGCCCATTTTCTTGCTCCCAGGCCTGGCGCACTTTGCGAAAGGTATCTTCGAGGGCTTCAGGCAGGACGCGCGTTTCGCCCAGGGTGGACATGAAGTTCGTGTCGCCGACCCAGCGCGGCACGATGTGGATGTGGACGTGCTCTTTGACGCCGGCGCCCGCGGCCTCCCCAATGTTGGCCCCGATGTTAAACGCGTGCGGCCGATAGACGCGCCGCAGCACACGCATACTCTGGGTCGTCAGCTCCATCATCTCCGCCCGCGTGGGCGCGTCCAGGTCCTCCAGGGTGGAGACATGGACATAGGGCACTACCATCAGGTGGCCGCTGGTGTAAGGATAACGGTTGAGGATCACATAGGCCCGCTGACCACGAAAGACGATCAGGTTTTCCGGGCTGTCTTCCATGGCCTGGAGGCGACAAAATACGCAGCCTTCTTCTTTGGAGTGGTTTTCTATGTAGCTCATACGCCAGGGAGACCAGAGGTGTTTCATGAGGCGATTATACCTGATCCATGCCGAAATCAGCGAGGAGAGACCGCGGACGGCGGAAGGAGACCGCGGACGGCGGACGGCAGACCGCCGTAGGACGGGCTTTCCAGCCCGTCAGGAGGCAGGCCGTCAACGAATGGGGGAACGAAGAAACGAATGGAGACCGCGGA
>JAGHYK010000046.1 GCA_017743695.1 Chloroflexota bacterium
CTTGTGTGGCAGATCATGAGGCCCTTATTTTCTTTCCCCCTGGATGGCCAGTTCCAACAGCCCGAAGCGCCTGCTCCGTAGGGCTTATCAATTCTCCGAGATTGTGGTAGAAATAGTGGCGTGTCAAGTGTGTATTTGTGGCGTAAGATCATCGGTCACAAGTTAAGGTTTTTTGGGTCGTGTCAATGGCATTTTTGAGCGGATTTGCTGGTCAGAAATATCAAACTGCAAGAGTAGAGGCTGGTTGGCGGTCGGATTCTCAAGTAAAGTGCGATTTTTGAGCCACGAAATTGCCGATAAACTACAATCTGCAGGATTCATTGCATCAAAATTGCTCCTTGACATCAGTCAGAAATGCTTAACTTGTGACTGATGGCGTAAGATTGCCAAAATGATGAGCGCAGGGACTTATAAAGAACGGTTGACAAACCAATGGGCCTGTCCTGATTGGGCATCTGTCATAGAATTGATAAGCCCTGCAGGATCGGCAAACGACCTGTTCCCTTTCTGCATGTGCTGACATCCCGATGCGTCTTTCATTTCCGGCAAACTCTCCTGCACAGAAGGAAAAACGCAAACACACCTGCTACGAATAATACTCTCCAGTAATTTTGGTCTTTCCATGTAGATTTTTCGTTTTGGGAAGTTGAAGCATGAAACACAATTCGGGCCGCGTTCTGTGAATTCAACTCCATGCTACCATCCCAAAATCCATTTTCGCGCAAAAGGAAAGCAGTTACTCGCCAGGCATCTTCCTCGGAAAGACTCCCCGGCTTCCAGTAAGGCATTGCGGCGCGAATATATGCCTGGAGAGTCGCAGCATTTGAAAACTTTTCAATCGTGCCTTTACCAATCAGTGCCGGCACGTTACGAGGAAGCTGGAATCCACCCTCATAAGGACGTTCTCCATGGCAGCCGCTCTCCCAACAATTTCGATCTTCGGGAGGATAAGTTTGCCGAAATTCTTCGGTCAACCCCTGCCCCTTGTCACCATGGCATGGCAAACAAGAAAGCCAGTAAACCTGAGCACCAAAATCAGCCTGGGAAGGGATAGGGGGCAATGTGGGTTGTGCCAGACGATCCGGTGTTGGGGTAGCACTTGCCTGAGCAGTTACATTACGAAAGCAAAATGACCCTGCAATCAACAGGGTCACAAGAAAACATAGCAGCAGGAGAGATACTCTGGTTCTAAATCTTACCACGCATGCGCGGATCGAGAACATCACGGAACGCATCGCCAACGAGGTTCCAACCCATGACAAACAGAACCAGCGTTAAGCCGGGCCAGATTACAATATACCAGTAACGATCCAGACTTGTAATCCAGTTACGCGCGAAGGAAAGTACCTGTCCCCAGTCTGCATATCCAATATCTGTGCCAATTCCCAGAAAAGAAAGCGCAGCGAATGACAACACTACATCTCCAATTGCGAGGGAAGCCAGCACCAGAGTTGGAAAGATTGCATTCGGCAGGATGTGCCTGAAAAGAATTCTGGAATCTTTCACGCCAATGA
The DNA here is from genome assembly GCA_017743695.1 of Chloroflexota bacterium. Lineage (GTDB taxonomy): Bacteria > Chloroflexota > Anaerolineae > Anaerolineales > Villigracilaceae > 630D-37. The sequence continues at coordinate 1,515 of JAGHYK010000046.1, forward strand.
CCCTAGCAGCCAGCACATAGTCCCTTTCTTTGATTGACAGAATATCACCACGGATAATCCGTGCATATCCCATCCATCCAAAGGTGATCAATGCAATGAGAGAAGGCAGCAGACTCCTGCCAATCCGGGGTGTCAGAACAGCAGCCATGATCAACGCTGCAAGAATGAAAGGCAGGGTCAGCATCACGTCCACAATTCGCATAATGACATTATCTACGATACCACCATAATAAGCCGAGATCGAGCCAATGATAACCCCGATCAGGAAGGTGGAAAACACCACAATTAAGCCCGTCTTGAAGGCAGTGCGAGTACCCCAGATAATGCCATAATATACATCATATTGTCCCTGAGAAGTGCCCAAAATGTGTAGCCACTGGTCACTGTGAAACACGGTTTTCCACCAAAAGGGAAGAGGGGGCGCATTACGTCGCCACTCCGAAAACATCGGTCGAGGTTCGGCGCTGAAACCATCTCGAGGTATTTTGTAAGGATCGTTGGGGTTCAATGGAGGCGCCAGCACAGGAGCCAGAAGAGCTATCAGGATGAAAAGACCAATCAGGGAAAAACCCAAGATCGAGGCCGGAGTGCGCAACAGCCCTTTCAACAGGCGATAATTTTCCGGCCCCAGAATTCGCTCCAGTCTGCCAATCTTGCGTAAAGATACCGTCTCGCTCAGCAGCGCATTGTCAGCCGAAGGCACTGTGTTTTCCGGCATTTCCGTCTCCTATGACAGGCGTACTCGAGGATCAATGTAGGCATAAAGCACATCTACGACCAGGTTGGCTACAATCAAAATGAAGCCATTAAACAACGCAAATCCAAGCGTTGTGACTACATCCAGTTGAGAAGCAGCCGCAGCCGCTGCGGAGCCAATCCCCGGATAATTGAACACTGTTTCTGTGATCACCACGCCGCCCAAAAGCCCCACCACGCTAAATCCTGCCAGCGTTACCACGGGAATCATGGCATTCGGCCGGGCATGTTTGTAAATCACATCTCGCTCCGGAAGCCCTTTTGCTCGTGCAGTGGTTACATATTCCTGACGCAATGTTTCCAGCATCGAGGAGCGAGTCACGCGCAGGAAAGTCGCCCAGTTGATGTAAGAAAGAGTCAAAATTGGCAGAAACATGTGACGCAATGCATCGAGAAAAACATCCAGGCGCCCGTTCAGAAGAGCGTCAATCGTCAAAAGGCGGGTATAAGGGTGAAAAGAAGGGGAATTGATCACCGCATTCGCCCAATCAGACACTCTGCCCGGTGGGAACCACCCTAACTTGGCATAGAAAGCCATGAGGACCAGCAAGCCAAACACAAAAGTAGGAAAAGAGGTGCCAATAATGCTGAAAATCCTCCCGGCCTGATCAATCCATCCGTTATGATGAACAGCCGCTTGCACTCCAAGCCATATGCCTACCAGGATCACAGGTGCAACTGCCCAAAGGGTCAGATCAACCGTATTGGGGAAACGCTGTGCAATTAACTGAGCAACCGGCTGCGACCCTGTACGTGACCACCCGAAATCGCCAAAGAGAATTCCCCCACGGCGTTCACCTGTCTGGGGATCGCGTACGCCTACCAGCCATCGCCAGTATTGCTCGTATAAAGGCCTATCCAGACCGTAGATTTTGATAAACCCTTCTAACGCCTTATCGTTCTTGGGAAGATCGCGGGTATACAAAGAAGCGCGTTCGATAGGCGTCAGCAGTTGCAACATGGCAAAAATAAGCACCGTAACCCCAAAAAGCAAGAAGGGCACCAGGAGCAAACGTCTGATAATGTAGGTGATCATAGGCAGCTTTACCCTAACCAGGAAGGGAGGGGAGCCATTTCTCCCCTCCCTCGCCGTGGAAAACTATTTCTTCGAGATGGTGTAGTAGTAGAAGCCAGGGAACAAGGGGTTGCGAATGACCCCTTCGACATACCGTGGCTCATAGGCATGGCTGGTGGCTACCGCCAGGAGAATCGTCGGCACATTCTCATAGAAGAGAGCGTTCAGTTGCTTATAGATCTCATGGCGTTTTGCTGGATCAGTTTCAGCCACACCCTTGTTGATCAGCTCTTTAAACTGGGCCTTCAAATCAGATGGCAGGTTTTGACGGCTGGCATACGTCCCGATCAGATAGGGCACATACCAGTTGTGGGGATCATGGATGTCCTCCAGCCAGCCGCTGACAAAGTAAGGGGCTGCCTTGCTGCGAATTGTGCGCAGGAAAGCGGGCCACGGCAGGCCAACGGTCTCGATGATGAACTTGTCGTTCACAGAGTTAATGTTGCTGGCCAGGATCTCTGAGATCGTCTGACGAGTGGTATTGCCCTGGTTGTAGAGCGCCTGCAGGCGGAAACCAGTCGTCCACACATCACCTTCTGGATCCTCACCGGCCGGAATGCCATCCTTATCCAGATCGGCCAGCTTGAATTCTTGCTCACATTTGGCCTTATCAAAGGAGTACTTCGGAGCATCAGGCTCATACCCCGGCATTCCCACCAGCGGGATCACAGGCGATTGCACTGCCTCGCCTCGGAAAACATCATCGATATAGGTCTTCCAATCGAAGCAGTAGGCAAACGCCTTGCGAATGTGGACATCGGAGAAGAAATCGCGCGGGATACCGTTCCCATCCAGCTTCCCAGAACCTACATAGTTGCTGGTCTCAGCAATGTTGAAGTTCAGGAAAATATCGGTGCGCGTCACACCCGGTTGACCGACATACAGGCGCAGCGGTTTGTTCGGGTCTGTCTCCACACAAGGCTTATATGTATTCGCCTGGAGATCAAACTCACACCGCTCTCCAACCATTTCATCAACCTGCGGGCGGTTTTCCGGAGGTACTGCAACGAAATCAGCATCCCCGGCCTGAAGCATTGCAAAGCGCGTACCCCATTCATCCACCTTTTTGATCACCACGCGCTGCAGCTTGGCAGGTTCACGCCAGTAGTTTTCATTGCGCACCAGCACGATTTCCTGCCCTTGCGTCCAGTGATCCAGCTTGAAGGGGCCAGTGCCATTTGCAATGGGTGTGAACGGATCTTCTTCGGAAGGAATGGCGTAATAGTTCTGCCAGGTATCGCAAGAACCATCCCAACCACCATGCTCGATCACCCATTCCTTATCCATGACCGAGCCCCAGGTCTGAGCAATTGTAGCCAGGAATGGGCCCCAGGGTTGAGCCAGTTTCATCGTGACCGTCCAGTTATCATTGTCGGCCACAATTGCATCTTTCACCTTCTGGCAGGCCGCCTTCAATTTCTCCGGATCTGCCGCTTTGATACCCTCGCGGTCATCATAGAGGTTGCCCTCAGGATCCACCAGCAAGGAAATATCGTCAATCCCCGTCCCGAAGAAAGGCTCGGCAAGCAACCATTGTGGTCCATGAGTACCACCGAAGAGCAATCCTCGCTGGAAAGTATAAGCAACGTCCTCCGGGGTCAGATCGCCTCCTTCATGGAACTTGACACCCTTACGAATCTTGAAGGTATAAGTGGTGCCATCTTCCGAGATCGTCCAGGATTCCGCCAGCATCGGGACGAATTCACCGGGTTGATCGCCCTTATAGAAGATCAGCGGTTCATAAACATTCTGGATGATCTCACCGCCGGCTGTTTCATAAGCCAGTGCCGGATCCAGAGTCTCTGGTTCACCGAATACCGCCACAACCAGGGTCGTCGGATCTTTGGATTTGAAACCGGCCGGCGTGGGCTCCTGAGTCGGCGCTTCTGTCGCTGGAGCCTGCGTAGCCGGAGCCTGCGTTACAGGAGCAGCCGTAGGCGTCTGAGGCGCACAGGCAGACAGGATCATGCTCAGCACAACCAGCGTGCTCAAAATGAAGAAAATCTTACGCATGTCTTCCTCCTTTCGTTATCGTAAAGTTTAGGGAAATTTCTTACGGAAATACCTGGATAGAGCATCTATGCCGGGTCGCATCACCTCCTTTCAAGCGATAGCCGAATTTTCTGCAAAGTGACAGGCTACATAATGTCCGGAGCCAAGCTCGCGCAATTGCGGCACTTGTTCAGCGCAGATCGGCCTGGCAATTGGACAACGCGTGCGGAAGCGGCAACCAGAGGGTGGATTGACCGGCGAAGGTACATCCCCTTCAAGGATGATCCGCTTTCGCTGCGCCTCGGCTACGGGATCGGGAATCGGAACAGCAGAGAGCAAGGCCTGCGTATAAGGATGTAACGGGTGCTCATAGAGTTCGTTCTTCTCTGCTATCTCTACGATTATACCCAAATACATGACCGCAACACGATTGCTAATATGTCTTACCACCGAAAGATCATGGGCTACAAAGAGGTAAGTGAGGTGAAATTTCTCCTGAAGTTCTTCCAAAAGGTTAATCACCTGGGCCTGGATCGAAACATCCAGCGCTGAGATCGGCTCATCACAAACGATAAACTTGGGATTCAATGCCAGAGCGCGAGCGATTCCAACCCTCTGGCGCTGACCACCCGAAAACTCATGGGGATAGCGGCTGGCAAAAGCCGGGTTCAACTTCACAAGCTGAAGCAACTCAGCCACTCGATCTTCCAGCTCCTTTCCCTTCGCGATCCCATGGACCAGCAAAGGCTCGCCGACGATCTCGCCGATCGTCATGCGTGGATTGAGGCTGGCGTAAGGGTCCTGGAAGATCATCTGCATTTCGCGGCGCATTCGACGCAGCTCTTCCCCTTTCAAGCGGGTGAGGTCTGTACCCATGAAATAAACCTTGCCGGCAGTAGGACGATAAAGTTGCAAGATAGTACGACCAACTGTAGTCTTCCCACAACCGGACTCGCCGACCAACCCCAAGGTTTCACCACTTTGAATATCAAAGGTCACACCATCCACCGCGCGCACGGCACCCACTTGGCGACGGATCACGCCGCGATAGATGGGGAAGTGCATCACCAGATTCTCAACTCGCACCAGAGGTTCGCTCGTGTTCATGCGCGGCTCCTCCCCGTTTCTGGATCCACCCAGCAAGCAACACGATGATCCGGAGCTACGACATCCAGGGGTGGATTCTCCTGCCAGCATCGTTCAATCGCATAACTACACCGCGGGGCAAAGGGACAGGCCTGGGGTTTTCGATAGAGAATCGGGGGCAGCCCCTCAATGGAATAGAGACGGGTGCGCTCTTTGCGATCCAAACGCGGCAGGCTCTTCAGCAAGCCGATCGTATAGGGGTGCTGCGGATTCGCGTACAGTTCCTTGACCTCCGCCTCCTCGATAATCAAACCCCCGTACATAACAATCACCCGTTGCGCCAGCCCGGCGATAATGCCCAGATCGTGAGTAATCCAGATAATTGCCATCCCCAGATTGTCCCGCAGACGCTTCACCAGATCGATGATCTGCGCCTGAATGGTGACATCCAACGCTGTCGTCGGTTCATCAGCAATCAGAATTTGGGGATTGCAAGAAAGCGCCATGGCGATCATCACTCGCTGGCGCATGCCTCCTGAATATTGATGAGGATAATCTTTCAAGCGCTCTCGTGCGTTGGGGATTCCCACCATGCTGAGCAACTCGGCAGCACGGGTTTCTGCTTCCTTGCGCGACATCCCTAAATGCAACAGGAGGGGTTCGGCAAGCTGCTGGCCAATGGTTATAACCGGATTCAGGGAAGTCATCGGGTCCTGGAAGACCATGCTGATCTGAGCACCGCGCACGGCGCGGATTTCCTCATCGCTCATCTTCAACAGGTCCCGGCCATGGAAAAACGCCTCCCCTTTGACAATCTCACCGGGCGGGGAAGGAATTAAACGCAACAGAGAGAGCATTGTCACGCTTTTACCGCAACCACTCTCCCCGACGACCCCAAGCGTTTCCCCTTCCTTTAGCCCAAAAGAGACCCCGTTGACCGCGTGGACGACCCCATCCGGGGTGCGAAAACGGGTTTCCAGATCACGTACATCAAGGATGGTTTCTGCCATGCATTATGTCCTTGGGCAAATTTACGATGCTCCTATTATACCACAGCGCAGTGCGTTCACAATCATTGCCGAACTTTCAAGCCTTCCAGATCGCAGAAAACCGCTCCCTGCTAAAGCTCCACGCAATCCCCGCGTTGGGGATAGAAAACCTGCTCCAGCCCGTGGAGGCGCAATTGTTCCTGCAAGGCGCGGGCGGCCTCAGGCTCACCATGCACCAGGAAGGTTTTCTTCGCTCGCGCCGCCAGGGCATAGGGCACCAGAAAATCCTGCCCCGCATGAGCCGAAAATCCCCCAATCGTCACCACCTCCGCTCGCACCTCATACGTTTCCCCAAAGATGCGCACCTGAGGCTCCCGATCCGCCAGGCGGCGACCCAACGTGTGCGGCGCCTGCCAGGAGACAATCAGGATGGTGTTGCGCGGATCGCCGATGTTGTTGCGCAAATGGTGCAGAATGCGCCCATTCTCCGCCATCCCGGATGCTGAGATGATGATCATCGGCCCCGGACGTTCATTCAGCTGTTTCGATTCCTCCACCGAGCGCACATAATGCAAATGCTCAAAATCCAGCGCCGGATGCCGCGATTCGAGGATAAAGCGCCGCGTTTCCTCATCGAAGCATTCTACATGCTGGCGAAAGACCGCGGAAGCATCCACCGCCAGCGGACTATCCACATACACAGGAAGCGGCGGGATCTCCCCTTTTTGTACCATCTGGTTCAAGTCATAGACCAGCTCCTGCGTGCGTCCAACGGCAAACGCCGGCACGATCACCTTCCCCCCACGCGCGGCCGTGCGTCGTACCGTCTCACGAAGCTCCTCGTAGGCCGCCTGCGGATCGCGATGCTGCTTGTGCCCGTAGGTGGACTCCATGATCAGGTAATCGGAAGGCGAAGGGAGCACCGGGTCGCGCAGCAAGGGCAAATTCGGCCGCCCAATATCCCCAGAAAACCAGAGGCGAACGCGACGCTTTCCATCCTCGACCTCGAGGCGGATCGCGGCCGACCCGAGCATATGCCCGGCCTCGACAAATTCAACCCTCACACCGGGCAACGGCTCAAAAGGGCGCTGGTAGGGAACAGAGCGAAACAGGGGCAATACCTCCAGCACGTCCTCCAGGGTATAAATCGGTTCCAGTTGATTGGTATGTTTCTTCCGCCGCAGGAAAGCAATGTCATCCTCCTGGATATGCGCCGAATCGCGCAGCATCACATTCGCCAGGTCTATTGTGGCCGCGGTGGCGTAGATCGGCCCTGTGAACCCCTGACGCACCAGGTTGGGCAAGTTGCCACTATGATCTATATGGGCGTGGGAAAGCAGCACGGCATGGACCTGTTCAGGATCGAACGGGAAGGTATGATTGCGCTCGTAAGCCTCGGCGCGATGCCCCTGAAAAAGTCCGCACTCTAACAGCAATCGCCGCCCGTTGACCTCCAGCAAAAACTGGGAGCCGGTCACCGTTTGGGCTGCGCCGTAAAAGTGAAGTCGTATGCTCATTGCCTGACCTCCAGATGGTTCGGGGCGACTTCCTCCGCTTCCTGGAGCACCTGAAGCAGCGCCTCCCCAAAGGTACGAAAGCGCCACGGGGAACGATGGAGCACTTCCTGCAATTCATCCAGGGTGCGCGGGGTCAGACGGGCCAGCGCTTCTAACAAGGTGCGCGGCAGGATAATATCGGATTCCACGCCCCACTGCTGGGCCACCCGCTTGCGCCAGGCGCGCAATCGCTCCACGCGTTCCACCCACTGCGCATCCCAGGGGATCGAAGAAAGAGAAGTCTCTGCCTCCTGCGACCGCGCCGTGAGGAGCACCTGCAAAATTTGATCGCCCCAAAGGCGAATTTGCTGCGCCGAAAGCCCCAGGGCAGAGAGGTCGTAAAGTCCCCGTGGCGGCGCTTGCGCCAGTCTCACCAGGAGCGCGTTCGCCAACACCTTAAACGGGGGGCGATTCAGGCGGTGCGCGGTGGCCTCGCGCCATTCCCAGAGGGCGCGGAGCAGATGCCGCTCTCGCGGATGGAGATGATGCGCCTGAGCCAGGCGCTCCCAACGGGGCGGTGCGGCCGGCGGCGTCAGGGCTTCCTCGCTCAGGCGAGAGAAATCCTCCAGGGCCAGCTCCCAACGTCCCTGAAGGCGCAGTTGCTCCGCCAGCACCTGACGCAACGCAATCAGGTAATGGGAATCCAGCCGCGCATACTCCAGACGCTCCGGGGAGAGCGGTCGTTCGGCCCAGTTCGCTTTTTGATGGCGCTTATCCAGATGAACCTGAAACATCTGCTGCAGCAACGTATCCAGCCCCAACATGGAATGTCCCAGAAGGCGCGCCGCGTGTTGCGTATCGAACAGGTTCCGCACCCGAAAACCGAAATCGCGAAAGAGCTGCCAGAGATCGTTGGAGGCCGCGTGAAAAATTTTCTCGATGCCAGGGTCAGCAAAGATCGCCCCCAGGGACTGCAGATCGCGGAGCGCCAGCGGATCGATCAGATAATCGGCCTGGGGCGTGGAAATCTGGAGCAGGCATATCTGCTCTTGATAGGCGTGCAGGCCATTCGATTCGGTATCCACCCCTATTTGTGAGCATTGCTGCACGTCCGCAAGCATCCTGGCAAGGGCCTGCGGCGTATCCACCCAATGGGGCGGCGGTAAATGAGGAACATTCATGGCTCTATTATATCCCCTGCCCGAAGGCAAAACAGAACATGCGCGGAGATTGTCGTATAATTCAGCCACTTGCAAAGTTGTGCAGACAGCATTTTCAGCCCGGCAGTCTCTCACAAGGTGCAATCCTATGGACGCAACGTTGGTATTAGAAGATGGCACAATCCTGAGCGGGCGCGCCTTTGGCGCCAGCACAGACACGGTTTTTGAACTGGTTTTCAATACCAGCATGACCGGTTACCAGGAGATGATCAGCGATCCTTCCTATCGAGGACAGGGGATCGTCTTTACGGCGCCCCATATTGGCAACGTGGGGATCAACCTGGAGGACGATGAATCGGCAGCGCCGCAGGTCTCTGCGGTGGTGGTGCGCGCCCTCAGCCCACGGGTCTCGAACTGGCGGGCACACCTTTCCCTGGAAGAATGGCTCAAGCAGCATGGCGTACCGGGCATCTCCGGGGTGGATACGCGCTTTCTCACCCGAAAATTGCGCCAGGGCGGCACGCAAAAGGCGGCGCTCTCCACCCGGGGCACTCCGGCAGAAACGCTTTTAGAAATGGCACGCACCTGGCCAGGCCTGGATGGGCGGGATATGGTCAAAGAGGTAAGCTGCGCCGAGCCCTATTTCTGGGAAGATGACGCCGGCGCGAAATGGATTCCCAGGGAAAACCGCCGCGCCGATCCCCCTTTGCGGGTGGTCGCCTACGATTTCGGGATCAAGAAGAACATCCTGCGGCATCTCTCGGCAGGGGGCGCGCGCATCCTCGTCGTGCCCGCCGAGACACCGGCCCGCGAGGTGCTGGCACTGCACCCGGACGGGATTTTCCTATCCAACGGTCCCGGCGATCCCGCAGGCCTGCCCTACGCCGTGGAGGCAATCCGTGAACTTATCGAGAGCGGCATCCCGATCTTCGGCATCTGTCTGGGGCATCAACTGATCGGGCGCGCGCTGGGCGCAGCCACCTATCGCCTCAAATTCGGCCATCACGGCGGCAATCACCCGGTGCAGCACCGGAGCAGCAGGAAAGTGCTTATCACCGCTCACAATCACAACTACTGCGTTCGCGCTGCCGACCTGGACCCGGCGGAGGTCGAGATCACCTATCAGAGCCTGAACGACGGCTCACTGGAAGGAATGCGCCTCAAGCGAAAGCCGGTCTTCAGCGTTCAGTTTCACCCGGAAGCAGCGCCCGGCCCCCATGACGCACATGGACTCTTCAAAGAATTCTTTGAAATGATGAGGGAAAGAAGAGCATGAAGACGATCCTCGTTCCCGGCTCCGGTCCGATCGTCATCGGACAGGCGGCGGAATTCGATTATTCCGGCACGCAGGCGATAAAGGCCTTGCGCGCCGCGGGGTATCGCGTCGTGCTGGTGAATTCCAACCCCGCCACGATCATGACCGACCCGGAGCTGGCCGATGCTACCTACATTGAGCCGCTCACCCCGGAAGCCCTGGAGGCGATCATCGCTCAGGAAAGGCCGGACGCGCTCCTGCCTACGGTGGGCGGACAAACCGGCCTGAACCTGGCCCTGGCGCTCAGCGAAAGGGGCGTGCTGGAAAAGTACGGAGTGAAATTGATCGGCGCCAGCCTGCAGGCCATTCGCATTGCCGAAGATCGCATGTTGTTTCGCGAGACCCTGCAAAAGGCCGGCTTGCCCGTGCCACGCGGCGGCGCAGCCTATAACCTGAAAGAGGCCCAGGCGCTGGCAGAGCAAACCGGCTATCCTCTGCTGGTACGCGCTTCTTTCGCTTTGGGGGGAAGCGGCGCTTCCTGGGTACGCTCCCCAGCCGGGCTGCCCGAGGCCATCCAGAAGGCCATCGCCGAATCGCCCATCCGACAGGCCTGGATCGAAGAAAGCGTGCTCGGCTGGAAGGAATACGAGCTGGAAGTCATGCGCGATCGCGCCGATAACTTCGTCGTCATCTGCTCGATTGAAAACCTCGACCCGATGGGCATCCATACCGGGGATAGCATCACCGTCGCCCCGGCGCAAACCCTGACCGATCGCGAATATCAGGTGTTGCGCGATCTGGCCCGCCGCGTCCTCTCCGCGGTCGGCGTGGAGACCGGCGGCTCGAACGTGCAGTTTGCCGTCAACCCAAGAGATGGGCGCGTGCTGGTCATCGAGATGAATCCTCGCGTCAGCCGCTCCTCTGCCCTGGCCAGCAAAGCGACCGGCTTCCCCATTGCCAAGATCGCTGCCCTGTTAGCCGTCGGATACACGCTGGACGAGATCGCCAACGACATCACCGGGCAGACGCGCGCCGCCTTTGAACCCTCGCTTGATTACGTGGTGGTCAAAATACCCCGCTGGGCCTTTGAGAAATTCCCCGAAGTGGATGCCACGCTGGGACCGCAGATGAAATCCGTCGGCGAGGTGATGGCGCTGGGGCGCACTTTCCCGGAGGCCCTGAACAAGGCCATCCAATCCCTGGAGATCGGGGTGGATGCGCCGGATGGCTCCGGGCCGGCTCGTCGCCCCCCTGAGACAGCCGAGACGCTCGCCTCGTTGCAAATCCCGACCGCGGATCGCCTCTTCCGTGTGTATCGCGCCCTGCGACAGGGGCTTCCGCTGGAGGCCGTCGCCCAGGCCAGCGGTTACGATGCCTGGTTTCTGGCCCAGCTACAGGAAATGCAGGCGGTAGAGCACAGGCTCGTTGAGATCGCCCAGGAGAAAGATGCTCTCCAGGGTGCGGCTTTCAAGTCGGCGTTACGGGAGGCCAAAGAGATGGGCTTCGCCGATTCCTACCTGGAGCGGCTCCTCTCTCCCTTCCTGCCTGCGGATCGCTCCTTCCGTCACCTGCGGGAGGCGCTGGGCATTCGTCCCACCTTTCAGCGCGTGGATACCTGCGCCGCCGAATTCGAGGCGCAGACGCCTTACCTGTATAGCTCCTACGCGCTGGAAGATGAATCCAGACCCACCTCGCGCCCGAAAATTCTGATCCTGGGTGGGGGTCCCAACCGCATCGGGCAGGGGATCGAGTTCGATTACTGCTGCTGTCAGGCCGCCTTTGCCCTTTCCAGCATGGGCTACGAGACCCTGATGCATAACTGCAACCCGGAAACCGTCTCGACGGATTACGATACCGCCGACCGCCTGTACTTTGAACCTTTGACCCTGGAACATGTGCTGAACGTGGTGCAGGCAGAGAGGCCGTTCGGTGTCATCGTGCAATTTGGAGGTCAAACGCCGCTCAACCTGGCCAGAGAGCTGGAGGCCGCCGGCGTGCCGATCCTGGGAACATCCCCCTCGGCGATTGCCATTGCCGAAGACCGCGAACAATTTTCGGCCTTGCTGGCGCGCCTGGAAATTCCCCAACCCGAAAACGGCATCGCGCGCTCCCTGGAGGAGGCGCGTCAGGTGGCTGCGCGCATCGGGTATCCGGTGCTTGTTCGCCCCTCGTTCGTGCTCGGCGGTCGGGCGATGGCGATTGTGGAGGACGAGGACGAGCTGGCAAATGTCATCCAGCAGGCAATGGAGGCCGCCCCCGGTCAACCGATCCTGATCGATCAGTTCCTGGAAGATGCCTTTGAAATTGACGTGGATGCCCTGTGCGATGGCGAACGCGTGGTGATCGGAGCCATCATGCAGCACATCGAAGAGGCTGGCGTTCACTCTGGAGATGCGGCCTGCGTCCTCCCCCCGTACAAAGTGAGCGCCTACTACCTGGAGACCATGCGGGAGTACACCGAACAACTGGGGCTGGCCCTGGGGGTACGCGGCCTGATGAATGTGCAGTTCGCGCTGAAGGATGACATCGTCTATGTGCTCGAAGTGAACCCGCGCGCCTCGCGAACCGTACCCTATGCCAGCAAAGCGACCGGCTTGAATCTGGCCTATCTGGCGGCGCAGATCATGGCCGGTAAAACGTTGACCGAACTGGGAGTGCTGGAAGAACCGCGCGTGGAGGGCTTTTTTGTCAAGGAAGCGGTGCTGCCCTTCCGCAAGCTGCCAGGGGCCAACACCCGCCTGGGGCCGGAGATGCGCTCGACCGGCGAGGTGATGGGTCATGCTTCACGCTTCGGTCACGCTTTTGCCAAGGCGCAACTGGCAGCCGGGAGCGGTCTGCCTCTGGAAGGCGCCGTGCTGATCAGCGTCAATGATTACGACAAAAGCGCAGCGCTGAAGATCGCCCGCGATCTCCACCGCCTGGGCTTTGAGCTGTATGCGACCCGCGGCACCGCGGACTACCTGCAGAAAGCGGGGCTGCCCGTCCAGGTGGTGAACAAATATGCCCAGGGATCGCCGCACACGGTAGACCTGATTCGCGAGGGGAAGGTGCAAATGGTGATCAACACGCCTCGCGGCCGGGGCAGTCACACCGACGGGGCCGAAATTCGCGCCGCAGCCGTGGCGATGAACATTCCCCTGCTGACCACGCTCTCCGCCGCCAGCGCCGCCGTGGTCGCCATCCGTGCCTTGCGCCAGAAGGAACTCAAATACCGCAGCCTGCAAAGTCTCTTCGCCGCCAGGGAGCGATGAAAGAGCATCTCGTGGTAAACTAAGGAAAGAAAATCTCGGTCAAGGAGGCCGTATGGGTGTAAAACATGTATCCCAGGTGCCGGCGAGCGAGGTGCCGAACGCCAGAGAGACCACGATCCAGGTGCTGATCTCGGCGCAGGAGGCGCCAAACTTCCTGATGCGTCGCTTCGTCATGCAGCCAGGAGGCGGTATGCCGCGCCATACCAATCGCGTGGAACATGAGCAATACGTCCTGCGAGGGCGCGCCCGCATTGGCATCGGCGAAGAAACTTACGAAGTCGGTCCGGGAGACGTGGTCTTCATCCCGGCAGGCGCACCGCACTGGTACGAAAACATTGGCGAAGAACCCTTTGAATTCCTCTGCCTGATCCCCAACCAACCCGACGAAATCCGCATCCTCGACACTTCCTCCTGCTGACCCCCAGGCAATCCAGGCAGGGGTTGTTCGTCATAAAGGAGCGCACCTGTGTCCTCCCTTTCCAACCACGAACGCGAACTCCAAAGCTATTTCACCGCGAAGAGCGGGGTGGAGCAGATTGAGGCGGTATTTTGAAAACCATCGAGCAAATCTTGCACCAACTGGCAGACGGAGAATTCGAACTGACGCGCCATGCCCTGCGACGAATCGTCGAGCGCAACATCAGCGAAAGCGAGATTCGTCAAGCGGCGAAAAATGGCCATCTCATTGAAGATTATCCTGATGACAAGTACTCGCCCAGTTGTCTGATATTGGGTTTTACTCAAGCAGGACGACCTTTACACATTCAGGTATCGTACGCAGAAACGGAGAAAGTGCGAATCATTACACTGTACGAGCCTGATCCTGAGGAATGGATAGAATTTTCAAGACGGAGGTCATGATGTTCAAATGTCACGTTTGCGGTTCAACGCAAGCACGAGCGGAACGGGTCAATG
>JAGHYK010000047.1 GCA_017743695.1 Chloroflexota bacterium
GGAGGGTGGTTACTTTCGTTCTCGGAATTTCCTGAAGGAAAGATACACTACCCGATGGCCCGTGAACGGTGGACGATGGAAGGTGGAAGATAAACGGTGGTGGTGAAACGAGCGTAATTTTCATAAGAAATTACGTCTTTATGAAAACAGGTTGACAAAGAGGGGATACACTTGTAAAATATACATACACAATTCAGTAGTTTGTTAGCGAAGAAACCAAATTCTTTCTGAGGAGAAAGATCATGGAAAAGTTGCTTTCGATTTCCAAAGCCGCAGAGATGTTGGGCGTCCATCCCACGACGTTACGGCTGTGGACCAAGAAGGGGATGATACCGTTTCATGTGACCTCCGGCGGGCATCGCCGTTTCCTGGAAGAGGAGCTACGTATCTGGAGTGAAGCGCAAGAGGGAACTTTCTCGCCGCAAACGGTTGCTCGCTACGCGCTGCGCAAGGCGCAGGAGCAGGTGAATGAGACCACCTTGAAATCGCAGCCGTGGTATCAGAAGCTCGATGAGAAAGGCCGGGAAACGTACGAGAAGGCGGCCTATCTTTTGCTGGAAAGTATGTTTAACGCCCTTGGCGCTTCGGATGAGGAAAATCGCGTGGAAGCCCAGGCCATCGGTTACGAACATGCCTCACGTGCTTTGCGTTATCGCTTGAGCGAGGCAGATGCTCTCCAGGTGTTCATTTTCTTCCGTTCGGTCGCTCTGGATGCGATCTTAAGCGTTTACCAGGGGTTATTGTTACCTTCGGAAGAGGTCTTCAAATATGCCAGAAAACTCCTGGCTTTTACCGATCAGATGATGCTGTATTGTGCCGAAGTTTATCACCAGCTTTCCATGACACCTGCACGGCAGGGTGCCTCTGGAGGGGCCTCGGAAACATCCGCATAGACATTGGAGGCCCGGCTTCAGGTAGATTCTCAGGTTTGGCTCCGATGGCGGTGAGCGAGATCACCGCCTTTTCTTTTTGTACCTCCTGTCACGGTGCAGGCTGGCAGGAGCGACCGTTTCTATCTGAACATGATGAACATGGTAAAATACTCGCCGGAGTTTCTATGACTTTTGTCGGCTATCGTTGTTCTCTTTGCGGGGAAGCGTATGCACCGGAACAGGTGCGTTATACCTGCCCGAACGATGGGGGCAACCTCGATGTGCTCCTGGATTATGAGAGTCTGCGGGCGCGATACCGCCCGGAAGACATTTTGAGCCGCACCGAAGCCTCCATCTGGCGCTATTTGCCTCTCTTGCCTTTGGAGAATGCCCCAGGCGCAGAGGGCACGCCGCTACATGCTGTCGGATATACGCCGATCTTCTCCCTGCCTCGAGCCGCGGAGAAATTGGGGTTGCGCGCGGTATGGCTCAAAGACGAAAGCCGCAATCCAACGGCCTCATTTAAAGATCGGGCGAGTGCAGTGGTCGTGGCGCGGGCACGGGAGATGGGCGTGGATACGGTGGTGACTGCTTCAACCGGCAACGCCGGCGCAGCCCTGGCCGGCATGGCCGCAGCGGCCGGCTTACAAGCGGTGATCTTCGCCCCGCGTACGGCGCCCCCGGCGAAGATCGCACAACTGCTCGTCTTCGGCGCCCGTGTCTTCCTGGTAGATGGCACTTACGATGATGCCTTTGACCTTACCATCCAGGCCGCCGAAGAATTTGGCTGGTACTGTCGCAACACGGGC
Source organism: Chloroflexota bacterium (assembly GCA_017743695.1). Lineage (GTDB taxonomy): Bacteria > Chloroflexota > Anaerolineae > Anaerolineales > Villigracilaceae > 630D-37. The sequence goes on from JAGHYK010000047.1 coordinate 1,682, forward strand.
TACAATCCTTTTACGGCAGAGGGAAAAAAAACCGCCGCATTTGAAATCTGGGAATGGTGGCATGGAGTGCGCAGCGTATGGCGCCAGCTGATTGGGGAGGAAAACGCCCCCGCGCCGCTGACGATTTTTGTGCCGGTCGGCGATGGAAACATCATCTCTGGCCTGCACAAGGGATTTAAAGATTTGCTGGAGCTGGGCTGGATCAAACGCCTGCCGCGCCTGATTGGAGTGCAGGCGAAGGGCTCCGCCGCTATCGCTCAGGCATTCCATGCACAGACGGAACAGATCCAGCCCGTCAGAGCTGAAACGATAGCCGATAGCATCTCTGTGGACCTGCCGCGCGATGGGGTGCGTGCCGTGCGCGCGGCGCGGGAGACACAGGGCACGTATGTCACCGTCAGTGATGACGAAATCCTTGCGGCCATTGCAGAACTGGGGAAATATGGCGTTTTCGCTGAGCCGGCTGGGGCTGCCTCCTATGCCGGCCTGCTCGTCGCGCGCCGTCAAGGGTTGATCGATCCCGACGATCCGGTGCTGGTTCTCAATACCGGTAGCGGCTTGAAGGACGTGCGTGCAGCCATGCAGGCGGTGCCTCCAGCGCCGGTGATCGAACCGAGGCTTGAGGCGATCAAACGCCTGCTTAAACCTTGAGAGCGTTCAGGAATTCCCATGGATATCTGTTATTCGATTGTCGTTCCGGTCTACAACGAGGCGGAAAACCTCCCCGAATTACATCGCCGGGTGCGGGAGGTCATGGAGTCGCTGGGTGAACCCTGGGAGCTGATCCTGGTAGATGATGGTTCCAGTGATGGCTCTACGGAGCATATTCGTCGTCTGGCGCAGGAAGATGCCCATGTACGGGCGATCCTCTTTGCACGTAATTTCGGCCACCAGATCGCGGTCACGGCGGGGCTGGATTATGCGCGTGGCCGGGCTGTCATCATCATGGATGCCGATCTGCAGGACCCGCCGGAAGTCATCCCGCGCCTGATCGAACGCTGGCGCGAGGGCTACGAGGTGGTCTATGCGGTGCGTGCGGAGCGCGAAGGGGAGACCTGGTTCAAGAAGACAACCGCCGCCCTTTTCTATCGCCTGATCTATCGCATCGCCGATGTCAAAATTCCCCTCGATACGGGCGATTTTCGCCTGCTGGACCGCAAGGTGGTGGATGTGCTGCGTCAAATGCGGGAGCACCATCGTTTCCTGCGTGGCATGGCCGCCTGGGTGGGATTCCGTCAGATCGGCGTCGAATATCATCGCGCCCCGCGGTTCGCCGGCGAAACCAAATATCCCTTTCGCAAAATGCTCCGCCTGGCGCTGAATGCCATTACCGGCTTCTCCTACTTTCCCCTCCAGCTGGCGACCTTTTTTGGCTTCTTCTCGGCAGGGATCGCGATTCTGTCCATTCCTGCTGTCGTGATCCTGCGCCTGACGGGCTGGCAGGCTTTCTATGGCCAGGCGACGACCCTGATCGCGGTGCTTTTCCTGGGCGGTGTTCAGCTCATCTCGCTCGGCATTCTGGGCGAGTACATTGGACGGATCTACGATGAGGTGAAGGGGCGCCCCCTGTACATCGTGCGTGAAGCGCCGGAGGATGCCCATGCGCACCGGTCTTAAAGCCCGACTGCAAAGGCTTTCCTGGGCAGAATGGGGCATCCTGCTGATACTGGTTCTGGGGATTGCCCTGCGTCTGGTGGATGCCAGCGATGCACCGCTGGATTTTCACCCCACGCGTCAGTTACACAATTTGCTGGTGGCGCGCTCGATTTATTATCAGCTCCTGCCCCCCTCCGATGCAGAACGGCAAGAACTGGCGATTGGCTTTCGAAACGCGGTCGGGCAATATGAACCTCCGCTCATCGAGAGCCTGGTGGCGCTTACCTGGTACCTGATCGGACAGGAGAATTTCGTGATTCCCCGCCTGTGGGAGACGTTTTTCTGGGCGCTGGGTGGCATGGCCCTGGCAGGAATTGTAAGGCGTTTCCTGAGCGAATGGGCGGCGCTCGCCTCGCTGGCCTATTTCATGGTATTGCCGTTTGCCGTTCAGGCCAGTCGCTCCTTTCAACCCGATCCCCTGATGACTTCGCTCTTCGTGATAGGGGTTTATTTCCTTTTCCGCTGGGCAGAGGACCCGCGTTACCGCCGGGCAATCCTGGCGGGGGCGGTATTGGGCCTGGCGACACTGGTCAAAATTGTGATCGCATTTCTGGTGGCCGGCATTGCAATTGCGCTGGTTTGGACGATGTATGGCCGGCGTTTCTGGAAAGTGCCTCAGGTCTGGCTTCTCGCCTTCCTGATGATCGCTCCCTCCTTTGCCTACTATATCCTGGCTCATGCGGGCCGGGCATCGGAATATTTTTCGGTCTGGACGTTGGACTTGCTGTTCCTGGTCACCCAAACAAAGTTCTATGCCCGCTGGCTGAGCTTTATCGGGAATCTGTTCGGCCTGACGGTTTTCTTTCTCAGCCTGGCCGGTACCATCCTTGCGCCGGCGCGCCTGCGCATCGGGTTGATCGGTCTCTGGGTGGGTTATTTTCTATACGGGCTTACGCTCCCATTTCAGGCATATACGCATAGCTATTATCATCTTCAGCTTGTACCTGTCATCTCTCTGGGGCTGGCGCCCCTCTTTGATCTGCTCACAGCGCGCCTGGCCTCCCAACCGCTGCGCTGGCGACTGGCTTTCCTGGCGCTGGCGGCGTTTGTTGTGGGCTACCATGCTTACGTTGCCCGTTCGATCCTGGTGGCGGAAGATTTCCGCGCCGAGGCCAGAGCCTGGCAGAAGATCGGCGCTGCCCTGCCAAAGGGTAAAATCATCGCCCTCACCCAGGACTATGGCTATCGGCTGATGTATTGGGGCTGGCGCAAAGTGGAGCTATGGCCGTATGAGACGGAGCTTTCACAGCTTCGTGGGAACAAATCCCCGGCTGAATCCTTTGCCGAACGAGTTGCCGGGAAGGATTATTTCCTGGTCACCGCCTTCGGCGAGTTAGAACGCCAACCCCAGCTCAAGCAGCTCTTGAGCCGTTATCCGGTGCTGGCCCAGGGGGATGGTTTCGTGCTTTACGATCTGCGCCATCCCGTTTCCCCTTGACACATCCCGACGCCTCTGCCATACTTACCACTATGGAATTGCTCACCCTTGAACCTGTGGACTATCTGGTTATCGGGCATCTGACCCGCGATCTCACCCCGCAGGGGGAACGCCTGGGAGGAACCGCGGCGTATGCTGCCCTTACGGCGCGGGCGCTGGGGCTGCGCGTTGGAGTGCTGACCGCGGCCGCGGACGATCTGGACCTTTCCCCCCTGGATGGTCTGCCGCTGATCGTCCAATCTGCCACAGAAACGACAACATTTGAGAATCGTTACTTAGAAGATGGAAAAAGGGAACAGCGCCTCCATGCGCGCGCCTCGCAAATTGACTGGAATCTCCTGCCGCAAGCCTGGCGTCGAACGCCGATCCTTCATCTGGGACCTGTGGCCGCCGAGCTGAGCCCGACGCTTCCGCCTTTCCTGAACTTTACCTTGCTCGGCCTGACGCCCCAGGGATGGATGCGCGCCTGGGATGCAGAAGGACGCGTGCGCCAGCGAAAATGGGAAGAGGGGGAGGCGTTGCTTTCTCAAGCCGGCGCAGTGGTGATCAGCCTCGAGGATGTGGCCGGAGATGAGGGGGAGGTGGAGCGCCTGGCGCATCAGGTTCCCATCCTGGTCGTGACCGAAGGGGTCGCCGGCGCTCGCCTGTACTGGCATGGCGATCCGCGTCGTTTCCGTGCCCCACGCGTGCGTGAAGTGGATGCGACCGGCGCCGGCGATGTTTTCGCCGCCGCGTTCTTCATTCGCCTGTATGTGACGCGCGATCCCTGGGAAGCGGCTCGCTTTGCCACCCAACTGGCGGCCATTTCCGTCACCCGGCCTGGCCTGGAAGGGGTGCCAACGCCCCAGGAGATCGAGACCTGCCTGATGGAGGTCCTTTCGTGACGCGCATTTATACCCTTGTCAACCAGAAGGGAGGCGTGGGCAAAACGACTACCGCAGTCAACCTGGGGGCCTATCTGGCGGCCTTTGGTCAGCGGGTGTTGCTGGTGGACCTCGATCCCCAGGCCAACGCCACTTCCTCCTTGGGGGTTGATAAGCTACGCGTTCAGGGTGGCACGTATGAAGTCCTCCTGGGCAGCGCGCCGTTGACGGCACATGTGCTCTATAGTGAGCGCATTCGCCTGTGGCTATTGCCTTCCTCGCCTGCGCTGGCCGGCGCGGAAGTGGAGCTGGTCGGGGAGTTGGGGCGTGAGCTACGTCTCAGGCAGGCGTTGCAGCCGGTCGCCGAGCGCTTCGATTACATCCTGATAGATTGCCCTCCTTCTCTGGGCCTGTTGACCATCAATGGCCTGATCGCGGCCCAAAATGGCCTGCTGATCCCGGTGCAGTGTGAATATCTGGCTCTGGAGGGCCTCGGCACGCTGACCCAGACCATTCAACGCGTGCGCAGGGCCTTATTCCCGGAGTTGAGCGTGCGCGGCGTGATCCTCACCATGTACGATCCGCGGACGCGCCTGGCGGAAGATGTGGTGCGCGAGGTACAGCGTTTCTTCCCGGATAAGACCTTCAAAACCATCATCCCGCGCAGCGTGCGCCTGGCCGAAGCGCCTTCCTATGGCGTGCCGATTTCGCTCTATGCGCCCCATTCCATAGGGGCGCAGGCCTACCAGGCCCTGGCGCAGGAACTGTTAGAAGCGGATGGTGCGACCATTGAACGCTCGGTAGCAGGCCAGGAGGCCAGATGACGCCACGTTCCGGGCTTGGGAAGGGATTGGATGCGCTGATACCGGCCTCTTCGCAGCCGCAGGAAGGGATTCTGCAGGTGCCGGTGGACTCTGTGCGGCGCAATCCTCGCCAGCCCCGGATGCACTTTGACCCCCAGGAGCTTGAAGAGCTGACTGCTTCCGTGCGCGAACATGGGATATTGCAACCGCTGATCGTCTCGGCGGAAGCAGATGGCAGTTACACGCTGATCGCCGGGGAGCGGCGGCTGGAGGCGGCGCGTCGGGCTGGCCTGCGCACAGTGCCGGTGCTCGTGCGCCAGATCGGGGAACGCGGGCGACTGGAGCTGGCGCTGATCGAAAACCTGCAGCGCGCCGACCTGAATCCCCTGGAAGAGGCGGAGGCCTATCGGCAGCTCCATGAGGAGTTTGGACTCTCCCACGAGGAGATCGCCCGGCGGGTGGGGAAGAGCCGCGTGGCCATCACCAACACACTGCGCTTGCTGGGCCTGGCGCAACCGCTCAAGCAGGCGTTGCTGGAAGGCGCAATCAGCGAAGGACACGCGCGCGCCCTGCTGACCCTTTCGACTCCAGAGGCTCAGGTAGCAGCCCTGCGAACCGTGCTCCAGCAGGGTCTCACGGTGCGTCAGACTGAGGAACTTGTGCGTAAGCTCAGCGGTGAGCGCCCTCAGCCGAAGCCCGCCAGGCTACCGCCGCCGGAAATCCAGGCTCTGGAGGAACGTCTGCGCGCCAGTCTGGGCACGAAGGTCTCGCTGCGCCACAGTCGCAAGGGAGGCGTGATCGCCATCCATTACTACTCTGAAGAAGAGCTGAACGCCCTGCTGGAAAAATTGCTCGATTGAACGTAACCACTCAGCTATGTCATTGCGAGCTTTTTTTGGGGGGCGAAGCAATCTCCGAATTTATCAGGCTAAATGAACCACTTGGGGATTGCTTCATCGCAAAGAACGCTCCTGGCAATGACATACCCAACCGTTTTGATGCAGAGCTTAATAGTTGCAATGGAACAAGGAGTGCCATGCGCGTAAAGTTACTCTATAACGCGCGCGTCTATACCATGGATGAGCATCAACCGCGGACTTCTGCCCTTTTGATCGAGGGGGAGCGTATTCTGGCATGGGGCGAGGAGGCGCTGGAATGGGGGAAAGAGAGCGGCGCGATGGCGATAGACCTGCGCGGCGCCACGATCTGGCCGGGGTTGTGCGATGCCCATCTCCACCTGAAACACTATGCGCTGGCATTGCACAAAGTGGATTGTGAGACGGAATCACTGGAGCAGTGTCTGGAACGGATTGCGGCGCGGGCGCGCCAGACACCCCCTGGGGAATGGATCCTCGGGCATGGCTGGAATCAAAATCGCTGGGGGCGCTGGCCGACGGCAGAGGATCTGGACGCGGTCGCTCCGCACCACCCCGTGTATCTCACCGCCAAATCGCTCCATGCGGCCTGGGTCAATCGCCTGGCGCTCCAGCAAGCCGGGATCACGGCGAATATCCCGGAACCGCCGGACGGGCGTATCCTGCGGGATGCGCATGGGGAAGCGCGCGGCATTCTGCTGGAAAGCGCCATGAAACTGGTCGAGCGCGTGATCCCGGAGCCGCAGGGCGAGGCGCTGGTGAGGCGGATCGAAGAGGCGCAGGATGCGCTTCATCGCCTTGGGATCACCGCCGTCCACGATTTCGATGGGCCCGATTGCTTCCAGGCCCTGCAAACGCTGCAGCAGCGCGGGCGCCTGACGTTACGCGTCGTCAAAAGCATCCCTTTGCCTTTGCTTTCGGAGGCGCTGGCCCTGGGATTGCGCAGTGGGTTTGGGAACGATTTTCTGCGCATTGGGGCGGTGAAGATTTTTATGGATGGCGCTCTCGGTCCGCGCACCGCGGCCATGTTTGAGCCGTACCTCGAGGAACCCCAGAATCACGGCATTCTCAACCTGGATGGGGAGGAGCTGGCGGAGATCGGTCGGCGAGCTGCCGCGGGAGGGCTGAGCCTGGCCATCCATGCGATTGGGGATCGGGCGAACCATGAAGCACTCCAGGGGCTGGCCCAGGTGCGTATGTTTGAGCGTGAGCGGCGCCTGTCTCCGTTGCGCCATCGTATCGAGCACGTGCAACTTCTGCATCCTCAGGATACCAGGCGGCTGGCCGAACTGGGAATTGTCGCCTCCATGCAGCCGATCCATGCCCCTTCGGATCGCGCCATGGCCGAACGATATTGGGGAGCAAATCGCCTTCCCTATGCGTATGCCTGGCGAACGCAGCGCGAGGCCGGGGCGCGGCTGGCGTTTGGCTCGGATGCGCCGGTTGAAGCGCCCAATCCTTTTTGGGGATTGTATGCTGCCGTTACACGGCGTCATCCCCAGTTCCCATCGGCCCCGTGGTACGAATCCCAGACGCTTTCTCTTCAGGAGGCGCTGGAGGCTTATACCCTTACGCCGGCCTGGCTGGCAGGGATGGAAGATCGGCTTGGGAAGCTGGCGCCTGGCTATTTTGCCGATTTGCTGGTGCTGGAAGCCGATCCGTTTGAGCTTGCCCCGGAAACCTGGAAGGATTTTCGTCCCCGTGCGGTGATGGTGGGCGGTGAGTGGATTGCAGGAGGAGAATCATGAGCCAACCGACCATTCCCCTTTCCCCAGAGGTGCTGGTTCCTCGATTGGGAGAGTATCTGGTCCAGAAGGGATACATCCGTGAAGAGGATTTGACGCGTGCGCTGGCCTATCAGCAAGAACAACTGGAACGGGGCCGTTCCTGTTTGCTAGGGGAGGCGTTGATCGAATTGGGTGTGCTGGATCGCGCCACGCTGGATCGGGCGATCACGGAGCAGATCATTCAACTGCGTAACGCGCTGCAGGCAGCCAATCGCAATCTGGAGCGGCGCGTTCAGGAACGCACCCAGGAGCTACAACGCGCCCTGGAGCGCCTTTCGGAGCTTAACAAGCTCAAGGCAAATTTTGTCTCCAATATCTCGCACGAACTGCGCACGCCTCTCACGCATATCAAGGGATACGTGGAACTGTTGCTCAGCGAGTCTCTTGGCCCGCTGACCGAGGAACAACGCCATGCGTTGAAAGTCAGTCAACGCTCGGTGGAGCGATTGGAGCGCCTCATCGAAGACCTGATCATGTTCTCCCTGGCCTCGCGCGGCGAACTCAGCCTGAAGCAGGAGCCGACCGATCTGGTGCGCCTGGTGCGCCTGACGGCAAAGCCCTACCTGGCGCGGGCCGAAGAGCGCGGATTGAGTTTGAGCATCCTGTATGACGAGAATTTGCCGCGCGTCATGGCCGATCCGCAGAAGATTTCCTGGGCCATTGGGCAATTGCTGGATAATGCGATCAAGTTCACGCCGGCCGGTGGCCGGGTGGTGGTGAACCTCAAGCGGGAAGGCCTTAAGGTGGTGATGGTCTCCGTGAGCGATACCGGCATAGGGATTCCGCGCCATCGTCTGGAGGAGATTTTTGAGCCGTTCCATCAACTGGATAGCTCGCTGACGCGGCGCTATGGGGGTACTGGCCTGGGGTTGTCCCTGGTGCGTGAGATCATCGAGGCGCATGGTTCGGTGATTGAGGTTCAGTCCATTGAAGGGCGCGGTTCAACCTTCCGTTTTCCGCTCCTGGTTGCCGAGGAAAGCTGTGGATCGGAATCTGATGCTTCTGCGTGAGAGTCCGCTCCTGGATGGAGCGCGCCGGGCCAGGCGATTGCCCCATGGGGTGGTTGCCCTGATCGTTGCGGCGCTGATGCCTTTCGTGGCCTCGTTTTTGAGCGTTCCCCTTCTCGTCTTTGTGTACCGCTTTGCGCCGGCGATCCTGGAAAACGAGATCGGAACGCTGATGCTTTCCCTGTTGCCTGCCTTTTCGGGCATTTTCTTCCTGTTATGGCTATGGGTGCGTGCGGTGGAGCGGCGCCCCTTCGCCACGTTGTACCACTATCCTGCGAATGAGGTTTGGGGGTTTTCATGGCAGCGCGTGCTGTTCCTCTACGGACGCGGCTTTTTATCGGGAGTGGGATTGATCCTCCTGACCCTTCTCCTGCTCTGGGTTCTGGGCGTCAGAATTTCGCTTCAGCCTTCCGAGTCGCCGTGGACTCAGCGTCTGCTGCTGGTTATCCTGGTGATCCCGGCCTGGGTGGTACAGGGCGCTGCCGAAGAGGTGTTGACCCGCGGCTGGTTGTTGCCCGTGCTCACGGTGCGCCACGGGCTGGGAACTGGTTTGTTCGCCTCGGCGATGCTTTTTGCGGCGCTTCATGTGCTCAATCCTGGGGTTACGCCGCTGGCCTTGCTCAATTTATTCCTGTTTGGCGTTTTTGCGGCCTGGTATGCGCTGCGTGAGGGCAGTCTCTGGGGGATTTGTGGCTGTCATAGTGCCTGGAACTGGGCACTGGGCCATCTGCTTGGGTTGAGCGTGAGCGGGGCGAGCGTTGGGGGCAGTCTGCTGCGCCTGCAGCTCGAAGGGGCTACTTCGCTCACAGGCGGTGCCTTCGGCCCCGAAGGGGGCTGGGGCGTGACCCTCTCCCTTCTGCTTGCGTGGGGCGTTCTGCTCTTCCTGCCCTCCCGTGCGCCTCGGTTGGCAGGATAGTTTTTCCCTGGTGGTGAAAAAGGGGAACCACCAGGGCACAAAGTTTTCTTGAGTCTACTGCAAAAAGATAAAAATTGAACCACAAAGACACCAAGAAACGAGCCTAAGTAGCGGTAGAAAATTTTCTACCGTATCGCTTAGGGTAGGCAGTTACTCGCCGAACCTTTTTAGCGGAGAATCCACCTCCTGCGGCCACGCATTTTGTGGTAAAACTGCGATGGATGATCGAGTTCCGGAAATGTCTTAATCCGCAGTGCGGGATGCGTTATCCTCGTTCGCCGCTGGATCGCGCCGGGGAGCGTTGCCCGCGATGCCTGGGAGAAACGCAGGTCGTAGGGAGGCGGGCCTGGAGGAGAGAAGAGGGGGAGCAGGGGAAACGCGCCGCGCTGCCGCTGGGGGTGATGCTGGATAATCTGCGTTCGGCCTGGAATGTGGGCGCCATCTTCCGCACCGCGGATGGGCTGGGAGTGCACAGGTTGTATCTCTGCGGAATTACGCCCACCCCACCCCATGCGGGCATTCATAAGACGGCGCTGGGGGCGGAAGAATGGATGGAATGGGAATATGCGCCCGATGCCGTGGAAAAGGCAAGGGAACTGAAGGCGCAAGGGATGCGACTCTGGGGGATCGAAGAAGGGGAAGGGAGCACGTCGCTGGAGGAGATGGCGAAAGAGGCGCAGGAGTGGAAAGAGAAGCTCCAGGATGGGTCGAGAGCCGGGGATGCGCACCGTCGTTTCCCCTGGTCTCGCAGGCGCAACGGCAGCCACGATGCGGGGAGGATCAGCCGGGGGGAGGAGGATCAGCTCGGGGGGCAGGCGGCCCCGATCCTTCTGATCCTGGGAAATGAAATCGCCGGCATAGACCCCGAACTGCTGACGCTCTGCGAGCAGGTGATCGCTATCCCCATGTACGGGCGCAAACGCTCCCTGAACGTGGAAGTGGCCTTCGCAATCGCCGCATGGCAGATCGCTTTTCTTTTCAGGAGACAGGATGAGTGAGAAACTTCAAGCCGCAGAACAGGATTTGCGCCGCCTGGTGAAGGATGTGCGCTTCGATTGGGCCACGCGCCTGCTCTACAGCACCGACGCAAGCGCCTACCAGATACTTCCCCTGGGAGTGGTGTGCCCACAGAACGCGGAGGAAGTGCAGGCGGTGGTGGAGGTCGCCAATCGCTATGAATTGCCGCTCCTGGCGCGCGGCGCCGGCACCAGCCTGGCCGGCCAGGCAGTGGGCGAGGCGTTGATCGTGGATTTCTCGCGCTACATGAACCGCATCCTGGAGATCAACGCTGAAGAGGGGTGGGCGCGGGTGGAGCCAGGGGTGGTCTGTGATGCGCTGATGGCCGCCGCCCGCCGCTACGGCCTGACCTACGGGAGCGAGCCGGCCTCTTCGGATCGCGCCACGTTCGGCGGAATGCTCAACAACAATTCGACCGGCGCGCATTCGGTACTTTACGGGATGACCGCCGATCAGGTGCTGCGCGCCGAGGTGTTGCTGGCCGATGGAACACGGACGCGCTTCGAGGCTCTGAGTCCGACGGAATGGGAGCAACATGCCCGGCGCCCCGGCCTGGAAGGAGCTATCTATCGGGGCCTGGAGGAGCTGCTCCAACGTTATGAGCGGGCGATCCGTGAGCGCTATCCACGCACCTGGCGCCGCGCTTCGGGATATTCGCTGAACTACCTGCTGCCCCCCCATGGCTTCACGCAGACGAAGCCGGCCGGCTGGCCTGACGCTCAGCCCTATCCGCAGGGCGGGCGCAACCTGGCCAAGCTGCTGGCCGGCTCCGAAGGAACGCTGGCGATCCTGCTGGAGGCGGAATTCCGCCTGGTGCCGCTGCCGGCGAAGAGCGGCCTGTGTGTGGTGCATTTTGAAAGCGTGGCTGCCGCCGCGGATGCCACCCCGGCGATCCTGGAAAGTCAACCGCGGGCGGTGGAGCTGATTGACGAGGTGATGATCCGCGCCACGCGCACAGTTCCGGCCTATGCGCGTATGCTTCACTGGGTACAGGGCGAACCGGGCGCGGTGCTGGTGGTGGAATTCGGCGGTGAAAGTGAAGCGCAGGTCCGCGCTCAGATCGAGGCCTTTGAAAAACGCCTGCAGAAGGAGAAACTGGCGCGAACCTTCGTGCGCGCTCTGACGCCTCAGGAACAGGCAGATGTGTGGGGCGTGCGCAAGGTTGGGCTGGGATTGTTGATGTCGGTGCGCGGGGATACCAAGCCCCTGGCCTTCATGGAGGATGTGGCGGTGCCGGTTGAACGGCTGGGGGAATACGTGCGCGAAGTGGAGCGCATTTTCCACCATCATGGCGTCTCTTCGGCCTGCTATGCCCACGCTTCCGCGGGCTGTCTGCACATTCGCCCCGCGTTGAACCTGAAGACGCTCGAGGGGGTACAGGAAATGCGCCAGATCGCCGCAGAGGTGCTGGAAGTGGTGATCCGCCTGGGCGGTGCGATGAGTGGCGAGCATGGGGATGGACTCTCGCGCTCGGTATGGAACGAGCGACTGTTCGGGAAAGAACTCTATCAGGCCTTCCGCGAGCTAAAACAGCTCTTTGACCCACAAAAACGGCTGAATCCGGGCAAGATCGTAGATGCACCGGATATGACGGAGTTTTTGCGCTATGGGGCGGGGTATCGCCATCAGAAGGTGGAAAGCGTGCTGGATTTCAGCCTGGAACACGGCTTCAACGGCGCGGTGGAGCAATGCAACGGGGCCGGCGTATGTCGCAAAGCAACGGGGACGATGTGCCCCTCCTACCAGGCGACGCGCGAGGAGATGCACGCCACGCGCGGACGCGCCAACCTGCTGCGCGCGCTGCTCACGCTTTCCCCGGAGCGCTTCCCGAAGAATGCCCGCGGCGAAGTCGAACAGGCGGTTTGGGAGGCGCTCGACCTGTGCCTGGAATGCAAGGGATGCAAGGCGGAATGCCCGTCCGGGGTGGATATGGCCAAGATCAAGTACGAATATCAGGCGCTATACTACCGCACCCATCCCATTCCGCTGCGCACGCGGCTTTTCGCTTTCCTGCCGCGCCTGGCAGACTGGGGGACGCCGCTGGCGCCGCTGGTGAACTCCCTCCTGGGCTGGAAAGCGACCCGCTGGCTGAATGAGCGACTCCTGGGCATCTCCGCCCGTCGCCCTCTCCCTCGACTGGAGGCGGAGACCTGGAGGGCCTGGGCAAAGAGGCAGGGGAAGCCGGGGAATGGCCGCGCGGCGCGCCGAACGGTGGCCATCTTCACCGATACTTTCCATGACCATTTTCACGTAGAGGCCGGCAAGGCCCTGGTGCGCCTGCTGCAGGCCCTGGGGTACGAGGTCATCTTCCCCGAACATCCCTGCTGTGGCCGAACGCTGATCTCCAAAGGATTGCTGGAGGAGGCTCGAAAGGCGGCGCGCCAGGTGGTGCAGTCGCTGACGGGGGAGGATGGTATCCCGATCATCGGGATCGAACCTTCCTGTTTGCTCACCCTGCGCGACGAATATCGTGACCTGTTGCCTGACGACCCGCGCCAGAAGCAACTGGCGGAACGGGTGTTTTTGCTGGAGGAGTTCCTGCTGCGAGAAATCGAAAGCGGTCGGCTGGAAAAGGAGTCGCTGCGGGGGAACCTTTCGCCCAAAATCCTGGTACATACGCATTGCCACGAAAAAGCCCTGGTCGGGAGCAGCGCGCTGCTCCAGGTGTTGCGAATGAGCGGCGCACAGGTTGAGGAGATTCCAAGCGGTTGCTGTGGCATGGCCGGCGCGTTCGGATATGAAGCGGAACATTACGAAATCTCGCAGCGCATCGCCGAGGATCGCCTGCTGCCGACCGTGCGCAGCGCGGATGCGGAAACCTGGATCGTCGCTTCGGGATTTAGCTGTCGCCAGCAGATCGAGCAGGGAAGCGGCCGCCGCGTGCTTCATCCGGCAGAGGCGCTGGAGCGGATCGTGATGTCGAAGGGGGACAGTCACCCTGAGGGTTGAAAAAGAGCACATCTCCCTGTAGATACGCCTCCGCCGGCGATAAATCTGCGCCCACCGCCGATCCAGCTCACGCCCCTGCCATCGTTGTTGCGGTAGGAAATTTTCTACCGTTACATTGCGAGCCGCCGCAGGCGGCGAAGCAATCCCCCATATCGGCCAGGAGATTGCTTTCCCCACGCTACGCTCGGGACATGCGCTACGCTCGCAATGAGAGGAGATGGATGGTTTTTCATGGCTTGTGGTGGCCAAACCCCATTCCCCGTAAACGGGGTTAGACCCCTTCCCCGCAAGCGGGGTTAGGGGTCGGGCGACTTGTTACGAACTCACCTTACGCAGCCAATTGAACGGGATTGAGTTCCCGAAGAGCAGCGTAAG
>JAGHYK010000249.1 GCA_017743695.1 Chloroflexota bacterium
GGAAAGTGAAAGGGGAGCCGGCTGCTCGTCCACCGCCACCAGTTTTACCTGTTCGACCGTGTATTCCCAGAGCCGTTTGGATGTATGAAGGATCACTGAGTCGCCGCGTTTCAGGCGATAGAGGTTGCGAAAAACGCTCCCATAGAGGTTATTGTGCCCATAGAGCAGGATCGTTTTTTGCTCTCCTGGGAGAGCGCTTTGTATCGCCCAACCGACAAAAGGCCCCGGAGAATCCCACTCTACCTGTTCTCTGCCGCTTTTACTTTTCTGCACATGCCACCCGACTGGCACCACCAGGCTTTCCACGTTGAGCGCCGGAATGGAAATCCAGCGGATCAGGCGATCTTCGCCATAGATTTGCCGGGCAAGCTGATAGAGGTCCAGGTAATCAGCAGGATAGGCCTCGGTCGGGGTTGGAGCGGGGTTGGGGGAGGGTGAGGCAGGCAGGGGGGTGAGAAGCGCAGGCGGGGTAGAGGTGGGAAGGTATATGACCTGCGGGGGTGGCAAAGGATCAGGAACAGGCCCGGCGCCACATCGCTGGAGCCAGAGCAGGGCCAGACTCAGGAACGAGAGGCGGAACGCTGTACGTAGCGCAGCAGCCATAGGAGCAGGAGCACGCCGAAGGGTAATCCCCACACCCAACGCGTCGCTTCATTCCATCCGAATGCGCCGCCGGTGACCGGTAACGCCTGGGGTTGCTGGAATGTGGCGATCCCGAAGATCGAGAAATGAGGCGCGCGCGCCATCAGACGCCCACTGATCAAATCTACCGAGGTCGGCAGGGCCTGCCAGTGCTGATGTTTGGAATCATAGGCCATGATGCGCAGGTTTTGCGGGTGGCCACCCGCCGCCAGGACATCCGCCGCAGTATAGCGATAGCATACATAGGCCTCCGGGAGCGGGGAAATCGGAATGGGCGGAGAAAGGTAGAGCAGGCGAATATCCGCATAGTGTTGCAAATCCAGATATTCTGCTGGCATTTCTGGAGCGCTGGGAAGTGGTTGAATGCGAACATGAGCCGGGTGTCGTAACGCCCCTGCTGGCAGGCTCAGGCAGAATGGAGGTTCTTCGTAAAAGCCTCCACTGCTATCGGCTGGACGGGTATAGACCTGGCACAACACGGAAGGGGGAATATCCCAGGAAGGATAAGGAACAAAGCGCAGGGCCATTCCCTCGCGAAGTGCGTCTTCGTTATAAGAAAACAGCAAGCCGCTGCGCCCGAGGTCGTATTGAAGGCCGACGGTCGCAGACTGACCGCGTCCTCCTGCGCCTCGCAGCCGCTGATACTGGATCAGAATCTCGCCGCTGGCCTCTGAAAGCACAACCTGGAAGGTAATCTCTCCCGGTATTGGGCTGGTGCCAAATCGTTGCGCCTTGCGATATTCGATCACGGCTTCCCGAAAGGGTGCTGTCCCGAACACTTTGTACCAGGCGCTCCCTCCTGTGGAGAGGGTGAGATCGTCCCAAAAAGGAGCAATAAAGTTTTTGGGGAAGCCGGGGGTGTTGACAGGAACGATGAAATTTTCGCTGAGATAAAAATCTATGCCTGGAATGGGGTCGAAACTGATGATTCCATTGCTGCCAACGTAAAGCGTGGTGTATGTGTGACCTCCAAAGGCAAAGGGGAAGGGGAGGGTCAGGGTACTGACTCCATTGTTGCTGCCTGGGATAAAGAGAAGTCCTGTGCTGCCGCTCATCTCGCGCCAGGAATAAGTGGCCATGCCAGGACAGGCAGGGGAATCCAGAACATCGTAGGCCACAGTGGCGGGCGCAGGGGTGGGAGTTGGAAGGATGGTGGGGGTGTAATGGAGTGCGGCGTCAATCTGGAGCAGCCCGTAGCCGGTCAAATCGTCTCGGCCGGGCGTGTCAAGGTCGAGGGCGGTTTGGGTGAGCGCCTGGTAGATTTTATCGGGGGTATTGAAACCCGGAAGCGAGGCGAGCAGGGCGGCCGCGCCGGCCACGTGGGGAGCGGCCATCGAAGTGCCGCTCAGGAAATCATAATTCTGACTTTTTGTGCTTGCGTAGTAAAAATCGGGATATGTGGGCATCGTCGAAAGGATTTGGTCTCCCGGCGCCATCAGATCAAGCTCCGGACCGTAGCTTGAGAAGGCGACGCGAGCATCCGTTGCATCGGTGGCACCGACTGCCAGCACCCAATCATATTTTGCGGGATAGAGCATAGTAGAACCCGTGTTCCCGGCCGCTACAATGAGTGCTGCACCCTGGGTGTAAGCATAAAAGGTGGCTTGCTGCAGCAGGAGAGAATTGACAGAGGTGCCCAGGCTCAGGTTGATCACCTTTGCCCCACGTTCCACGGCTGCGACGATCCCTTCAGCGACTGTGGCCACGTCACCCAGACATTGCCTGTTCAAGACGCGGATGGGAAGGATTTTTACGTTCCAGGCGATACCGGCGATCCCTTCGGCGTTGTTTCCGCTGGCGGCAGCAATGCCCGCCACATGGGTACCGTGGCCGCATTCATCCTGCGGAATGGCATCTTTTTGCACGAAGTCGTAGCCGGGCAGGATGCGACCGGTAAATTCGGGGTGGTTGGAGTCAATGCCAGAATCCACGATGGCCAGGATGACGGAGGGGGAGCCAGTGGTAGTATCCCAGGCGGCGGGAGCCTGCACGTGCGCCGGGCCATACTGGCTGCCCCAGAGTGGGTCGTCAGGGATCCAATCGGCGCGGACGATGGCGTTTCGTTCGACGAAGCGCACGTTGGGAAGTGAGCGCAATTTTCGAAGATATGTATCCTCCTGTCCCACAGGCACCTGTACCATTGTGGCATTCAACCTGCGCAGTTGCAGGCTTTCCTTAAGCGGGCGTGCACCGGAGGGGAGTGCCAGCGTCTGAACCGTATATCCTGGCTCCAATCCCAGAATCAACTCGCCCGGCACGTATTCTTCAGGATCGGTTGCCCCTGTAGAATGCGTGGGATAGAGGAGGGAGAGCAACAGGAAAAGCAGGAGTAAAAAGCGCATAATTTGATTATAAACGATAACGTGCCAGGGCTATTGCCGATTTATGGGACATGGGCTGAGAAAGCAGTAAGTTGTCCTTTGCAAACACTTTGAACTTTGTAGCCTGCATTTACCCTCCACAGCGCAAATCTGTGTTATAATAAGGCCGTCCTGGCCGAC
>JAGHYK010000250.1 GCA_017743695.1 Chloroflexota bacterium
GATTTTCAAGGATTATAATCAGGCTATGCTTGTTCCAAGGCCCGCCGTCATCGCCCACATCTCTGAAGAAGAACAGGTGCACGTGTTGTGGATGCCGATGCTTGTTCCAAGGCCCGCCGTCATCGCCCAGAACAACCGTCAGCTGGCGATCCATCCGATTGTTGCCCTGTTGGGTCCATGGCAATGCGGCAAGACCACCGTGGTACGGATGATCGCTGAGCAGCAACCGGCCACGCACTTCGATCTGGAAAATCCGGTGGACGTGCGTCGGCTCTCGGCGCCGCTGACCGTGCTTGAAGCGCTCACCGGCCTGGTCATCATCGATGAAGTACAGCGACAGCCCCCTTTGTTCGAGCTGCTCCGGGTGCTGGTAGACCGTCCGCACCATTCCGCTCGTTTTCTGCTCTCAGGTTCTGCATCGCCCGATCTCGTTCGCGGCGTGTCGGAATCGCTGGCCCGGCGCATCGGGTTCGTTGATCTCTCCGGCTTCGACCTGGCCGAAGTCGGTCCTGCGCAACGTGATCGTCTGTGGCTCCGCGGCGGCTTCCCCAGGTCGTTCCTGGCTGACGATGACCGGAGCAGTCTGGCGTGGCGCGAGGCATTCATTCGCACCTTTCTGGAGCGGGACATCCCGCAACTGGGCATCACCATTCCCGCCGAAACCCTGCGGCGCTTCTGGACAATGATCGCCCACTACCATGGACAGATATGGAACGCTGCGGAGTTCGCCCGATCGTTGGGAACGTCCGAAGCCACCGCGCGTCGTTATCTGGACATTCTCGTTGGCGCATATATGGTGCGGCTGCTGCCTCCGTGGTTCGAGAACATCGGCAAGCGCCAGGTCAAATCGCCCAGGGTGTACATCCGCGACACCGGCATCCTGCACGGTTTGTTGGGGCTGGAGACGCTGGCAGAGGTTCAATCCCATCCCAGGCTGGGCGCCTCGTGGGAGGGATTCGCCATCGAGCAGATCATTGGCTTGCTGGGCGCACGCGATGCGTATTTCTGGGCTACCCACAGCGGCGCCGAACTCGATCTACTGGTGCTTCTGCGGGGCAGGCGGTATGGCTTCGAGATCAAATACGCCGACGCGTCCGGCGCCAGTCGTTCGATGCACGTGGCTCTGCACGATCTTGGGCTGGATCACCTCTGGATCATCTATCCGGGGAAGCAAGAATACGCCCTTGATGCCCGAATCACCGTCCTGCCCATGGAAGCGCTGCCTGACCTGGCGGCCACGTTGCGCTGAGCGCGGCGCAGCGCCTGAACCGGAAACGCCTTCCTCGCGTCGGACGCTCATCAATGATAGGTATCAGTTGCGCAATGGGCGCATGGAACCCTGGAAATCCAATCACTGCAAAGAGATAACATTGAAGTAAAGGAGCCGCCATGCCCCGCCCCATGTTCACCGCCTGTTCCACCTGGGCTTTGCACGATGAACTCGGCGATACCGTGCCGCTCGATGAAGCCATCGTTCTGCGCGCACTCGATGCGCTCGAACGCTGGCGCGATTTTGACGTTTTCCCGCAATATTTCAACATTGACTACGGCTGGACCGACCCTGAACTGGGCTACCGCCACTTCTACCGCGAACGCTGGCCAGACGGCCCCGACCGGGTGCTGAAGCGCATCCGCGAGATGGGCATGTTGCCGGGTCTGTGGTATCCCGTCAACGGCGGACGCCTGCGCGTGCCGGGCTGGCAAGCCAGTCTGTCTGGCGACAACTGGAACTACTCCCTGCTCGACGGTCCCTACGCCCAGGACTTGAGCGACAGTCTGCTCTACGCTGCCGAAGTGTGGGGCGTGCGTTTCTTCAAGTTCGATTTTGCCAATTTCGCCGCTGCTGTGCCCGGCGACCCGCGCCCCTTCGAGACGCGCTACGCCCTGGGGGTGGAACGATTCGTGGAGATGGCGGCCCGACTCAAGCGTTCCGTTCCCGAAGTCATCACCATTGCCCACTGCGGCTTTGCCCGGCAAGATTCTGTCGGACGGTTGGGACCCGGAATCCCGCCCCTGGCGGCCGACCCGGCCATGCTGGAAGTGATTGACGGCTTCTTCAGCGGCGACCCGCAGCCCGCCGACCTCCCCGCGACAGCGATTCACCGCAGTTCCGACCTGTATCAGGATATCATGGTTCGCGCCATGCTGGAATGCGGCTTTCCCCTGGCGCGCATCGAAGACCACGGGGCAATGTGCGGATTGACCAACACCTGCCACCGGCGCGGACGTGAAGGATTGCGCCGCAGTCACATCGCGCAACTGGCGCGCGGCGGACGGCGCGACCTGTTCTACGGCGACCCGTCCCTGCCCGCCGATGACGACCTGGCAGGCATGGCAGCCGCCCGCCGCCTGTTCATGGACGCCTGGAATCGTAACCTGGAAACCGCTCCGCTCGGTCCCAGGCCGGGCGAAGGTCCCTGGCATGGCTGGATGACCGGCGGCAGACGGCGCGGACTGGTCTGGCTGGTCAACCCGCATTTGCATTCGTGCGTCATCCGCCTGCCCATCGTCAACCTGGCACATGCCCGGATATTGTTCTACGAAGGCGAGCGTCCCGCCCTGCAAACCCAGCCGGATGAACTGATTCTGCGCCTGGGACCCGAACAAGCCGCCCTGATCGGGCTGGGGGCGTATGCTGCCCCGGAGTGGGTCCTGCCGCCCGATGAAACCACCCGGTTGCCGCGCCAGACCGAACTGCTCTCCCTGAACTGGCAGCCCACGCCCTATGGACTGACCGCCACGCTCCCCGCCAGCCTGCCTGCCGGCGCCGAATTGATGGTCATTGCCGCTATCCACGAAGGCGCACCGCATTTGCCCGGACCCTTCCCGGCCCTGCGAATCGGACATCAGGACGACAGGAACGGCGTGATCACCGAACTAGCGCCGCATCACCTGGTCAGCATAACGGTCGAGGGGCAGGCATGCGTTGCGCAGACGCCATCGGTCAGTGTGTGGAATGGCATCAGTTGGGTGCTGCGTCGCTTTGCCAGTCCTGCTGCTGGCGCCTCGATTTCCATCCAATCGAAACTCGACCCACCCCGCCGCATCCGTGCCGAAGCATGGGTGGTCACCTGGTAGAGCCTGGCGCAAAAAACTATAGCAATTCTCACAGAGGTTGAAC
>JAGHYK010000048.1 GCA_017743695.1 Chloroflexota bacterium
AGTTCATAGCAAAAAACTCGCCACGAGCACACAAGCCTACGGGATCGGCTCCCAGCCACTGGCACGGAAATAGCGCTCCAGGAAGGCACGACGCTCTTCGGGCGTCATCGGGCGCGGACGGGAGAGGTCTTCAAGGATGGCCGTGAGCAGTTCGGTGCTGAGATGGCGTCCCTCGTAGAAAACATGCCGATCCAGAAATTCGTTGCGTACCCCTTCAGGCAGTGAGGCCGTGCGCTCGTCCTGGTCGAAGAACAGGTTGCCCAGCCCATAGTGCACAAAAGCACCCTCGTAGAACTCCATGATCTGCGGAAAATGGGCCTGGCTGCCACTGACGATCACGGCGCCGGCCTGCGCCACCCGATGAAAATCTCTCACCATGCCGTAACACGGAGAGGGCGCATAGCATTCCTGATGCTGGAAGGTCACAATCACCAGGAATCCGTTGGCGCGCAGCCATCGGATTTTCGTCTCCAGTTCGTCCCACAGGCAAGGCGCACCGCCCGGCATGGTCTCCGAGGCCTTGGGGTATCCCTCCTTTGCATCACATCCCAGGAATGCCAGGCGATTGCCATGATGTTCAAGCAGGAGCGGCCGGGTCGCCTCTTCGAGGTTTGCACCGCCGCCGTAATACACCAGCCCATGCTGGCGATAGAGCGCCAGCGTTTCCTCCATCGCTGCCCGGCCGTAATCGCTGAAATGATCACCGGCCAGCTCGATCAGGTCAACGCCAAGGCCCAGGAAGAGATCGAGATAGCGGGGATGACTGCAAAAGATCAGCGAACGCTGATTTGGGTCTGGGAAAGGGCATTTGCTGAAAAAGGGTACTTCGTTATTGATGTGGGCGAGATCGGCCTGACGCAGCCAGTCGCCGATGGCCTCACCGGGATAGAGCACCCCTTTCTGCTCCATGCGGTAGGCCGTGGCGCGCACCAGCGCGGTGACCCCGGTCAATACCAGCGTGGTCAGGCGCGCCGCATCGCGATTGGTCGGGGGCAGTTCCACGCGCGCTGCCCCCTCGCCTCGGAGCGCAAAGCCGATTCGGAGCGGATAGCGTTGCGGGTCGAAATCCTTCTGGATGGGGGAAACGCCATCCACGGCGAGTACTTTCCAGCGCGGCTCCAGCGATTCAAAAGGCAGGATCGCAAAGGCGCCGGCAGCCCAGGCGCGTTCCAGCAGCGCTTCCGCAGGCACCTCAAGCACCGCTTCAGGCCCCGGCGCTCCCCAAACCGAAGTGAACGCCCGGCGCGTGGCCGGCTCCATCAGCAGGGGCCGCCCATTGAAGAGCGATTCGCCGCGCCAGGCGCGCTGTAAAGCCTCGAACGTGACGCCATCGCGCACGGTCGGGAAAGGCCCAACCAGAGCATAGACCCAGCTCAGGGTCGGGCGCGCCGGCTCCAGGTCGAGGAAGAGGGCGGCGGTCTCGCGGGGAGCCGGGGAAAATTGCACCTCCAGCCGTTGACGGAGCGCGGCCGGCGCAGCCGGCGTGATCCAGATGCCTTTCCGATGCGTCTGCGGCGCAAGAGGAGTTGCGGTATTCTCCGGAGAGGGTGCCGGAGAAGAGGGCGGCCACGGAGAGAGGGGTGCCGGCGCAGGAGGCACCGTCGCCGGGGCGCAGGCCAGAAGGAACAGCAGCAGGAAGATCAGGCTTCGGAATGCCATTCCGCCAGCGAAAAGTCACGCACAGCTTCCCAATCCAGCGTCACCCCCAGACCAGGCGAATCGGGCACGGTGATTGTACTATCGGGGTTGAGCTGGAAGCGTTCGTGGGTAATATCGCGACGGTAGTAGCGATCCGAGGCGGAAATATCCCCAGGCAGGCGGAAGTTCGGCAGGGAGGCCAGGGCCAGGTTGGAGGCGCGCCCAACCCCGGTTTCCAGCATTCCCCCACACCAGACAGGCACCCCCATTTGCTGACAGAGATCGTGCACGGCAACCGCTTCCTGCAGCCCTCCCAGGCGCGCCGCTTTGATGTTGATGACGCGGCAGGCGCCGATCTCCAGTGCAAAGCGGGCGTGGCGCGCCGAGAGGATGCTCTCATCCAGGCAGATGGGGGTGCGAAACTGGGCCTGGAGCTTGTGGTGTTCCCAGATGTCGTCCTCATAGAGCGGTTGCTCGATCAGCAGCAGATTGAGATCATCCAGCGGGCGCAATGCCTGGGCGCTCTCCAGGGTATAGGCCGAATTCGCATCCACCTGCAGGCGCAGATCGGGGAAATGACGGCGCAGGAGGGTGGTCTCTTCGACATCCCGCCCTGGCTTGATCTTGATCTTGATGCGCTGATAGCCCTGGGCCAGGTAGCCCTCCACCGTGCGCAGCAGCGCCTGGGGCGATTCCTGAATCCCAACCGAGACGCCCACTTCGACACGGGATCGCACACCGCCCAGCAACTCGCGCAGTGAGCGCCCCTGACGCTTGCCGATCAGGTCCCAAATGGCCATCTCCACCCCAGCCTTCGCCAGCGGATGGCCACGAATGCCCTGCACACGGCGCTGGAAATCGGCGGCATCCTGCACATCCTGCCCCAGGATGAGCGGCGCAATAAAATCCCGCAGGATATGCCAGGCAGTGCCGCTCGTCTCGTAGGAATAGCCCGGATCGCGATCCGCCACACATTCCCCATAGCCCTCCAATCCTTCGGAACGCAGGATCACCAGCAAACACTCCCGATGGGTGATGCGCCCGAAGGAGGTCTCAAAAGGAGCGACCAGAGGCATGCGCAAGTGGTACAGTGAGAGAGCGTCTATTTTCATGGGGTTGAAGTGATCGAAGAGGCCCGCCACAGGGGACGGGCCTCATGGTTGGAGAGGGCTCAGGATACTTTGACTTCGGGCGCGGGGGCTTTGGAGCGCCGGATGGCCCAGGCAAGCAGCGCCAACGCGATCAGCACCGTCAACCAGACGCCCCAGCCGCCGCCGGTGTACTGGACAACGATGGGAGCAATGATCACGGAGACCAGGTTGACCACCTTGATCATCGGGTTCAGCGCCGGGCCGGCCGTATCCTTGAAAGGATCGCCAACGGTATCCCCCACGACGCTCGCCTTGTGACGCTCCGAGCCTTTCCCCAGGTTGCGCTCTGGATCCTTCGGTTCATCCTCGATGAGCTTCTTGGCATTATCCCAGGCGCCGCCGGCATTGTTCATGAACACCGCAAGCAACTGACCGGAGAGGATGATCCCGGCCAGGAAGCCACCCAGCGCCTCCACGCCGAGCAACAACCCCACCAGGATGGGCGTGACCACGCCAAGCATGGCCAGGGAGATCAGCTCCTTCTGGGCGGCAGCAGTGGAAATCGAGACCGCCTGGCGATAGTCCGGCTTGACCTTGCCTTCCAGCACGCCCAGTTTGAACTGGCGACGCACCTCAAGCACGATCAGGGAAGCAGCGCGGCTGACCGCCTGGATGGCAAAGGAGGAGAACAACCAGGGCAGGGCGCCGCCGATCAACATGCCCACGAACACCTGCGGAATATCCACGCGAATCCCGATGTTCTGGATTTGCAGTGCCTCTGGAATGTTAAGCGTCGCCTGCGCGCGGGTGACATCCACCAGGTAAGAGCCGAAGAGAGAGACGGCGGCGATCACCGCCGAGCTGATGGCGATCCCTTTGGTAATGGCCTTGGTGGTATTGCCCACCGCGTCCATATCGGCCATGATCTGGCGCGCTTTCTTCGTCTCCGCATCTTCCAGGCCAGACCAGGCCATCTCGCCGATGCCGTTGGCGTTATCGGCAATCGGGCCAAAGGAGTCCATGGCCACATTGTTGCCGGTCAGCGTGAGCATACCGATCCCGGTCATCGCCACGCCGTAGAGCACAAAGGTCGCACGATGGGCTGCATCCAGGCCCGGAATCGTTCCGAAGACGAAGATCGAAGCCACAATCGTCAGAGCGATGACGATGATCGCCCACACGGAGGACTCATAGCCGACCGCCACGCCCTGCAGGAGCAAAGTGGCCGGGCCGGTATCGGCAGCTTTCTTGATCTCCTTGACCGGCGCGTTATGCATACCGGTAAAGTAGTCGGTCAGGCGATCAATCAGGATGGCCAGCACGACGCCGACCGCTACAGCCAGCGGTGCACGCCACCAGCCGCCCCACTTCGCCATTTCGGCGTTGTTCATGTAGAAATAGCCCAGGCCGAAGAAGAGCACACTGGAGAGCACGGCCGCGGTGAGAAAGCCGCGGAAGATAGCATCCAGGGCGTGGCTGCTATCCATGCTCCCACCACGGACGAGATACGTGCTGATGATCGAGGAGAGCACGCCAATACCGCGCACCATCAGCGGGAAGATGATCCATTCCAGGCGTCCGGTAATGTGCCAGAGCGCCAGGCCGAGGATCAGGCCGGAGACGATGGTCACCTCGTAGGATTCAAAGATGTCGGCGGCCATACCGGCGCAATCGCCGACGTTATCCCCCACCAGGTCTGCCACCACCGCCGGATTGCGCGGGTCGTCTTCCGGGATGCCGGCCTCCACTTTGCCCACCAGGTCGGCGCCGACATCCGCAGCCTTCGTGTAAATGCCACCGCCGACGCGCATGAAGAGCGCCAGCAGCGTGCCACCGAAGCCAAAGCCGAGCAAGGCATCCGGCGCGGCAATACCCAGGATGATGAAGATCAGCGTCCCGCCCAGGAGGCCAAGGCCATCGGTGAGCATACCGGTGATCGTCCCGGCGCGGTAGGCGATGCGCAGCGCCTCATCGAACGAGCGGCGCGAGGCCCAGGCCACGCGCACATTCCCCTCAACCGCCATGCGCATCCCGATCTGACCTACCAGCAAGGAGAAAGAAGCGCCCATGACGAAGGCCAGCGCTCGCGCCAGGCCGATCAGGAAGCGCACCTCGTTCTCCGAACGACCCGCGAAGCGATCTACAGCCTCCGGCGAAGGCGGCACAATATAGACCGAGAAGAACAGCGCAATCGTCAGGATGGCGATGAAGGGAAGGATGGATTTGAGTTGCCGTTGCAAATAGGCATTCGCTCCTTCCTTGATGGCGTTCCACACCTCCTGCATTTGGGGCGTTCCCTTCTCCTCGCGCAGGATCTGGGAGCGCAGGAAGAGCGCGTAGGCCAGGCCCAGCCAGGCAATCACAAACACCGCCCAGATGGCCGCAGCCTCAAAGGGGGTCAAACCGTGCATGGCATACATGAGCAGTTTCCTCCCAAAAGAAAAGATGTTGCCTGTGAGAGCCGAGAACCTTCCATGACCCGAAGGCAGCGCCGCCCTTTGTGCTCGATCTCACAAGGCCAGCGCATGAATTTTACAGGGAAAGGGGAATTTGTGTCAAGAAAATTAATGAGCAGGCGCGGAGCGTGGTAAACTATAAGACAAGCCAGGAGGGAGAATTGCGCTCCCTCCAGATTCCCTGTTTGGAGGTATCCATGAGCAGTCCCATTCTTTCCTCAGAGGAGGGCGAAAAGCCTCCCAGTTCGCATCCGCGGAAATGGCCCTGGCGGGTCGCTGTGCTTGCCAATATCAAAGATGAAAGCAAGCCGCGCCCTCCCAATGTGCCGCCGGATGCCTATGCCGATTATGATTCCATTGAGACGGTCCATGCCATTCAGGCCGCCATCGAAAGCGAAGGGCACGAAACCCGTTTCATCGAAGCCAACCGCGACCTGCCCTTCGCACTGCGGGAGTATCAGCCGGATATCTGCTTCAACATCGCCGAAGGTCTGGGCGGCGACGCGCGCGAAGCCCAGGTGCCGGCCCTCCTGGAGCTGATGGGTATCCCCTATACCGGCTCACGCGTGCTCACCAACGCCATCGCCCTGGATAAGACGCTTACCAAACGCATCTGGCGCGATCGCCGCCTGCCCGTAGCACCCTTCCAGGAATTCACCACCGGGGATGAACCCCTGCGACCGGAATTGAAATTCCCTCTTTTTGTCAAGCCCGCACGGGAGGGAACCGGTATGGGCGTGGACGCCGAGGCCCGCGTGAACAACGAAGCCGAACTGCGGCGACGCGTGCGCTACGTGATCCAGACCTATCAGCAGCCGGCCCTCGTGGAGACCTACCTCCCCGGTCGCGAATTCACCGTTGGGCAGATCGGTCGCCCGGATGCCAGGCGCTACTCGCGTCACCCCGAATGGTACGATGCAGATGGTTTTCACCGCTTTCCGATCCTGGAGCTAAACACGACCCCGGCGGTGACCCCTGGCATTTACGGCCATGAGGCCAAAGCTACCGCCATTGGCGCACCCGGCGCCCCGGAATATATCTGCCCGGCGCTGCTGGAGCCGGAACTGGCGCGGAAGCTCCACCACCTGGCCTTGCGAGCGCACCTCGTGCTCGGCGCACTGGATATATCGCGGGTGGATATTCGCCTGGATGCAGAAGGGCAACCGCGCCTGCTGGAGATCAACCCGCTGCCCGGCCTCGCTCCCAACTACAGCGATCTCTGCCTGATGGCGGCTGCCGAGGGCATCGCCTACCGCGACCTGATCCTGGAGATCCTCCATCTTGGCGCCTCGCGCTGGGGATTGCTGTGAATGTCATCCCATCCGTTCGCTGAATTTGCATTCTCGGGGCATGGATGGCTCTGTCCATCCATGCCCTCATCCTGCTTTTGGAGAGATGCCTGATGAATCGTCCGGCTCGCACCCGTTTCGCTCCTTCTCCCACCGGCCGTATGCACCTGGGGGGTGCACGCACGGCACTGTATGACTACTTGCTGGCGCGCCAGAGCGGCGGCCAGTTCATTCTGCGCATCGAGGATACCGACACGCGGCGCACGGTCCCCGGCTCGGAACAGGAGCTGATCGAAGGACTGCGCTGGCTCGGCCTGGAATACGACGAAGGCCCGGATGTGGGCGGCCCCTACGCGCCCTATCGCCAGTCGGAACGGCGGGAAATCTATCACCATTACGCCTGGGAACTGGTCGAAAAGGGCGCGGCCTATCCCTGTTTCTGTTCGCCCGAACGATTGGAGCGCGTGCGCAAAGAGCGCCAGGCGCAGAAGCTCAACACCGGCTACGATGGATTTTGTCGCCACCTGGACCCGGACGAGGCGCGGCGCCGTGTCCGCCAGGGAGAGCCGCATGTCATCCGCTTCAAAGCGCCTCGCGAGGGCACAACAACGGCAGTAGACCTGCTGCGCGGCCCGATCACCACCCCCAATTTTATGATTGATGACTACATCCTGCTCAAATCAGATGGGCTGCCCACCTACCACCTGGCCGCGATGGTGGATGATCACCTGATGGGCATCACGCACGTCATCCGCGGCTCCGAATGGCTCTCCACCTTTCCGCTTCACGTCCTGATCGTGCGCGCCTTCGGCTGGGAGGAGCCGCTCTGGGTGCACCTCTCGGTCTTCCTCAAGCCTTCCGGAAAGGGCAAAATGAGCAAGCGCGATGCTTCGCTGGCCATGGATAGCGGCTACTCGATTTACATCGGCGATTTGCGAGCCCTGGGCTACGTCCCCGAAGGCGTCCTGAACTGGATCGCGCTCATGGGATGGGGCGTGGAAGGCGATGACGTGATGACGCTTGAGGAGATGGTGAGGCGCTTTGACCTGAAGCATCTCAACCCGGCCCCAGCCGCCATCAACTTCAGCAAGCTCGATCATTTCAGCGGCGTACATATTCGTCGCCTGCCCACAGCCGAACTGGCGCGCCGCCTGCAACCCTATCTGCCGGCTGCCGATTTGCCCCTGCTCGAACGCATCGTTCCCCTGATCCGCGAGCGCCTCATCACCCTGGATGAAGCTCCCCAGTGGGTGGATTTTCTCTTCCAGGACGAGGTGCATCCTCAGCCCGGCGAGCTGGTGGGCAAGAACATGAGCGTGGAGCAGACGAAACAGGTGCTGCGCCGCGCCCTGGAAATCCTGGAATCCTTCCCGGAACTGGAAGCGAAAGCCATCGAGGCCCCGCTGCGCGCCCTGGTGGAGGAACTGGGGCTGAGCGCCGGCCAGGTCTTTGGCGTGCTGCGCGTCGCCGTCACCGGAAAAACGGTCAGCCCCCCGCTGATGGAAAGCATGGAGGTGCTGGGTCGCGAGCGCACCCTGAACCGCCTGCGAAAGGCCTTGCAATTGTTAGAAGCGCAGTCCGTGACGGAGGGCGCATGAAGTTCCTGATCGCCGGGCTGGGCTCCATCGGCAGACGTCACCTGCGCAACCTGCTGGCGCTCGGCGAACGCGAGATCGTGCTCCTGCGCTCCGGACGCTCCACGCTGCCGGCAGAGGAACTGGCCTCCTTCCCGGTCGAAACGGACATCGAGAGGGCGCTGCAGCGCCATCGTCCCCAGGCAGTGATTGTGGCCACCCCCACGGCGCTGCACCTGCCCATCGCCCGACCGGCCGTAGAGGCCGGCTGCCACCTGCTCCTGGAAAAGCCGGTTTCGCACGATCTGGAGGGACTGGATGAGCTACGACAGGCCGCTCAACGTTCCGGCAGCCGCATCCTGGTAGGATTTCAGTTCCGCTTCCACCCTACGATTCAGAAAGCGAAAGAACTGCTCAGTCAGGGCGCACTGGGGGAGGTGTTCACCTTTCATATTCACTGGGGCGAGTACCTGCCCCAATGGCATCCGTGGGAGGATTACCGTCAAAGTTACGCGGCGCGCCGCGATCTCGGCGGCGGCGTGATCCGCACCCTCACCCATCCGCTGGATTACCTGCGCTTCCTGTTGGGAGAAGTGCAGTCCCTTTGGGCCTTCGCCGCCCATCTCTCCCCGCTGGAGCTGGATGTGGAAGATGTGGCCGAGATCGGGATGCGCCTGACCCGCGGCGCATTCGGCAGTGTACACTTGAATTACGTGCAGCGCCCACCCGCCCATCGCTGGGAGATCGTGGGGAGCGAGGGGACGCTTTCCTGGGATAACGCCGGGGGGAACCTGACGCTTTCCCGCGCCCGTCTGCCGTTTGGGAAATGGGTCGCAGAGCCGCCCGCGCCGCAGGTGGAAGTCTTCAGCCCGCCGGCCGGCTTCGAGCGCAATCATCTCTTCCTGGCCGAAATGCGCCACTTTCTGGACGTGGTGCAGGGAACAGCCCAGCCGATCTGCACGCTGGAAGATGGTATCCGCGCCCTGGAGCTGGCGCAGGCGGCCCTCCGTTCGGCGCAGGAATCGCGCCTGATCCATCTCTCGAACTTCCCTGCTGGATGATATGCGTGCCCGTTTTCGCCTTCCCTTTGAAGGTCGCGTCTTCCTGAAAGGCGCAGCCGGCAGCGGCAAGACGACGCTGGCCATTGAACACCTGAAAGCGTTGCTGCGCCGCCGCGTGGCCGCGGAAAGCATTCTGATCCTGACCCCTCAGCGCACGCTCCAGGAACCCTATCGCCGCGCGCTGGAAGATGCCGCTTTCGGCCCGCTGGGAGAAGTGAACCTGGCAACCATCGGGGGGCTGGCACGCCGCGCCTGCGAGCTTTTCTGGCCGCTCATCGCAGAGGAGGCGGGCTTCGCCCATCCGGAACGCCCACCGCTCTTCCTGACGCTGGAAACTGCCCAGTATTTCATGGCGTATGTCGTCCGTCCACTGTTAGAGCAGGGATTGTTCGCTTCCCTGACGATAGACCGTAACCGCCTGTATAGCCAGATTCTGGACAACCTGAACAAAGCGGCGGCGGTCGGATTTCCCCATACGGAGATCGGGGCGCGCCTGGAGGCGGCCTGGGTCGGCGATCCGATGCAGCGCCGCGTGTATGCGGATGCGCAGGAATGCGCCTCGCACTTCCGCCGCTTTTGCCTGGCGCACAATCTGCTGGATTTTTCCCTGCAGCTCGAGGTCTTCTGGCGCTATCTCTGGCCAAAGGCAGAAGTACGCGAGTACTTCGGGCGCTACCGCCACCTGATTTATGACAACGTGGAAGAGGATATTCCGCTGGCTCATGACTGGGTGCGTGAGCTGCTGCCGCAAATGGAAACGGCGCTGCTGATTTACGACGAAGGCGGCGGCTATCGCTCCTTCCTGGGAGCGGATGCGATCAGCGCTGCTTCGCTGGCCGAGGCTTGCGACCAGGTGCAACCCTTCAGCGGCTCCTGGATCACCTCACCCGCCATCGAGACGCTGCGCTGGGGTCTGGTTTCTGTTCTCCGTGGGCAGCCGCTGCCTGCTTTGCCCCATCTGCGCGCCCACCTGCAACAGGCGCTGGTCATTCCGGCTGACTTTCGCTTCTACCCGCAAATGCTGGACTGGGTAGCCGATGAGACGGCGCGCCTGATCGCCGAAGAGGGGGTTGCGCCTTCGGAGATCGTCATCCTGGCGCCTTATCTTTCGGACGCGCTGCGCTTTTCGCTGCTGCAACGTCTGGAGGAACGAGGGGTGGCGGCGCGTTCCCATCGTCCCTCGCGCGCCTTGAACGAGGAACCGGCCACCCATGCCCTGATCACGCTGGCCTTGCTGGCGCATCCCCAATGGGGCAATCCTCCCTCTGGCTTCGAGGTGGCCCGAACCTGGATGCTGGCCCTGAAGACGGACTGGCCGCGCGCCTGGATGTTGAGCCAGATCGTCTATCAGCCAAAAAAGCACGCCCTTTCAAGTTTCGAGCGTCTCAACGAGGAAGCTCAGGAGCAGTTAACCGCCACCCTGGGCGAACGCTATACGCGCCTGCGCGACTGGCTGATGGAATATCGTCAGCGAGGCGAGCTGCTTCCCCTGGATCACTTCTGGCGAGAATTGTTCGGCGAGGTGCTTTCGCAGCCCGGCTTCGGCTTCCATGATGACCTGGATGCCGTGCGCGTGGCAGCCACGCTGATCGAGTCCGCCTTCAAGTTCCGTCAGACGCTCTGGCCGGTGCTCCAGGATGAGGGGATGGAGCAACCGCTCGATCATCTGAATCGGGAGTACCTGAGCATGGTGCGCGAGGGGGTGATCGCCGCCCAGTATCTGGAAGCCTGGCAAATGGGTGAAGCACAGGCAGTGCTGGTGGCTCCGGCTTACACCTTCCTGATGATGAATCGCCCGGCGCGCATCCAGTTCTGGCTGGATGTTGGCGCCTCAGGCTGGTATGAGCGCCTGTATCAGCCGCTGACGCATCCCTACGTGCTCTCGCGCCATTGGGAGATAGGGCGCCCCTGGACGGATGCGGATGAAATGCAGGCCTCCCAGGAGGGGCTGACGCGCCTGGTGGATGGGTTGCTCCGTCGCTGTCGGGAGCGCGTGTATCTGGGCATCAGCGATCTGGGAGAGAGCGGCTTTGAACAGCGCGGCCGCCTGCTGCTCGCCTTCCAGCGATTGCTCCAGGGATAAGCCACGCGGACGCCCCGATCCATGGGAGGGATGTCCATGCAAGAGAGCGAAGAAATCCTGCGCCTGCAGATGGTAAACGAACAGATCGCCCGCCGTGGCCTGCAAGACGAGCGGCTCCTGGAGGCTTTCCGCCGCGTGCCGCGCCATCTCTTCGTGCCGCCGCCGTACCGTCACCTGGCCTATGCCGACACCCCGCTGCCCATCGGGTATGGTCAGACCATCTCTCAGCCGTATATCGTTGCCCTGATGCTTTCCCTGCTCCACCTGCGCGGCCACGAAAAGGTACTCGAAATCGGCACCGGCTCCGGCTATCAGGCAGCGCTGCTGGCCTGCCTGGCTCAGGAGGTCCATACGGTCGAATACATCCCGGAGCTGGCCGAAGAGGCCGCACAACGATTGAAGGCGCTCGGTTTTGAAAATGTTTTCTGCCATGTGGGAGATGGGAGCCTGGGATGGCCACCCGCTGCACCCTATCATGGCATTGTAGTCGCCGCAGCAGCGCCTCAGGTGCCTCAGCCTTTGCTGGAACAGCTCGCGGAGGGCGGTCGGCTGGTGATCCCGGTTGGCAATCGCAAATACCAGGATTTACAGGTCTGGGAGCGCCACGGAGAGCAGGTGGAATCGGAATCGTTCCTTCCGGTTGCGTTCGTGCCCTTGCGGGGTACTTTCGGCTGGCAGGAGGAGGAACTCTGGTAAACGTCCCCTATTCGATTTATCTGCATATCCCCTTTTGTCGCCATCGCTGCGCCTATTGCGATTTCAACACGTATGCCGGCCAGGAAGCCCTGATCCCGGACTATGTGGAGGCGCTGCAGGTCGAGATAGAGAGCCTGAAATCGCCGCATCTCGCGGTGCATACGGTCTTCTTCGGGGGTGGCACTCCTTCCCTGCTCCCGCCCTCCGCAGTGGCGCAGATTCTTGAGACCATCGCCCGTTGTTTCCACCTTCTACCGGATGCCGAAATCACGCTGGAGGCCAACCCTGGCACGGTAACCCTGGAATCGCTGCGTGCGCTGCGCGCGGCCGGGGTGAATCGTCTTTCGCTGGGGATGCAATCCGCCCAGGCGGAGGAGCTTCATCTGCTGGAACGGGAGCATTCTTTCCTCGACGTGATCCATGCTGTGGAATGGGCGCGGCGCGCCGGGTTCACCCTTCTGAACCTTGATCTGATCTACGGCCTGCCCTCGCAATCACTGGAACGCTGGCAGAGCAACCTGGAATGGGCGCTGCGCCTGCAGCCGGAGCATCTTTCCCTGTACGCGCTGAGCATCGAGCATGGGACGCCTTTCAGCCGCTGGGTAGGACGCGGCCTGATGCCCGCCCCCGATGACGATCTGGCCGCTGCCATGCTGGAATGGTCCGCCGAACGCCTGGAACAGGCCGGTTATGCACAATATGAGATCTCCAACTGGGCACGTGACCTGCCCCCCTCTCCACCCCTGGAATCGCCGCGCTATGCCTGTCGTCATAACCTGCAATACTGGCTGATGCAGCCCTATCTTGGATTCGGCGCCGGGGCGCATGGCTACGCGGGCGGCTATCGCTACGCCAACGTCTTACGCATTCGCACCTACATCGAGCGGCTGCGCGCCGCTCGGCAGCGCCCGTTCCCTCTCTCCCCGGCTGCCGTCCATATCCATCGCCAAACCCTCGAAGACGAGATGGAGGAATTCATGATGCTGGGTCTGCGCCTGACGCGTCAGGGGGTGAGCCTGGAAACCTTCCATCAGCGATTTGGGCGCGAGGCCAGAGAAATCTACGGGAAGTCAATCAGCCGTCTGTGTCAGGACGGTCTGCTGGAAATCCTTGAAGAAGAAAAACGCCTGCGCCTGACCCGGCGCGGGCGCCTGCTTGGGAACCGTGTCTTCCGGGAATTTCTCCTGTAAGATCAGCGACCGTTCGCTGTTTCGCACGGTGCGCAGCACATGCCGTATCCCCCGTCTCCGGTCTACCGTCCCTCATCGTAACTGTTCGGTCTTGCATCAAAACTGTTGTGTTTGTCATTGCGAGGAGCGATCTTTGCGACGAAGCAATCCCCAGTAGCCAGTCTGGCCTGATAAGTTGGGAAATTGCTTCGCCAGAAAACGGCTTGTAATGACATGGCTGAGTGGTTACCCCTCGTCTAATAATTCGTCACCCGGTCAATCAAACCGCGCTCGCGCGCCCGGCGATCACACCAGGAAAAAAGGCGTAAGGCCAGGAAGCTCAGGAGCACCGTCATCCCCAAAAGCAGGAGCAGCAGCGCTCCGTTGGAAAGATTCGCAAATGTCGGGAAGGCGTGCGCCACATCGCCCACGAGCGCCCGGCGACTCAGCTCCAGCCAGTAGCTCACCGGCAACAGGTATCCCAGCGGGCGTAACCAGGCCGGGAGCACCTCCAGGGGGAAGATGGCACCGCTGAACAGGAACAGCGCCCCGGCCACCCCTTCCACAACGCCCCAGGAATGATGCACCATCAATAACGAGATGCCGCCCAGCATCAATCCCATCATCGCCAGCAGGATGATCCCCAGCACCAGAGAGATAAAGAACAATCCCCAATCCACCCGCTGGAGATCCAGGGAAAGATTCAGGAACAGCACACCGGCCAGGATCGTGATCAGCACCGAAATGCTCCCGGTCAAAAAGCGCGCCACACCACGGCCAAAAAGATAGGCCGGTATCGGCACCGGAGCGACATAGAAGTACTTGAGGGTCTTGTAATGCTCGCGATCATCAATGATCGCCCAGGAGACGCCGGTCATCACCGCATAGACGTAGGTATAGAGTGCGTTGCCCAGGTAGATGTAGGGAAAAAGAGGTTGCTGAAAATTGCCGCGGGTAATCACGCCGTACATGAAGACCAGGATGGCCGCCCGCGCCACCGGCTTCAGGATCGAATAGATCGCAAAGAGCAGCGGCTGGGTCCAGTTCGATTCAATCTGCCAGCCCAGCCAGGCCGCAGTACGAAAGGATCGCCAGGAGTCAGAAAGACGCATTCATGACCTCGCAGAAAAAAATGGAACGCGCCTCAGCGGTTGGCGCGTCATAGGTGGAGATGGCGGGAATCGAACCCGCGTCCGAAGGATTCGATCCTCGGAAATCTACGAGCGTAGTCGGTTGGATTTCTCGCCATCAGCTCCCCAACCGACACGGAGGGCTGACGGCCAGCCGTTGGAGCTTCGGTCACCTTAACGGCGTCGGTGACGGCACTCTCCCTTTGTCACGCCTGCTCTCCCTGCGGGGAGAGTTCGCGGGAGGCAGACGCCGTCTCTCTACTGGAGACGGATCGCTTTGCCTTTACTGCTTACGCAGCCAGAGGCATCGCGACGTAGGAAGTGCGGTTGGCACTTATCTTTTGCGCTGATTTTACGAGTTCGGCGCCTCTCGGCTCGCATTCCGGGACCAGCCTCCTCCGTCGAAGCCTGTCATCCCCGTTTGCAATTTTATTATATCACGTCTGGCAGGAAATGCAATCAGGAAGTGCCATGACAAAACAGGACGTTCTCCCAGATGAAAAACGTCCTGTTCGAGATGACGATTTTCCGGATGTCAGAGATCGGGTTGCGAGAGCAAGGGCTCAGTTATTGCAGGAGCAGCTACCGCCGCAGGCGCAACCGCCCTCTTCGTGCGAATGGGTCGCGGCCACCGGGCTGTTGACGACGAACCCCTCCCCATATTGGGGATCGCGCACAAAATCCACCGTTGCGCCCTGAAGGTATTCCAACGAAACCTCGTCAACCACAATCGGAATGCCCTGAGAATGAAACAGCCGATCTGTCTGCTGAAAGACATTATCCAGGGCCATCCCAAACTGTACGCTGCAGCACCCCCCTGCGACATAAATGCGCAGCGCATAACCTTCCAGCTTTCGTTCCTGGATCAGATTCTGAATGACCTGCGCAGCCTGGGACGTGAGCGTAACGGGCGTTTCAATCTGGGTGAGCATGGGAGACTCCTTTTGAGGTAAAACAAGAATCTGGACAAAGTATGTCTATATTCTACCACAAACAGTCAGATTGTCAACGGGCGCTGGGGCAT
>JAGHYK010000251.1 GCA_017743695.1 Chloroflexota bacterium
AGAAAGTCGAACCCGCGATCGAAGTGGGTAATGTTCGTTTTCTGCGGTTCCAGGCGCAATTTCAACCCTGCCAGAATGGTCTCTGTCTCTCGCCAGGCCGCATGGGCTTCTTCTTCGGTGGCGCAAAAGACGCAGAAATCGTCAGCATAGCGGACCGGATGCAGCCCCCGCTCCAAAAGGCCCATATCAAGACGGTGGAGCACGATGTTACACAGCAAAGGCGAGATGACGGCGCCAAGGGGAATGCCCACCGTTCGATCCGGCCTGGGCACGCCGCTCTTGAGCCACATCCGCAGCAGGTTCAGCACAACCGCATCGTCCACCACCGCGCGGAAATACTCCAGGATCAAGGCGTGATCAAGCGATGGGAAGCATTCATCAATATCGGCATCCAGCACCCAGGTGCGGCCTTCCTGACGATGGTGCAGAATGGCCGGGATGGCATTGCGTACGCCGCGGTTTTGCCGGTATCCATAACTGCAGTCCAAAAAGGTGCGGTCAAAGTAATCATCCACCACGCGCAACACGGCCCGCTGCAAGACGCGATCGTCTACCGTTAAGATGGTTATCTGGCGGGGTGAACCATCCCGTTTCGGGATGGTGAACCGACGCAGACGACCGGGACGGTACGTATTGGCGCGTACCGCTGCGGCCAGATTGGCACAGCGCTCCTCCCAATGGCGCTGCCAGCGGGCAATCGAGACCCCGTCGATGCCCGCCGCGCCCTTGTTGGCGGCCACTTCCTCCCAGGCCGCGCGCAGGTTATCGGAGGCCAGGATGTGATGGATGAGTTTCATGGCGAGAAACCAGACACTGATGATGTCTCCGCAGGCGCAAGCAGCCGCGTCTGTCCCAGGCCGAAAACCGTTTTGGCGCCGGTGCCGCAGAAAAAGGCGTACTGCGCCAGGGCCTGCACCACCCGCTGCCAGTAGGCATCGTGACTCAGAAAGCGATAGGTGCAATGCCCGCTGAAGCCGATGAACAGGGCCTCGCCAAAGCGGACCACCCGGCTCTCCAGCCGATAGTGGCTGACGGCCAGCGCCTCCTCC
Source organism: Chloroflexota bacterium (assembly GCA_017743695.1). GTDB lineage: Bacteria > Chloroflexota > Anaerolineae > Anaerolineales > Villigracilaceae > 630D-37. The sequence goes on from JAGHYK010000251.1 coordinate 1,050, forward strand.
ACAAAGGTGAGTACGCCTGGGGGAAAGGCGGCCGGCGCAAAGGCATTCCACTTCTCCAGCCACTGCCGGAAGACCAGCTCCGGCAGGGGAAAAGGCTGATGGCGTTCCCGGCTGTGAAAGGTGGTCGGCGAGGCGAAATGGAGCGTAAGGCGCCGCGGCCGACGGGCCTGGAGCAAGGCGCCGGCGGCCAGCTCCTCATAGGTCGTCTGCCCGGCCCAGGGGTGTTCCGCGGCCGTCAGCAGGGGCGGCAGCCGCTCAAAGACGGCCTCGCCCAGGGTCACCGTCGGGGGCAGGGAGGGCAACACCCGCTCGCGCACGACCTGTGAAAGCGCCGGGGTCAGGGTGGTGAGCCGCCACCACACCGGCCGATCGGGCCGGAGTCGTACCTGTCCGTTGTGAGGGGAAGCCCCGCGCAGGCCGGAGACGGTGTAGGGGCGCGGCGCGTTGGCGTCGTGCAGCGCCGCCGAAAGGGCCGGATCGCAGGCCTGCACCCAACGCAAAAACTCCGCCGCCAGGGCGCGCCCCTGATCGGCAGGGATGACGGCCTCCTGCCGCGGCCGCAAGGGGAAAACGACGGAAAGCAGCATCATCCACCCTCCTCCCGGTCTAGCCTCCAGCCGCCCTGCAGATCCGTCTGCAGCGGTACCGAGGCCGAACCCTCGAGGCGCGACATGAATTCCATGGCAAAGCCGTTGCGCAAAGCGGCCAGCGCCAGCCCCACCGACATGGGACTGGTGGCGCCGGTGTAATCGGCGATCACCTCCCCGGCGCTCAGGCCCAGGTCCGGCAATTCTCCGGCGATGCGAACGGCGACCTCAAAGGTTTCGCCGATGTCGAGGATGTTGTGGATGGGCGGCAGGACGAGATGGATCGTCACCTGCTTTCCATATAGCTCCCGCAAGGCTTCGGCCACCGGCACGCCCTCATCGCTGGCGATCAGCCAGACGTGTTGGAGCGTGCCGTGTTCCAGGTGGTAGCGGATGGCGGCGGCCGCCGGGCTGTCCTCCGGCCGGGCAACGAACAGGCGGTTCGGGCCGGGTCCCACCAGGGCGACCAGGCCGGCGTGAGGACGGGCGTGCATCTCGCGCGGCAGGGGCAGCCAGCGCTGCGTCTCACGGCCGAGCAGGCCGATGACGCCGTAGAGCAGCAACGCCGTCAGGACAAGACCGATCACCAGGATCGCCAGACGCTGCGGGGTCGAGCCGAACAGAATCTGCAACAGGGTGCTGAACAGGTTGACCAGCACGCCCAGCAGGACCACCGAAAGGAAAAAGGTCAGAAACGTCAACAGCGTCAAACGCTGTCGGCGCAGCAGCAAACGCAAGGGCTTCATCCTCGGCCTCCTTTCTGCAGCCGGGCCAGGAGGAAATCGGCAATCTCCTGGTACGGATTGGCTCGCCGGCCCGAGCGCTCATCCGCCTCGATCATACGCACGATCTCGGCCAGGGCCTGCTCAGGAGATAGAGGAGCGCCATCCCTGCCCTGGGGCGAGGCCTGCCGAAGCGCCTCTTCCGAAACGCCCTGGAAGTCGTGCCCCACCACCGTGCGGTGGCGCAACTCCACCAGGCGATCCAGGGCGTTCACCCGCTCGACCAGCGCCGCGTAAAAACCACGGCGGGATGCAGGCAGGATCGCCGCTTCCGGCCGCAGCGCAAAGGCGAGCAGCGCCTTGTGCGTGGTGCGGTTGTTGTGCCGCCAGTCGAGTTTCTCGCCGTTGAACGCAAGGCTCTCCATGTACGCCACCAGCCCTGGGATGGCCCGGATGCCCTCCTCCCACCGGCGTTGGGTGCGCTCCCTGGCGGCCGGGCTCAGGTCGGTGGGCAGGCCGAAGCACTTTTCCACCAGGTAGCGCAGGACGGCTTCCTGGAAGCGATAGACCCGCGCCAGGAAATCGGCATAGCGACGCTGCTGCCAGCACATGGCCGCGTTCCAGTTCAATTCCTGGAGCAAGGCGAGCAAGCGCCCCTGACTTTCGCCTTCTTTCAGGAGGATGTCTAAATCGTGACGGAGCCTGTCCTGGATGAAGGTGCGCGTCGGATGGTCGCCCTGTTGCAGGGCGT
>JAGHYK010000252.1 GCA_017743695.1 Chloroflexota bacterium
GTGGACGGTGGAGGTAGACCGTCAACGAATGGGGAACGAAGGATAGAGACCGCGGACGGCAGACTGCAGACCGCAGTAGCGCAGGCTTTCCAGACTGCCAGGAGAAAATCTCTTCCTGCGGGTCATCACGGGTGGCGCGGAGGGTCCTCGCGCAATCCCTGCACGCGGCGATTGAGTTCTTCCAGGGCCTGATCTTCACCCGCAAAGGGTTGAAAACCCCCACGCGGACGGCCGCTCAACCAGCGCTGAAAGGATTGATAGCCGCCGCGCACCAGCGAATACATGGCGAGATTGGAAAGTACGATGATGAGGATCACCAGCAGAATCACCAGGTACACATTGCCCGTCTTCATGTTCTTTCTCCTTGCCCAACACCGAACCGTTCCTCAGCACGCATCCCGTCCGTTGTGCTGGTTGAGGAGCATTGGGAGTTTGCCCCAGTCGTTCAATGTGGCACTGGCGGCGGGATGCGGGCCTTCGACACCGTAAAGGATCGCAAACCAGCCGAAACGTCTGGCCGCCTCCACCGTTCTGGGCAAATCGTCAATCAGCACACAACGTTCGGGGTGATCTTCGCCGGCCAGACGCATGGCAATCGTAAAAGCCTCAGGCTGGGGCTTGCAATAGGGGGCAAGCTGCAGAATGTCTATGATGCCCTCAAAGCACTCTTCCAGCTCCAGGAAACGCAGCACGCGCCGGGCATGGTTGACATCCGAATTGGTCAGCACCCATTTCCGCAGCGGCAGCGACTGGAGCACCTGTCGCAACTGCGGATCGGGCTTCAGGTAGCGCTCCAGCGGCAGGTCGTGGACGAAGGCGAGAAAATCCTGCTCATCCACTCCATGATGGGCCTTCAGCCCGCGTAACGTGGTGCCATATTGCGTAAAGTAGGCCTCGCGCAAATGGGGAATTTCCTCCCACGGGATCCCCAAGCGCTCGTGCATGTAAACGTTCATGCGCTCTTTAATCGCCTGCCACAGGCCAGTGCTGGCCGGATAAAGGGTATCATCCAGATCGCAGAACAGCGTGGTATAGCCCATGCCGATATTATAATAGCGAGACGCGCAGGCTACATGATATAATGGCCTCATCATCCTGATTCTGGAGAGGATTCTGCATGAAAACGTACATCGAAATTGCCTTGCTGCTGGTTTCGATCTTCCTGATCGTCAGCGTCATTCTGCAAAGCAAAGGAGCCGGTCTGGGTGGTTTGACCGGCGTGGATACAGGCGGCGTATTTACGGCACGGCGTGGGCTGGAAAAAGTGCTCTTCCGCCTCACCATTCTCTTCAGCGCGCTGTTCTTTCTGCTGGCAATTGTCGCGCTGATCCTTTCCCGGTAAACCCAGCCGCGAGGGCCTGCGCCCACGGCAATCGCTTTCTATGAAACGCTTACGCTGGCAGCTCACGCTGATCGTGTTGACCATGATCGCTGTAACCACCGTGCTGGTGCTGCAGCAGCCCTCCGTCAAGGTGCTCGTCTCGCAGCCAGAGAGCGGTGGGGTATATAGCGAGGCACTGATCGGCCAGATTTCCCGTCTCAACCCCTTGCTGGACTGGAACAACGAGGCGGATCGCACGGTGAACCGCCTGCTTTACAGCACCCTGTTCTACTTCGACGACCGCGGCTTTCCCCGCCCCGATCTGGCGGAATCCTGGGGCGTTTCGCCGGAAGGAGACATTTACAACGTCACCCTGCGAGCGGATGCACGCTGGCACGACGGTACGCCCGTCACCAGCGACGATGTCCTTTTCACCATTGACCTGCTCCGCAACGGCGCCTCCCTTTTCCCGGCCGATGTGCAGGAACTGTGGCGCAAAGTCAACGTGCAGAAGTTAGACGATCACAACCTGAAGTTTACGCTTCCGGAACCCTTTGCCCCCTTCCTTGACTACCTCACTTTTGGCATCCTGCCCCGCCATCTTCTCGGCACGATCTCGCCCCAGGACCTGGCAAATGCTGAATTCAACCTGCATCCGGTGGGCAGTGGCCCTTTCGCTTTCGAGCAATTCCTGATAGAAAACGGGGTAATTCGCGGGGTGGCATTGAAGCGATTCGATCCATACTATCGCTCCAGGCCCTACCTGGAGCGCGTGGTCTTTCGCACGTATGAGAATGCCGCAGCCGCGCTGGAGGCCTTCCGCCAGGGGGAGGTGTTGGGAATTTCCCAAATCACGCCGGACATCCTGGAACAGGCTCTGGCAGAGCCAAAGCTGGCCATTTATTCCACCCGTCTGCCACAGCTCACCCTGGTTTTGCTCAACCTGAATAACCCGCAGGTGCCTTTCTTCCAGAATGCAAAGGTGCGCAAGGCGCTTCTGCTGGCCATCAACCGCGATTTCCTGATCCAGAAGGCGCTTCACGGCCAGGGCATCCTCGCCGATAGCCCCATCCTGCCCGCCTCCTGGGCTTACTACGATGGCATTGAACACTTCACCTACCAGCCGGAAGAGGCCGAGAACATTTTGCGTCAAGAGGGCTATGTGATTGCGGCAGGAGATACCGTACGCGCCAGAGAGGGCGAACGTCTGGCGTTTACTTTGCTTTATCCGGACGATCCCGTCCATGCGGAGGTCGCCCGGCTGCTGGTGGCTGACTGGAAACGGATGGGGGTCTCTGTCACCGCCCAGGCAATGCCCGCCAGAGAATTGATCGAGGCGCATCTTTCTCCCCGTGACTATCAGGCAGCGCTGATCGATCTCGATTTCTCGCGCACGCCGGATCCCGATCCGTATCCATTCTGGCATCAATCGGAAATTTCGGGCGGTCAGAACTACAGTGGATGGGATAATCGTTCCGCCAGTGAATATCTGGAGCAGGCGCGCGTGAACACCGATCTGGGATTGCGCCAGCGGCTCTACCGAAACTTTCAAATCCTCTTTCAAAAAGAGCTTCCGGCGCTGCTGCTCTACTATCCTGTTTACACCTGTGGCATCAGCCGCCAGATACAGAATGTGCAGATTCCGCCCCTGTATGAACCGCGGGATCGGTTGATGTATCTTTCCGAGTGGTCGCTGAATACTCGCCGTGTGCTGATGGAGATCAGCCCCACCGCGACGCCTTGAGCAGGAGAACCACGATCTGCGGGCATAAGGTAGACGGCGGA
>JAGHYK010000049.1 GCA_017743695.1 Chloroflexota bacterium
ATTTCCTGAACAAATGATACAGTATCGGAAAAATTCTGCATAAATCTATATTGACAGGATCGGGTATGATTTATAAGATCGAGCCACCGCAAAAACCCACCGCGCACATATAGAGCGCGCAAGATTTATGAATAAACCACCGAAGGCGGATAAGAAAAAATTTGTGCAGTTCTATTTTGCCGAAAGGAACTGATCAGCCAGTTGCGGCAAAAAATTTTTTGCTGTTCCATTTTGCCGTTATTCCGATTCTGGACTCATTCATGCTACTCATTGCCAAGTGGATGCTCAGGCTCATGGATGTAGAGATATTTCGCCAGAACGCGGAAGGACCTTCTTTCCTCGAAAAAATTGCGCTGGCCGCGGAGAATTGATGGGCAAGGAATGGCTTTCCCTCAAAGATGCCGCTGCTCTGCTTGGAGTGCACCCAGGCACGGTACGCTTGTGGTCGAACAAAGGGCTGTTGCCGGTGCATTTAACTCAGGGAGGGCATCGCCGCTATTTGCGCCGCGAACTGGAATTGTGGCTCGCCAGTCGTCAGGGACCTGAACCAGAAGCGATGATGAATTCTGTGTTGCAGAATGTTCGGCTGCAAGTCGCTGAAGGACGGCTGAATGCCGAGCCCTGGTATGCCCGCCTGGATGAAACCGCGCGTGCCCAATATCGCCAGAGCGCTCATGCTTTGTTCCGTGCACTGCTTGCCTTCTTAGCCGATGACCACGGCTCGCTGGCCGAAGCACACGCTATCGGCTACGAGTATGCTTCCCGCGCCCGCCGTTACGGTTTGAGTTGTATGGAGGCTGTGCAGGCTTTCCTGTTCTTTCGCAGCCTTATGATAGAAGCTATCCTGAGCATATCCCATCCCTCCAATCGGGCAGTTTACGAGATGCTTCCTAAAATTCAAACTTTTACCGATACCATCCTGCTCCGTCTACTCGAAACCTATCAGGTGCTTGAGAATCACCATGGATAAATCCCCTCGGCGTTACCCTTCCTTCTATGAACGTCTGTTGCCTGTCGCTCTGGTGGTGATCGGCGCGCTGATCCTGATCCTGCTCGTGCTGACCATAGCCATTGCCCTGCGCTGGATCCCCTGGACATAGGCAACCGGGCAGCGTGTTCCCGGCGAGCCGTCATAGCCCGAAGGGCTATTGCGTAATTTAAACTCGAATAAGGAGGCTTTTGATGTTCAATGTGATTCTCCCTCTCGCATCCAGCCTGTTATCGTTCGCCCTGGCGATCTTCGTGCTGCGCCGTTTTGCGACGCGTAAAGGCCTGCATCAGCTCTTCTGGGGGATTGGAATGCTTTTCTATGGCATCGGCGGCTTTTGTGAGTTTTACCACGGCGCCTTTGGCTGGAATCCGCTGGTCTTCCGGTTATGGTACCTGTTCGGGGCGGTGCTGGTCGCCGCCTGGCTGGGACAGGGCACAGTTTACCTGCTGGCTCGACCGAAATGGGCCCATGCCTTGATGGTCTTGCTGGTGCTCGGGTCGCTTTTCGCTTTTTATCGCGTGTTCACGGCACAACTGGATCCGACGCTGATGCCCGGTGGGGGAGCCCCTCACACGGAATTGAGCGGAAAGGCGATCCTGACCCCTGGGGTGCGCATACTCACGCCGTTTTTCAACCTGTATGGTACGGTAACCCTGGTCGGTGGGGCCGCCTATTCGGCCTATATTTTCTGGCGCAAGCGCGTGCTCCTGCACCGCGCCATTGGAAACGTGCTGATCGCAGTCGGCGCCATGATGCCGGCCTTCGGCGGCCTTTTCAGCCGCTTACAGATCCCCGGTGGTCTTTACCTGGGAGAGTTCCTGGGCGCGCTCCTGCTACTCATCGGTTTCTGGAGAGCGACAACGCCTATGGCTCAAACAGCTCCCGCCGCAGAGGCCGCATAGCAAAAAGAGCAGGCCCATCTCCCGGAGATGGGCCTTGTGTTTTTTAAACCTGGTGCTTTCAGCAATCTCGTGAATTGAAGAGGCTACCCGTTCAGCTCCCGGATCAGACGAGACCAGAAGGCATCTTTTTCACCAGGGATGAAAGGCGTGTAGAGCGTCAGCCGATCCGCAAGACCCTGGTAACGCTCTCGCAGCGCCGCCGCAAGATCGGCCTCGGGAGCGATCAGGCAGAATTCGTTGAGCACTTCGTCGCTGATCAAGGCCGGCATTTCGCCCCACTCGCCTCGCGCCGCGTGGGCCGAGAGACGCTCCGCCAGGTCCTGCCAGCCATAAAGCGCCATCACGGAATGATAGGAGGGCGTAGAAGCATAGAAGGCGATCTGGGAACGAGCAAACGCCTTCTCCTGTTCACTGGTAGCCACAAACGCTGTCACCGAGATTTGAATCTCCTGACGCTGACGATCGGCGCGGCGCAGACCCTCTTCTATCGCCGGCACAATCACCTCCCGCAAATAACGCGGGCTGTGAAAGGGGTGTACATGGAATCCCTGACAGGTTTCCCCTGCCAGGCGCGCCAGCCCGGTGTTCACCCCGGCAATGTAGATTGGGATGGAGGGATATTCAATCGGCCCTGGATTGAAGAAGGGCGACATCAGGGTCAGGCGATAGTATTCCCCGCGCAGATTCAGCGGGGCGCCAGTTTGCCAGCTTTGCCAGAAGGCGCGAATTGCCAGGATTTGTTCACGCAATTTACCCACCGGTGACTCCGGCCAGGGCATTCCAAAGCGGCGTTCGATATGCGCCTTCACCTGCGTCCCCAGCCCTAAAATAAAGCGACCCTGGGAATACTGAGCCAGGTCCCAGGCTTTGTAAGCAAGCGTCGCCGGGGAACGCGCAAAGGAAACAGCGATGGCTGTTCCCATGTGCAGGCGCTGCGTGTGCTCAGCGATCAGGACGCACGGGAAAAACGGATCGTGCTGCGTTTCGCTGGTCCAAAGCGCATCGAAACCGAGCGCTTCCGCAGCGCGGGCAATCGGCGTGACCTGCGCCAGGGGTACAGGGGGGAGCGAAGCGTCAAAGTGCATCAGGGTCTCCTTTCTCAGGGGCGGTTGAGTTTCCAGAGGATACGCAATCCATCTAAGGTGAGCCAGGGGGCCAGAATATCAATCACCGGCGTTTCACGGGCGATGAGTTCAGCCCAACCACCGGTGGCAATCACTTTCATATCTTTGCCCAGTTCAGCCCGAAAGCGATCCACCATGCCCTCGGTCATGGCCACATAGCCGAAGAGCAAACCCGATTGCATCGCATGGGTGGTATTGCGACCGATCACGGAAGGGGGGCGCTGGATGTCAATGCGCGGCAGTTTGGCCGCGCGCTGGAAGAGCGCCTCGGCAGCCAGGCCAAGGCCGGCGGTGATAGCCCCTCCCAGATAATCCCCCTTGCGCGTCAGCGCGTTGAACGTGGTGGCCGTGCCGAAGTCAATGATACAGGCTGGCCCTCCGTAGAGATGATAGACCGCAACGGCATCGGCCACGCGATCCGCCCCGACCTGGCGCGGATCCTCATAGCGAATGCGAATGCCGGTGCGTATGCCGGCCTCCACAACGAGCGGCTCCTGGTGCAGGTATTCACGGCAGGCCTGGATAATGCGCCCGGTCAATGGAGGAACGACCGAGGCCAGGCAAACCCCCTCCAGATCGGCAGGGGAATGACCGACATGCTGCAAGAGGCCAAGGAATTGCAGGCCGTATTCGTCCGGCATACGGGCATGATCGGTCGCCAGCCGCCAGTGAGGGCCGAGTTGATCGCCCTGGTACAGGCCGAGGGTCAGGTTGGTATTCCCAACATCAATCGCAAGCAACATAGCGCTCAGGCGGCTTTTGTGGATTCAGGGGATGAAATCTCCTCTCCAGCGAGGCGGCGTAACTTCAAAAACACCTCCCGCCACTGGATGCGAGAAATGCCCAATCGCTGACGGATGAGATCTGCTTCCATTCCCTGCTGATACTGGCGCAAAGCATACGTCCAGCGACACATATCAAACGAAAGATGCTTTTGCAAACCAGCCCTTTCCCCGATCTCTTCCAGCACATATTCCAGGGCGCGCGCCGTCCAGGGGAAAAGCTGAGAAGTGACGCCATATTGCGCCACATAGGCCTGATAGGCTTCCAGCCATTCTTCGCTCAGCGGTAGCTTGCGCTCCTTGTAGCGATGGGTCGGGCTGGCATAACGGACAAAGAGATAAGGCCCTTGTGAACTCTGGAGTTCGATGTGGTTAACATGAATGCCGAGGCACTCACTTTTCTTGATTCCGGTGCTGAGCAAAAGCAACAGGAGCGCATAGGGGCGCGTATCCGGGCGATCCGCGCGGCGCATTTCTTTCGCTGCTTGCAAAACCGCAGCTTCTTCTTCCTCGGTCAGCACCTGCGGGGGTGGGCTGAAAACGCTGATCGAGGGGATCTTTTCCGCCGGGTCAACGACCAGCACACCGTAACGCTGTAGCCAGCGAAAAAAGGACTTGACCGACGTGATGCGCCGCGCCAGGCTCTTGCGACTGCAAGGCACCCCGCGCTCCTTTTCCAGCCACTGGAAAAAACGGCGCAGGTCATCGGTGGTGATAGCTCCCAATGTGCGATCCGGAGGCAGGTACTGCGCCAGCAATTTTAAATCGGCCAGAAAAGAGGTGATGGTATGAGGGGAGCGCCCTTGATCTTCCAGGTAATGCCTCCAGGCCTGGAGAGCTGTATCTACCGTAGCCTGAGCAGTGATCCGTACAAGCGGTTCCGACATAGGGGTCCTCCTGCTTTAGTTTAACACAAAACAGCACCTGGATCGGGGTGCAGGCGACAATCAGAGAGCGCGCCGTCAGCGAAGGAGCGGGGAGGAAAAACTTCGTGACCTGGCGACCCTGGTGGTTTATTGCGAAATTTTGCGCTTGAAATGAAAAAGGGATGGGAGCAACCCATCCCTTTTGTTTTGGCTACCTGAAACGCAACGATTCAGCCCTGCATCAAAACCGTTTTGATGTCATTGCGAGGAGCGTTCTTTGCGACGAAGCAATCCCCAGGCTGTCAAGCTGGCCTGGTAAACAGGAGATTGCTTCGCCAAAAAACGGCTCGCAATGACATGGCTGAGTAATTACCCTGAAACCTGCTTCTTCTCCCGGCTCAGCGCATCCATCACAGCCACGGCGGCGATTTGAACAATGTCGTTCACCTCATCGCCCGTTTGCATGACGTGTACCGGCGCGCCCATGCCGAGCAGGATGGGGCCGATCGCTCTGGCCTTGCCCAGGCGTGCCAGGAGTTTATAGGCGATATTCGCCGATTCCAGCGATGGGAAGACCAGTACATTGGCATCCTTCACCGCGCTGAACGGGTATCGTTCCTCGATGATGGAGGGCACAACGGCTGTATCCGCCTGCATCTCCCCGTCCACGATCAGATCCGGGCGGCGCGCCTTGACCAGCTCCACGGCGCGGCGCACCTTATCCGAAAGCGGGTGGGGGGTGGAGCCGAAGTTGGAGAAGGAGAGGAATGCAATGCGCGGTTCCACTTCGAGCTGGCGAGCAAACTCGGCTACCAGGCAGGCGATCTCGGCCAGGTCCTCGCTGGTCGGTTCGATATTTACCGTTGCGTCGGTGAAGAAGTACACGCGATCGTCCACGATCATCAGGTAAACACCGGCTGCCCGGGTTGCGCCGGGTTTGGTATGATGAATTTGCAGGGCCGGGCGGATCACTTCTGGATATTCGTATGTCAGGCCGCTGATGAAGGCATCGGCATCGCCCATTTTGACCATCATTGCCCCGAAGACATTGACATCCCGAATGCGTTTGCGGGCCAGGCTCAATGTCATTCCCTTGCGCTGACGTAGCTCGTAGTAGGCCTGCGCGTATTCTTCCAGGCGTGGGAAGGTGGCCGGATCAACGACTTCAGGGGTATAGTCCAGCCCCAGTTCGCGCAGGCGTTCTTCGATGATCGCTTTGCGCCCGATGAGCACCGGTATCCCGATCCCTTCGTCCTTGATGATGGCGGCCGCCCGCAGCACTTTTTTCTCTTCACCCTCGGCGAAGGCGATGCGCTTCTTGCCGCCGCTGGCGCGTGCCTTGTTCATGATGAAGTAGCGCACCTGTTCCCCTTTGCCCAGACGATAGGCCAGTTGCTCACGGTATTCTTCGATGTCAATTTTCTTGCGAGCGACACCGCTCTCCATGGCGGCCTGGGCGACTGCTGGCGCCTCCCAGAGCAGGACGCGCGGATCGAGCGGCTTGGGGATGATGTAATCCGGGCCGAATTTCAGGCTTTCCACCCCATAGGCGCGCAGCACCGAATCCGGCACATCCTCTTTTGCCAGTGCTGCCAGTGCTCGCGAGGCGGCCATCTTCATCTCATCGTTGATGGCGCGTGCGCGCACATCCAGGGCGCCACGGAAGATGAAGGGGAAGCCGAGCACGTTATTCACCTGGTTCGGATAGTCGGAACGACCCGTAGCGATGATTGCGTCGGGGCGGGCTTCCCGCGCCAGCTCGGGGCGAATTTCGGGATCCGGGTTGGCCATGGCGAAGATGATCGGGCGTTCGGCCATGCTTTTGACCATCTCCGGAGTGAGAATATTGGCCACCGAAAGGCCATAGAAGACATCCGCGCCGCGTAGGGCATCGGCGAGTGTGCGTGCATCCGTTTCGACAGCAAAGCGCTCCTTATACGGATTCATGCCTTCTTTCCGCCCCTTATAGACCACCCCTTTGCTATCTACAAGGAGGATGTTTTCTCGTTTGACGCCCCAGCGGATCGCCAGTTCGGCGCAGGAAATCGCTGCAGCGCCAGCGCCCGAAATCACCATACGGATTTCATCATGTCGTTTGCCGACCAGCTCCAGGGCGTTGGCGAGCGCTGCCGTCGAGATGATCGCCGTCCCATGCTGATCGTCGTGGAAGACCGGAATATCGAGCATTGCTTTCAGCTGTTCCTCAACGTAAAAACATTCCGGCGCTTTGATGTCTTCCAGGTTAATGCCTCCAAAGGTGGGGGCGATGGCGGCCACCACGCGGATCAGTTCATCGGGATCATGGGTGTTGACTTCGATGTCAAAGACATCTACATCGGCAAATTTTTTGAAGAGGACCGCTTTTCCCTCCATCACCGGCTTGCTGGCCAGCGCTCCCCGATCTCCCAGCCCCAGGATGGCTGTTCCATTGGAGACGACGGCGACGAGATTGGCTTTTGCGGTGTATTCATAGGCCAGCTCCGGGTTCTTTTCGATTTCCAGCACCGGTTCTGCCACCCCTGGAGTGTAGGCCAGGCTCAGGTCGCGTTGCGTATCCATGGGCTTGGTCGGGATAATGGCAAGTTTTCCGGGCTTACCCTTCAGACGGTGATATTCCAGCGCATCTTCGCGAGTAATTCGTGCCATACAGGCCTCCTGTTGGGAAACAGATTGAGCAGGGGAAACCCCTGCTTTGATTATGTCCGCTTCGAGAAGTTTTTACCAGTTTCGTTTGTCATGAATCGAGGGTAATCATCTGCCAGTTATCTATCTCGACCGTCTATCGTCCATCATCCCTGAATAACACTCCACCCCTTGCTCGGGATGCGAAGGATAGAGTTCTGTCCGGTAGCCGCTCCGTTGTGTATATGCCTGGCGCACGAACTCCATGAATGCTTCCGTCGCTTCTTCTTTGACCAGGGCAATGGCGCAGCCTCCAAAGCCGGCCCCGACCATGCGCGCCCCGTAGCAGGCAGGATGCTCCCAGGCCACCGCTACCAGTTCGTTCAGTGCCTGATTGGTGACCTCGAAATCCTGATCCAGGCTGCGGTGGCTCTCGTTGAGCAATGCGCCGACGGCGGCCACATCCCCGGCCTGCAGCGCCTGTACCGTGCGCGTTACCCGTTCATTTTCGGTGACGACATGCCGGGCGCGACGGTAGAGGACTTGATCCAGGCGCACGCGTGCCGCCCTTTGATCCAGTTCCTGCGGCGAGAGATCGCGCAGCGCCGGCACCTGCAGCAGCCGGGCGGCCTCTTCGCATTGCTGGCGGCGTTCGTTGTAGGCCGAGTGGCTCAGCGTGCGTCGTGTGCCACTATCCATGACCACGATCCTCGCCAGCGAGGGGAAAGGAACCTGTTGCGTTTCCAGGGTGCGACAATCCAGGAACAGGGCATGGCCGCGTTCAGCGAGCGCGCTGATCATCTGATCCATGATGCCACACTGCACCCCCACCCATTCATTTTCGGCCTTCTGGCAGAGCAGAGCCATGCGTTTTCCATCCCAGGGGAGGGATGAAACCGCCGCAAAAGCCCGCGCCACGGCTACTTCCAGGGCGGCGGAGGAGGAGAGCCCGGCCCCAATCGGCACCTGACTTTCCAGCAGGCCTTCCCATCCTTGAAGGGTGTAACCTTCTTCCTGCAGGGCCCAGGCAACGCCTTTTACATACTCGCCCCATCCCTGCGCTTTCTCAAGTTTCTCCAGGGAAAATTCCACCCACTGCTGAAAATTCTCTGAATATAAACGCACGCGTCGGTCGCGGCGTGGACGAAGCGCGATCCGCACCGAGTGCTCCAGGGCTAAGGGGAGCACAAATCCCTGGTTGTAATCAGTGTGCTCACCGATCAGGTTCACCCGTCCCGGCGCGCGCACCAGGAAGGCGGGCGCTTCCCCAAACCGTGAGGCAAAGCGCTGCGAGAGTGCTGCAAAGGGCTGATCCATCGTTCACCGCCGCACAATCGCATCGGTCATGCGCGCCACGCGCACCATCGCCTCCACATCATGGACGCGAACGATGTCCGCGCCGCGCACGATGCCCACAGCCACGGCTGCGGCTGTGCCCTCCAGGCGTTGATCGGGGGGCAGGTTAAGGGTATAGCCAATGAAAGATTTGCGCGAAGGCCCCAGCAGGATCGGGTACCCCAGGGCGCGCAGTTCTCCCAGGCGGTTGATCAGTTCCAGGTTCTGCTCGACCGATTTTCCAAAGCCGATGCCCGGATCGAGGAGGATGTGCTCATCCGGGATGCCGGCGGCGTGAGCCAGGGCAATGCTTTGGCGCAGGTCGCGCTGGATGTCTTCCAGCAGGTTCGTATATTCAGCGGCGCGATAGGCGCTTCCCAAACGCTCCCGTACTTCGATGTTGGCCGGCTGACTGCGATTGTGCATCAGGATCACCGGAACGCCATAACGGGCAACCACGCCGGCCATGGCCGGATCGGCGCGCAGAGCCCAGACGTCGTTGACCATATCGGCCCCCGCCTGCAGCGCCGCTTCGGCGACTGCGGCTTTGTATGTGTCCACGGAGAGGATGGCGTTGGGGAATTCCTGGCGCAATCGCTCGATGACCGGCAGGACGCGCGCCATCTCCTCGGCGGCTGAAACCGGCTGTGAGCCGGGGCGCGTGGATTCGCCGCCAATATCTAAAATATCCGCGCCGGCTTCCAGAAAGCGTCGTGCCTGTTCCAGGGAGGCCCTCAGGAAATCCTCGCGCTGCAGCAGACCATCCCCGGAAAAGCTATCCGGCGTGACGTTCAGAATTCCCATGACGTATGTGCGTTTTCCCCATTCAAAGCGCTGCGAGCGGAGTTGCAGAGGTTTCATGAGTCTACTGCAAAAAGGCAAAAATCGAACCACAAAGACACGGAGACACGAGCATAATGAAAAGGGAACTTTGTGACTTCGTGTCTTCGTGGTGAAACTTCAGGGTTTTTGCAGTGGAGTCTTTCATGGAATTTGATCCAGCGGGCGGCTCAACCAGGCTTCGGCTTCGTTGATGTCAGTGAACAGCTTCACCGCCGCGCCGGCAGCCGGGAAGGAGAGGGCTGCGATTTGTCGAATGCCCTCTGCGACTTCCGGGCTGGAAACCACGACCGCCAGGCGGATGTTGCGCGCTGCCGGATCGTTGTTCACTTCGATAGCGGTGCGGATGGCTTTTTCAGGAATTTCTTTGACCGCTCGCAGGTCATATAAATTCCGCGTGCGCCGATCGGCGCCCAGCAGGTGCTCCAGCGCAAAGGCTCGCCAGTGTTCGATGGTCGCATCGTCCAGATGCGTGAAGACGATGTTCATCCCGCCATCCGGGCGACGGGAGACCGTATAGCCAATTCCTGGAGCAGGCTGCCAGTTCAGGGGTTTGATCTCGCTCATAGAGCACCTCCAGAGGGAAAGGTTTATCCGGGGAAGAAGGATGGTTCAAGCGGGGGCGGCGCGATGCGCTGAATGCCGCCCGCATCGGTTTCCTTGAGCAATTCCACGGCACGCTTTTGGAGACGGGGATGCACCCAGTCGGGAGCAATTTCGCACAGCGGCACCAGCACGAAGGCACGCTCATGCAGCCGCGGATGGGGCAGGGTCAGCGCAGGCGTTTCCAGCACGCGATCCTCGAAGGCCAGGATGTCCAGGTCAATGAGCCGCGGGCCATATCGAAAGCCCGGCTGGCGCCCCAGGGCTTGTTCGCAGGCTTTCAGAAATTCCAGCAGCGCTTGCGGCTCCCGATCGGTCTGGCCGCGCAGTACCAGGTTCAGAAAAAGGGGCTGTTCGGTGTAGCCCCAGGGGAGTGTCTCGTAGATGGAGGAACATTGCAGAATTTTCACTTCAGGCGCAATGCATTTTAACGCCTTGTGCAGATTCTGCAGGCGATCTCCCAGATTGGTGCCCAGTGAGAGGAAAACTTCAGCCATGCTTAGACTCGTTCGAGAATCGTTGCCGTTGCCATGCCGTGGCCGATGCACATCGTTTGCAGTCCATAGCGCGCCTTGCGACGTTCCAGTTCATAGACCAGCTTGGTCATCAGGATCGCGCCGGTTGCGCCCAGCGGATGGCCATGGGCGATCGCGCCGCCGTTCGGATTGACCCGCTCCATATCCGGCTCGAACTCGCGCGCCCAGGCCAGCACCACACTGGCGAAGGCCTCGTTGATCTCGATCACGTCTATCTCGTCCAGGCGCAGGCCGGCGCGCGCGAGCACTTTGCGCGTGGCGGGGATGGGCCCATCGAGCATCAGGGTGGGATCGGAGCCGACGACTACCCGCGCCACGATGCGCGCCACTGGCATCAGGTTATAGCGTCCCACGGCTTTCGGCGAGGCCAGCAGGAGCGCAGCCGCGCCATCGCTGATCTGGCTGGAATTGCCGGCGGTGATCACGCCATCTTCCTGAAAGACCGGCGGGAGGGCGGCCATCTTTTCACGGTTCGGTGGGCGGCGCACGCCCTGATCCTCGGTGAACAGGCTCCCATCGGCCAGACGAATGGGCAGGATTTGTGAGCGGAATCGTCCCTCTTCGATGGCGCGAGCGGCTCGCAGATGGGATTGATAGGCGTAGTCATCCAGCTCCTGCCGCGAAAGCTGCCACTTTCGGGCCATCCTTTCGGCGCTCAATCCCTGGTGGATGAGTTCATAGCCGACCTGTGGCCATTGGGGAGGATAATCGGCGCCGAGCGGCTGATGCGACATCATCTCCGTACCGCCGGCCAGCACAATGTCCATATCTCCGGAGAGGATGGCCTGGGCCGCAAAGTGGATCGCCTGCTGGCTGGAGCCGCACATGCGGTTCAGGGTCACTGCCGGCACCTGAACGGGGAAACCCGCCTTGAGCACCCCCAGACGCGCCAGGTTTGCGCCTTGATCCCCAACCGGGGTAACGACGCCCCAAATCGCATCCTCGACCTGTCCCGCTTCCAGCCCGGCGCGACGTACCGCTTCCTGCATCACCCAGGCGGTCAATTCGACCGGCTGGAAGGGATAAAGGGCGCCATGGGATTTACCGATCCCGATGGCGGTGCGCACTGCCGAGATGATAAACACCTCTTCGGTCATGATTTTCCCTTTTCGCCCATGCTTTTTTGCAGTGTGGCGATGCCGTTGCGCACCTGGCGCAACAGCCGCTCAAGCTCCTCTTCCAGACGCTGCAGGGATTGCAGGGCATAGGCATCGGCTTCGCGGCGGATGTGTTCCGCCTCCTGCTGGGCCTGATTCAGAATGCGCTCCGCTTCCTTTTGCGCCTCCACGACGATGGTGCTTTGTTGTACCATTTGCTCGGCGCGCTCTCGGGCCAGGTTGAGGGTGCGTTCGGCCTCTTCCTGGGCCTGGGCCAGAATGCGGTCGCGCTGGGTGAGGATCTGCTGGGCCTTTTTGACCTCTTCCGGGACCGTGATGCGCATCTGGTCAATGATGTCCAACATGCGGTCCTCGTCCACGATGACGCTGTGGGTCAGCGGGATGGCGCGGCTCTCGTTGAAGATTTCTTCCAGCCGATCAATTAATTGCAGAATATCCATCAGGCCCTCCTGTGTGAAAGAAGATCAATCCCGCAGGGCGTTGGGAGGCAGTGGCTCGTTCATGGTTTCGACTTTGCGGCGCAGGGCGGCTTCCACATGGGGTGGTACCATGCTGGAGACATCGCCATGTAGCAGGGCGATCTCGCGTACGGTCGTGGAGGAGAGAAAGGTGTGCTCTTCGGCGGTGATCAGGGCCACGATTTCGATGTCCGGCGCCAGGCGATGGTTGGCCAGCGCCATGCGGAATTCAAACTCAAAATCCGAAAAGACGCGCAGCCCGCGCACAATCACCTGGGCGCCGATGGCGCGGCAGAAATCTACCGTCAGGCCGCTGTAGCCGGTGACGCGAATTTTCGGGTTGTGCGCCAGGGCTTCCTCGACGAGAGCGATGCGTTCCTGGGGGGAAAAAAACAGGGTTTTCAGCGGTTTGTCATAGACGGCGACGACCAGCTCGTCGAAGAGGCGGGCGGCGCGCTCAGCGATGTCAATATGACCGTAGTGGATCGGGTCGAACGTGCCAGGGAATAATGCACGAATCATGGGCACCTCAACTGATGTCGGTTTTCAGTTCACCCCAGAAGCGTTGTAAGGCTTCTGCCAGCAGGGCATGTTGGGGCTGTTTGAGAAGGGGGTCTTGTTCAAAAATGCGGTGGGCAAAAGAACGGGCCCGTTCGATCAGAGGCAGGTCGGAGAGGCTGGCCATGCGCAGGCTGGTGACATAGCCGGATTGACGTGTCCCCAGGAATTCGCCGGGGCCGCGTTGCTGCAGATCGCGTTCGGCCAGTATGAAGCCGTTGTTGGTCTCGACCATGGCCTGGAGTCGCTCGTTTTCCACGGCGTCATCGCGTTCCGGGATCAACAGGCAGAACGCGGGGCCGGCACCGCGCCCGACGCGACCGCGTAGCTGGTGGAGCTGGGCCAGCCCGAAGCGGTTTGCGCCTTCGATGAGCATGACCGTGGCGTTGGGTACATCTACTCCGACCTCGACGACGGTGGTGGATACCAGGATATGATACTCCCCGTTACGGAAGCGCTGCATCACCCGTTCTTTTTCATCGGGCTTCAAACGTCCGTGTAGCAATCCCAGTCGCAGGTCTGGGAAGATTTCGGTGCTCAGGCGCTCATACTCGGCAGTTGCGGCGGGCGCTTCGAGGGATTCGCTTTCGTCTATCAGCGGGTAGATGATAAAGGCCTGCCGTCCGGCTTCGATCTGGGAGCGGATCAGGGTGTAGGCGCGTTCGCGTTCCCTCGGGCGCAGCAGATAGGTCTGCACCGGTTGGCGGCCAAGCGGCATCTCATCCAGGATCGAGAGGTCGAGATCACCGTAGATCGTCAGCGCCAGTGAGCGCGGGATGGGGGTGGCACTCATCACCAGCAGGTGGGGAGTGTTGCCTTTGGCGCGCAGTTGTGCACGTTGCGCAACCCCAAAGCGATGTTGCTCATCAATGACCACCAGTTCTAAGTCGGCGAAGCGCACCGCCTCTTCGATCAGGGCGTGGGTGCCGATGGCGATTTTGATTTCGCCGCTTTCCAGACCCTGGCGGATGCTTTCTTTCTCCGCGGCCGTGGTATCCCCGGTCAGCAGGCGCACCTCGTGGCTTTTCAGCCATCCCGGCGCAACCAGCAGGCGTTGGAAGGTTTGAGCATGTTGTTCGGCGAGGATGGAGGTGGGGGCCATGATGGCCGCCTGTGCGCCGCCTGTAACCACAATGAGCGCTGCCAGCGCAGCCAGGACGGTCTTGCCGGAGCCGACATCTCCCTGGAGCAGGCGATTCATGGGGTGACCGCTGGCCAGATCGCGCAGGATGTCCTGCAGCACTCGCTGCTGCGCCGCAGTCAGCGAGAAGGGGAGGCCGGCCAGTCGTTCTGCCAGCCACTCTGGGGAGACTTCAAAGCGCCGGGCGCTGGCCTTTTGCCAGTCTTGTTTCTGGCGCAGTACGCCCATCTGGAGGTAGAAGATTTCGTCGAAAGCCAGTCGCTGACGGGCAGCCCGTAAGTGCTCCTGCGAATCGGGGAAGTGCACCTGGAGGATAGCCTGACCCAGTTCAAGCAGTTTGGCTTCCTCGCGCACGGCGGCCGGCAGCGGATCGGGCAGGCGCGGCGCCCAATAGGTGACCACCTGATTCATCAGGTGGCGCAGGGTTTTTTGGGAGATGCCCTCGGTGAGCGGATAGATGGGCACGATGCGCCGCGTATGCAGGTTTTCGACTTCTACCGGCTCCCATTCGGGATTGTTCATCACCAGTCTCCCCAGGTATTGCTCCACTTTGCCGGAGACGGAGATGGTCTGGCCAGGTTTCAGGCGATTGATCAACCAGGGCTGGTTGAACCAGACCAGGCGCATGGCGGCGCTGGCATCCGCCAGCACGGCTTCCACGAGCGTCAATCCTGGGCGCACGTTGCGGCTTTCCACCGACTTGATCACGCCGATCACGGTCACCTGCTCACCGTACCACAAGTTTTTGATCGGCTTGAGCTGGCTATAGTCCTCGTAGCGGCGCGGATAGTAATAGAGCATATCTCCCAGGGTGCGCAATCCCAGTCGCGCCAGGAGCTGGGCGTTGCGTGGTCCTACGCCTGGGAGCACGGTCAGGGGGGCCTCCAGGGCGGCCGGCGTTGATTCGGGTTTCGGCGCGGCAGGCGCAGCCGCAGTGGTTGGGGGCGCCTGATCTACTTTGCGAGTTTTTTTCGTGCGGCTTAGCTCCGGGTACTCGCTTTGAATCCGTTTCCACAATCCCTGTAAGACTTCAGCCCTGGAGGTGGGGCTTAAGCGCGCGTAGTCGCGCAGCCGCCCGGCGACAGCCTGAATGATCTCCTCTTTGATACCCTCCTGGCGCGCTTCTGCCTCCCAGCTTTCCAGAATGCGCACCAACCCGCCAATGACGGCGCTATCTGTATATCCTTTTTCATGTTCGAGGCGGAAGAATTGGCGCAATTTCTCCAATGCGGTGTGCATGGAGAGTATTTTATCATAGGAGAACGCAGAAGATAGACCGCAGACCGCGGACGG
>JAGHYK010000050.1 GCA_017743695.1 Chloroflexota bacterium
ACTCATTGTTGATAATTTTCAGGCCATACCGTCAACGAATTTTTTAACGAATAAACGAATGTGCCCTTCCCCCTTCGTTGATGGTATCTCCCGGCAAGCTGGAAAGCCCATACTGTCACAGCCGCATTCGTTGATTCGTTTTCCTGATTCGTTGACGGTTCCATTTACGGGAGACCATTGTTTTTAAGCAAATTTTTACGCAAATCGGTCATCTCATTGTTTAGCGTAAATTCACCTGAAAGCATTGAACCGTTTACGTAGACTGACAAGCTGGCAAGACAGGCTGGAAAGCCTGTCTGTCCTACGGAGAACAAACAAAGAGTCCCCAGGAGCGCAAAATTTAACCTAACGCGGCGCTAGGGGCTCTTTTGCTGACATGATGTCCCAAATGCGATGTGCTCTCATTTGTCCCCCTGTATTTTCCGCTGCCTTGACGATTGCGCCTCTGTTTCGCTTCAAGATGCTCCGAAGCCTGGGGCCGCGGGTCGCAGCCTCAGGCCCGGAGTGCAGGCGCACCGGCTGGGTCTTGTGTGGGGAGAGGGGCCGGCTATGCAGAACCTGTTCGCAGTGGGAGTCGAGCCTGTAGATTTGCCAGTATTATCGCAAGACGGATTGGCTGGCCCACCAGAAGAGCGGCGCAGGAATCAGGCTGAACAACACAGTCAGGATTGCCATTGCTCCCCAGGTCAGGTTCAACCAGGGGTTGGCAACCGGCTGCGGTTCACCGGGACGCATGTACATGATGACAACCAGACGCAGGTAATAGTAGGCTGAGATCAGCGAGGTCAATACACCCAGAACAGCCAGACCGTAGAAGCCAGCCTCAATCACCGAACGGAAAAGGTAGAATTTCCCGATCAGCCCCAGGGTCGGCGGGACGCCGGTCAGGGAGAGCATGAAGACCGTCATCGCCAGGGCTAACGCAGGGGCTTTGCTCCCCAGGCCGGCGTAATCGTCCAGCTCCAGCCCCTGCCCTGCCTGACGTTCGAGCGCACTGACGACCGCCCAGGCGCCGAAGTTTGTGATCGCGTACGTGATCAGGTAGAAAAGGCCGGCGGCGAGCGCGACATCCCGTACCTGAGGCACTCCGAAGGGTACAAAGGCCATCAGGATATAGCCCGCGTGGGCGATGCTCGAATAGGCCAACATGCGTTTGACGTTTTTCTGGGCGATGGCCAACAGGTTGCCGAGCAGCATGGTCAGGGCCGAAAGCGCCCAGAGGATGGGGGTGACGTCAGGGGCCAGGCCGGGCAGCGCTTCAGTGAAGATGCGCCAGAGGGCGGCGAAGCCGGCAATTTTGGCGCCGGCAGCCATAAAGCCGGTGACTGCGGTCGGCGCGCCCTGATAGACATCGGGCGTCCACATGTGGAACGGTACGAGAGCCACCTTAAATCCCAGCCCGACCAGGATCAGCGCAGCGCCGACGAGGAAGAACAGATTCCTGCCCGCTTGAGACCAGGCCTGGGCAATGCCGCTCAAAAGCGTGGTGCCACTGGCGCCGTAGAGCAGCGCTGTGCCGTAGAGGAAGAAACCGCTGGCAAAGGCGCCAAGCAGGAAGTACTTCAGGCCGGCCTCTTCAGAATCCAGGCGCGGCAAGGCAAAAGCGGCCAGCACGTAAAGCGGAATGGAGAGCAATTCCAGCCCCAGGAAAAGCAGGATCAGATCACGGGCCTGGGCCATCAGCATCATTCCGCTCACGCTGAAGAGCAACAGGGTGTAGTATTCGCCCCGTTCGACTCCGTGCCGGCGGATTGAACCGTATGCCAGGAGAACGCCGCCCAGGCCGCTGAGCAAAAGGAGGGCGTTGATGAACGTGGCGAAGGGGTCCACTCGCAGCATTTCACCAAAACCACTTGCGGTCTCTCCCCACTGGCGCAGGCTCAGGAAAAGCGTCAGTGCCAGGCCCAGCGCAGAGAGCGAGGCGGTCCATCCCTTCCGTTCTTTGGGGATGAAAAGGTCTACGATCAGCAATACCGTTGCCCATATCAGCAGCACGGCGAGAGGAAGGAAGAGGGAAAAGTCGGCTGCGGTCATGAATACTCCCTGTGCGCGAATTTCCGATCCATGGCGCCAGCCTTAATGCATGACGGTCGCTGCGGATTGGAAGATCGAAACCAGTTTTTCGACGCTTGGCGCCATCAGGGCAAAGAAGGGGCGTGGATAGAGACCGATCCAGAAGATGAAAAGGAGGAGCGGTACCAGGGTGATGATTTCGCGAACGTTGAGATCGCGCAGCGTGCGGTTTTCTTCTTTGTCCAGTGGGCCGAGGAACATTCTCTGGAACATGTAGAGCATGTAAATTGCGGCCAGAATGACGCCCAGGGCCGCAAAACCGGCGTAGAGCACAGAACCATACGCACCCTTTGTGCCAGCACCCCAGGCGCCGAGCAGGATGGTAAACTCGCCCACAAAGCCGTTCAATCCCGGTAACCCCATGGAAGAAAGGGCCACGATCAGGGTCAGCGCGCCATAGACTGGCATGATTTTCCACAGACCGCCGAAGGCGTTGAGATCGCGCGTGTGACGACGCTCATAGATCATGCCGACGATCAAAAACAGCGCCCCGGTGCTCAGACCGTGGTTGATCATCTGCAGGATGCTCCCCTGAATCCCCTGGGGATTGAGGGCAAACAACCCTAACATGACGAATCCCAGGTGGCTTACCGAGGAGAAGGCGACCAGTTTCTTGACATCCTGCTGGGCATAGGAGACGGCAGCGCCGTAAAGGATGCCGATCACAGCCAGGAGCGCGATGCCTGGCGCCGCCCAGACGCTGGCCTGTGGAAAGAGTGGCAGGTTAAAGCGCAGGAAACCGTATGTCCCCATCTTCAGCAGGACGCCGGCCAGGATGACTGAACCTGCTGTCGGCGCTTCCACATGGGCATCTGGCAACCAGGAATGCAGTGGCCACATGGGCACTTTGATCGCAAAGGCTGCCGCAAAGGCCAGGAACAGCCACTTCTGCACCTCAAAGGGGAGGTTGTCTTTGGCGATCAGGTCTGGAACCGAGAAAGTGCCCTGATGAATTCCCAGCCAGAGGATGGCCAGGAGCATCAGGATGGAGCCGGCCATGGTATAGAGGAAGAATTTGATGGCGGCATAAATGCGCCGCGGGCCGCCCCAAATGCCGATCAAGAAGTACATCGGTACCAGCGTGAATTCCCAGAAGATGTAGAACAGGAACAGGTCCTGCGCCAGGAACACGCCCACCATGCCCACTTCCAGGAGCAGGAAGAAGATCATAAAGTCCTTGACCCGCTCCTCAATTGCCGACCAGGTAGAGAGGATGGCGATGGGGGTGAGGAAGGTTGTGAGCAAGAGCAGCAGGATGCTCAGGCCGTCTACTGCCAGGAAGTACTGGATGTTCCAACCGGCCACCTGAATCCAATCGCGGCGGATGGGGAGCTGAAGATCGGGGTTCTTCGCGTTGAACAGCGCAAGCACCCACAGGGACAGGCCGAAGGTGATCAGCGAGGTGATCAACGCTGTCCATCGCAAGGCATTCTTCTGCTCCTGAGAGAGGAAGAGCAGGATCAGAACGCCGATCAACGGGAAGAACGTGACAAGAGTCAAAGGATGAAGCAGCAAGTCCATGGGTTACCTCTGCGAGGTGAGATTAGCCTTTGAGGAGCAAATAACCGAGAATGAGCACGACGCCTGAGAGCACCATCAGCGCGTAGCTACGCACGAAGCCATTCTGCAAGGGGCTGAGACGACGGGCGATTCGCCCCGTCAGGGTGGCCAGCCCGTCGAAGAAGGCATCCACCACCTGACGATCCAGGCGCAGGTGGAGCACCTTCTGGCTCAGGAAGTTAAATCCGCGCACCAGCACGGTATCATGGAACCACTCGTGCCAGAACGCCCATTCGACTTTTTCCGCCAGCCAGCGCGCCAGGGCAATATAGCGGTTGACGAAGACCGCCCAGTATCCTTCGTCCACATACCACTTGTTTTCCAGGGCGATAAACAACGGCCCGAGCGCCTGTTTGAGCGGATCCACCTGCCCGGCGACGAGCGGCCGGCGACCATAAACCCACCAGGAAAGCCCCAGGGCCAGCAGCGCCAGCACGGTAGAGAGGGCGGCCACCGGGAAGATGAATTCGCCGGGATGCACCATCTCCAGCGTATGTTCCAGCCAGGAGGTCAGGGAATGCAGACCGGGCAGGTTCAGGGCGCCTCCAAGCACGGAAAGGGCAGCCAGCACCATCAGCGGCGCGGTCATGATCCAGGGACTTTCCTGGGCATGGGCGGCGGCCTCATGGCGCGCTTCTCCGAAGAAGACCAGCCAGATCTGTCGCCCCATGTAAAAGGCGGTAAAGAAAGCGGCAATGGTGAGCAACCAGTACACTGCCTGATACCCTTCGCGGAATGCATCGGCCAGGATTTCATCCTTTGACCAGAAGCCGGCGAAGGGGAAAATGCCTGCCAGGGCCAGCGTGCCGATCAGGTAGAGCCAGAAGGTGACCGGCATTCGCTTGCGCAGTCCACCCATGTTACGCATATCGCCCGGATCGAACACTTCGGCATGAGCGTGGGGATCGTGTTCTTTCCCGTGATGGGTTGCATGGGCCAGATGGTGGTGTCCGCGTTCCAGTCCCAGGATCACCGACCCGGCGGAGAGGAAGAGCAGGGCTTTGAAGAAAGCATGGGTCACCAGATGGAACATGCCGGCCACGAACGCACCCATGCCCACTGCGGCCACCATGAAGCCCAGTTGGGAGATTGTCGAATAGGCCAGCACCTTCTTGATGTCATATTGCCCTACCGCAATGGTTGCCGCAAAGAGCGCCGTGGTTGCGCCGAGCAGGGCCACGATGTACTGCGCGGCCGGCACGGTCACATAAAGCGGCGCCGAGCGGGCGATCAGGTATACGCCGGCGGTCACCATCGTCGCCGCATGGATCAGCGCCGAGACAGGCGTCGGGCCGGCCATGGCATCGGGCAACCAGATGTAGAGCGGGATTTGCGCCGATTTACCGCTTACGCCCAGGAGCATGAACAACGTAATGGCTATCACCAGGCCGGGCATTGCCTGGGCGAGCAGTGGCGCCTGCGCGAACACTTCGTCAAAGTTCAGGCTTCCAAAAGACCAGAACATCAGAAAGGCGGCCATCAGGAACCCGAAGTCACCGATGCGGTTGGTGACGAAAGCCTTTTTGGCGGCATTGGAGTTTGCCCAGGAAGGCCGCCCCAGGGTGTCCATATCGTACCAGAAACCGATTAACAGGAAGGAGCATAACCCGACCCCCTCCCAGCCGACGAAGAGCATCAGGTACGAGTCTCCTCCAACCAGGATCATCATGGCGACGATGAACAGGTTGAAGAAGACGAAGAAACGCCGGTAGCGGCCCGGATCGCCTTTGAAGCGTACATCCTCGTGCATGTAGCCGATGGCGTAGATGTGGATCAGCGTGCCGACACCGGAGACGACCAGCATCATGGTCACCGAGAGGGTGTCCACGCGGAAAGCCCAATCCAGGCGCAGGTTGCCGATGTGGATCCATTCTGCCAGCAGCACGCGCGTTCCTTCCGCATGTTCACGTAGCGAGAGCGCCAGCAGGATGGAGACGACGAAGGCCGCACCTGAAGCCAGGCTGGCGATCCAACCAATGGCGCGCTCTGGCAGGCGCTTCCCGAAGATCAGGTTCACCAGCAGCCCCAGCAACGGGAAGAAGACAATCCATGGGGCCAGGGAGAAGAAACCAGCGGGCATTGCTTCGGAAAAATGCATGGAAAGCTCCTACCCTTTGAGAGAGTTCATTTCGTCCACGTTGATGGTGTGTTTCGTGCGGAAGATGGCCACGATCAGCGCCAACCCTACTGCGACCTCAGCGGCAGCCACTGCCATCACGAAGAAGACGAACACCTGTCCGCTCAGCGCGCCGAAGGCGTGGCTGAATGCGATGAAGGCCAGGTTGGCCGAATTGAGCATCAACTCAATGGACATGAAGATCACCAGCGGGTTGCGGCGCACCAGCACGCCCAAAGCCCCGATGGTGAAAAGCACCGCTGAAAGCGCAATGTACCAGGCAAGAGGGATCATCTCAACGCTCCTTTCGCGTCAGCAGAATGGCTCCCACCATCGCCACCAGCAACAGGATCGAGGTGATCTCGAAAGGCAACAGGTAGCCTGTGAACAATGCCTGTCCGATGGCTTTTGGGCCGGAGAAGGGATCAATGGTTGCCGGCAGGCTGAGCGTCAAACGCTGGCGGAAGAACAGCAGGTAAACACTTTCGGCCAGCAGTCCCAGGGCCAGCAGGAATGCCAGCGGTCGCTGCCAGGGGAGAACCGGAGAAGGCGGTAACACTTCTGTCCCCAGGAGCATGATCACGAAGAGGAAGAGCACCATGATCGCCCCGGCATATACGGTGATCTGCGCCATGGCGATAAAAGGGGCGTTCAGCAAAAGATAGAAGACCGCCACCGTGGCAAAATTCAGCACCAGGAACAGCGCGGCATAGACCGCGTGGCGGCTCAGCAGCATTCCGAGCGCGCTGGCGATGGCGATCAGGGCCAGGATCAGGAAAAGGAGCAATTCCAGGCTCATAGTCAGTCCTTTGGGTCCTCCATTTCTGGCACCGCGCGCGTGTAAACGCCCGGTGGAGTTTTCTGGGGTGTCGGTTGACCGCCCGGCGGCACAGGCTCCAGCAGCATTTCTTTTGTGTAGATTGCCTGTGCCCGATCCGTGAAGCTCAACTCGTAGTTATCGCCCAGCACAATGGCCTCGGTCGGGCAGGCATCCTCACAAAAGCCGCAGAAGATGCAGCGGAGCATGTTGATCTCGTAGGTGCTGGCATAGCGTTCGCCCGGCGAATAGCGTTCTTCATCGGTATTTTCGGCGGCCTCCACGAAGATCGCATCTGCCGGACAGGCGGCAGCGCACAACGCGCACCCGATGCATCGCTCCAATCCGTTTTCATAGCGTCGCAAGATGTGGCGCCCGCGATAGCGAGTGCGCACTGGTCGCTTTTGCTCCGGATACTGGATCGTCACCGGGCGTTCCAGCATCATCTTGAAAGTGGTCATCAGACCACGGCCAATTTCTTTAAGCATAGACTTTCCTCCAGATGGCACGTGTTACCAGTAAAGAAGTGAGGAAGGCGGCCAGAAGTGAGAGCAACGGTACCAGCCAGAGCTGTTCCAGCAGAATGCCCAGCGCTGTGATGAAGGCGACAGCCAGCGCCAGCGGGAAGAGCACCTTCCAGCCCAGACTCATCAGGCGGTCATAGCGAATGCGCGGCAG
Organism: Chloroflexota bacterium; assembly: GCA_017743695.1. GTDB lineage: Bacteria > Chloroflexota > Anaerolineae > Anaerolineales > Villigracilaceae > 630D-37. Next base: position 7,245 of record JAGHYK010000050.1, read on the forward strand.
GGTGGCGCGCACCCAGATCATCCCAAAGAGCAGGATGATGACCTTGATGGCCATATAGACAGGCCCCAGCCAGGGGAAACGTTCCACGCCAGGCCCCCAATAGCCGCCGAAGAAGAGGGAAGCAGCCAGCGCGCTGACGACGATCATTTTGTCGTATTCGGCCATGAAGAACAGGGCAAACTTCATCCCGGAATATTCGGTGTGATAGCCTGCTGTCAACTCTTGTTCGGCCTCCGGCATGTCGAAGGGGGCGCGGTTGACTTCGGCCAGGGTGGCGATCAGGAAAATCGCGGCCCCGACCGGCTGCAACACCACAAACCAGACATTGCGCTGGGCGGCGACAATCTCGGAAAGCTGCATCGAATCCGCCAGCAGGATCGCGGTGACGAAGGCCAGGCCGAGCGCCAGCTCGTAAGAGATCATCTGTGCCGAGGAGCGCATCCCACCCAGCATGGCATATTTGTTGTTGCTTGCCCAGCCGGCCAGCACGATCCCATACACCGAGATCGAAGCGATGGCCATGACGTAGAGCACGCCCACATTGAGATCGGCCACCTGAAGCGTGACGCGTCGCCCGAAGATCTCGACGGGCGGCCCCCAGGGCACGACGGCAGCGATCACCAGAGCCGGTACAACGGTGATAAGCGGCGCCAGGAAGAAGAGGAGCTTATCGGCGCTGGCAGGCGTGAATTCCTCTTTGAAGATCAGCTTGATGCCATCCGCCACAGGCTGCAAAATGCCCCACGGGCCGGCGCGATTGGGGCCAATGCGTACCTGGATGCGTGCCAGAGCCTTGCGCTCGTAAAGCGTCAGGTAGGCAAAGCCTCCCAGCAACACCAGGAGCAGGATCAGGGATTTCAGCGTCCACTCGATGAGCAATGCGTAGTCCATGCTTACCTCACCCGTTCTGCGAGATGCAAGCGAGCGCGTGCCGCTCTGCTGAGCGGAATGCCCATGCTGCGCGGAACCAGCCCTACACCCACCGGCACGTGCTCCTCTACTTTCACCAGCGCCTCCGCCTGCCGATCTTCCCATTCGATCAGCACCTTTTCGCCCGCTGTGACCCCTGCCTCCTGCGCCGTCTTCGGATGCAGGATGATGTGGGGAGCGCCGATGCGACCGTGGAGCAGCGCGGAAGGCGTGAGCAGGCTGCCGGCATCGAACAGGCGATGAATCGGCACCAGGAGGAGCGTCCCCTCTTCAGGGCGCAGCGACTCTTTCTGCATGGTGGGCGGCAGGGGTGTCATCGTGCCCTCGGCGACGGCGGAGAGGATTTTGCCCATCCCCTGGGTGTTCGGTTGAGCGGTGCCGCTGAATGGATAGTCGGCGCGACCGGTGGGCGGCCATTGCGGCCGGGTTTCGGCCAGCCTGGCGTAATCCAGACCCTTGAAAGCCGGGAAAGCGCCGGCGATCTCCTGGAACAGCCGCGCTGCGCTCTGAGCCTCAAGGTTAAGCCCCAGTTTTGCTCCCAGGGCTGCCGTGATGGCGAAATCTGGTCTGGAATCTCCGTAGCGCGGCACGGCAGGATAGTAGCGTTGTACACGGCGCTCGCCGGAAGTAAACGTGCCCTCGCGCTCGGTGTAGGCACAGGCGGCAAGCACCACATCCGCCTGGCGCACGGTTGCAGTCTCTAAGATGTCCTGCACGATCAGGAAGGGCTTGCGTCCGTTCTGGCGCACCCAGCCATCCCCGAAGGGATCGAGCGCGACCAGGTAAAGCGCATCCATGGTCTCGAAGAGCGGCTGGAGGTCGAAGATCGGCTGGAAGCCCAGCTCCCAGGCGCCTTGTGCGTTGGGATGGGGCCAGACGCCGATCAAGCCGTTGTGAATGCGTCCGGCGTGCCCGGTCTCGACGAGCAAATCGGCGCAGGCAGCGGCCAGCGATTCGCTCTGCTCCAGGCCCATCCCCTCGTTCCCAAAGAAGATGACCAGATTGCGCGCCTCGTGCAGCGTTTGGGCGATCTTCGCCTCGCGCCGCAGACGCTCGATGATTTCGCCTTCATCGCCGTACGCGTAGCGTAAGACGTACTGGTGAGGTGCCTGCCTCTCCAGGCGCGTGGTTCGCGGGTGGGCGATGATCAGAGCGGCGCCGCGTTCGGCAGCCTGCCTGACCCGCAGGTACCAGAGCGGGGCTTCTTCGTAGAGATCGGAGGCGACAACCAGGATGGCATCGCCTTTACCCAGCGCGGAAAGGTCGCTCCCTGTGCTCAGGCCATAGCGACGCACCCACTCACCGCCGCCGATGGGGGTGTAGAGATAGGCAGGCATCTGGAGATGATCGGCCAGTCGCTTCAGTGTATAGAGGTCTTCGTTGGAAAGGCGGCCGGAGGCGATCAGGGCTTTCTGGGAGGCGGAGCGCAGGCCCTCTGCTGCCTTCTGGAGCGCCTGTTCCCATGAAACAGGGCGACCCTCGGCGCGCGGTGCTGTCAGGCGGGCGCGACTTTCGGTATAGTGATAGCCAAACCGCCCTTTATCGCAAATCCAGAGATCGTTGACTTCCTCGTTTTGCCGTGGCAGGACGCGCTTGATCACAATGCGCCCATCGCTGCGCGCTTCGCGGCGGGTGTTATAGACGATGTTGCACCCGACGGCGCACTGCGAGCAGATGGAGGCCGCGGCTTTCAGTTCCCACGGGCGCGCGCCAAAGCGGAAATCGGCGGTGGTCAGCGCGCCGACCGGGCAAATATCGGTGGTGTTGCCGGAAAATACGGAATCAAAGGGGGGATCTGAGACGGTGACGATCTGGCTGGAGCGGCCGCGCTCATCGAAGGTCAGCACCGCCTCCCCGACCAGCTCAGCCTGGAAGCGGATGCAGCGCGAGCACAGGATACAGCGTTCCCGATCCAGGTAGATCAGATCGCCGAGGGGAACGTGCTTGGCCAGGTGGATTTTATCTTCGTATTCGAAGCGGCTTTGTGCAGGGCCATAGGCCATGGTCAGGTCCTGGAGCGGACACTCGCCGCCTTTGTCGCAGATCGGGCAATCCAGAGGATGGGAGGTCAGCAGGAACTCGACCGTGGCTTTCTGTCCCTGGCGCGCCTTTTCCGATTGGGTGAAGACCACCATGCCCTCGGAAACCGTATTGGTGCAGGCGGTTTCCAGTTTTCCCAGGAACTGTAATTTCGGCTGGCCATTTTCATCCAGGATCGGCTGTCCGGTATTGCGGTCAATCATCGGACGACCGATCTCAACCAGGCACATGCGGCACATTCCTGCCGGTTCCAGTTTTGGGTGATAGCAGAAAACAGGGATATGGATGCCAGCCTGACGCGCTGCATCTACCAGCAACGTCCCTTCCGGCACGGTCACTTTGATCCCATCAATGGTCAGGGTTACCATTTTGCTCATCCTGGCACTCCCTCCAGTACGGTTTCGCGGAAATCTTCGGGGAAGCGCTCGATGCCGCTGACAACGGCCATGGTGGAGAACTCACCCAGGGCGCACAGGCACTTTCCCTGTATCTGGCGCGCCACATCCAGGAGTAGTTTGACCTGCTTTTCTTCTTTTCCATCCTCCCGAATGCGGTCAATCAGATGTTTCATCCAATACGTTCCTTCGCGGCATGGGGTGCATTTGCCACACGATTCATGCTTGAAGAAGCGGATGGTCTTCTGGATGACCCAGTCTATCGAAACGGTGTCGTCTATCACGATGACCGATGCTGAACCGAGATCGGAGCCGAACTGGCGCAGGGCGACGTAATCCAGGGGTGTATCCAGCACGCGGTCGTCCACGCGCAGGAGCGAAGAGGATGCGCCGGCCGGCATAATAGCTTTGATCGGGCGGTCATCCAGGATGCCGCCGCCATATTCGTAAATGAGCTGGCGGAAGGTCAACCCGAAAGGCAGTTCGTAATTGCCGGGGCGCTTGACGCGCCCGGAGAGCGAGAAAATTTTGACGCCCGGCGCGTCGGGTGTACCCATGCGGCGGTACCATTCAGCGCCGTTCTGAACGATCAGGGGGACATTCGTCAGCGTTTCGACGTTGTTGACCACAGTCGGTTTGCCGTAGAGGCCAAAAGTGGGCGGGAAGGGTGGGCGCACACGCGGCTGGCCTCGTTTCCCTTCCAGGGATTCCAGCAGTGCAGTCTCTTCACCGCAGATATAGGCGCCGGCGCCCAGATGGGTGTAAATGCGTAACGAGTAATCCGTGCCGAAGAGCTTTTCGCCCAACAGGCCGGCTGCTTCCATTTCCGCGATCTTCTCGTCCAGCCAGCGCGCGATATGCTGATATTCGCCGCGGATGTAGATGTAGGCGCGTTGTGCACCGACCGCATAGGAGGCAATCGCCACGCCTTCCAGGAACTGGAAGGGGTTGCCTTCCATGATCTCGCGGTCTTTGAATGTGCCGGGCTCTGATTCATCGGCATTGGCTACCACGTAATGAGGCCAGCTCTTGCGATCCATGAAGGACCACTTCAGCCCGGTGGGGAAGCCAGCGCCGCCGCGCCCACGCAAGCCGGAGGCCTTCACGACTTCCGTCACCTGGTCCGGGGTCATCGTGGTAACGGCCTTTTGGAACGCCTCAAATCCACCATGCTGGCGATAGACCTCTAAGCGGCTGATTTCAGGGATTTCCCGATGACGTAGCAGAAGATATTGGCTCATACCACACCGCCGTTATTCCAGCTTTTTCAGGACTGCAAGAGCCTCTTCGAGGCTCATATTTTCATGGAACGTGATTGTATCCCCATGCTGCACCTGGAAGACCGGTGCACGATGGCAGGCGCCAACGCACATGACTTCTTCCAGGGTAAAGCGCCCATCAGGGGTGGTTTCGCCGGGGCGAACTCCCAGGGCCTGAGCCAGCTCCTGAAGGAACGAATCGGCGCCTCGCAGCGCGCAGGGCAGATCGGTACAGACCTGGATGCGATATTTTCCTTCTTTCTGCCGGTGGAAAAGGGTGTAAAAGCCCGCCACGCCGGCCACTTCGGTCACGCTGATTTCCAGCATGTCAGCGATCTCTTTCATCGCTTCCTGGCTGATATATCCCTCTTCCCGTTGGGCCAGGTAGAGCAGAGACATGATCGCCGAGCGTTTCTGCTCCGGCGGATATTTGGCAAAAATGGCTTGAATTTCTTGAGAATATTTTTGTGCCAGGCTCATCGGTCAATATCTCCCAGGACAATATCTATGGAGCCGATAATGGCGACCAGATCGGCAATCAGATGGCCTTTTGCCAGAATGGGCAGCACCTGCAGGTTGTCGAAAGAGGGGGTGCGCCAGTGGACGCGATAGGGCTTGGGACTGCCATCGCTTTCCAGGTAGACGCCTAACTCCCCGCGCGGCGATTCCACCGCCGAATAAACAGCACCTTTGGGAGGTGTGAAACCCTCCGTCCATAGCTTGAAGTGGTGGATCAGCGCTTCCATGCTGACCCCGATCTCGGAGCGCGGCGGGGGCACATATTTGCGATTGTTGCTGCGCACTGGCCCGTAGGGGAGCTTCGCCAGCGCCTGCTGCACGATCTTGAGGGATTCGCGCATTTCCTGGACGCGCACCAGGTAGCGCGCGTAGACATCTCCGGCCGTATGGGTGGGGATGTTGAAGTCATATTGTTCGTAGCCCATATAGGGGCTGACTTTGCGCAAATCCCAGGCCACCCCGCTGGCGCGCAGCGTCGGGCCAGTCACTCCATACTGAAGCGCCTGCTCCCTGGTCAGCTTCCCGATCCCGACGGTGCGGTCGAGGAAGAGAGGGTTTTTCGTCAGCAGGGCTTCGTACTCATCCACGCGGCGCGGAAAGATGCGCACGAAATTGCGCACCGCGTCTTCAAATTCTACGGGCACATCGCGCCACAGGCCGCCGGGGCGGAAGTAGGTGGTCATCATGCGCTGGCCGGAGCACATCTCGAAAATGTCCAGGATCATTTCGCGCTCACGGAAAGCGTAGAGGAAAACCGACATGGCCGCCAGGTCGAGGGCAGAAGTGCCGATCCATACCAGGTGGGAGGCGATGCGCTGTAACTCGGTGAGGATGACGCGAATCGCCTGGGCGCGTGGGGGCACATCCAGGTCAATCAATTTCTCGATGGCCATCACGTAGGCCAGGTTGTTGCCCATCGTGTTCAGATAATCCAGGCGGTCGGTCATCACTTCGGCTTTCTGGTACGTTTTGGCTTCCATGTTTTTCTCAACGCCCGTATGCAGGAAGCCAATATCCGGGATGACGTTGACGATCACCTCGCCATCTAATTCCACGATCAGGCGCAGCACGCCATGGGTGGAGGGGTGCTGCGGCCCCATGTTGAGCACCACCGTTTCCCCCTGGATGGCGTTTTCGCTTACCAGGTGACGGATTTCATCCAGCGTCATTTCTTGAATCTGGGTCATAGCGGCTCCATGTCACTCTTTGGCGTAAGGCTTGCGCTGGTTGATCTCTTCAAAGTTGAAGGTAAACTGCGGTTCCTCGTATCCCAGCGGATAGTCTTTGCGCAGTGGATGCCCCTGCCAGTCTTGTGGCATCAGGATACGGCGCAGATCGGGATGTCCCTGGAAGCGAATGCCGAACATATCCCAGACTTCGCGCTCGCGCCAGCTGGCATTGGCGTAAATGCTCGTGATGGTGGGCAAGACCGGCTCGGTGGCATTGACCGGAACGCGCACCTGCAGGCGAAGGTTATGCTGCAGGGAGAGTAACTGGTAAATGACGTGAAAGCGCGGCTGCTGCTGGGGCCAGTAGTCCACAGCAGTCACCGTAGAAAGCATTTCAAAGCCTTCTTGTGTTTTCAGGAATTCAAGCAAATGGAGCAGGTGTTCTGCCTGCACGAACACATGAGCCTCCCCGCGAAATTCTTCCACCTGCAGCGGGAAGCGTTCCTGCAAGCGTTGGACGACGGACTGAAGCTTTGCTTCCATGGGGTTTCCTCAGGCTTTGGAGATGAATTTTTCGCCGCGTACCTTTTCATGCAGGGTGATAATGCCATGGATCAGGGCTTCAGGACGCGGCGGGCAGCCGGCGACGTATACATCCACCGGAACCACTTCGTCCACGCCCTGGACGATGGCATAGTTGTTGAAGACGCCACCGCACGAGGCGCAATCGCCCATGGCGATCACCCATTTTGGTTCGGGCATCTGGTCGTACAGGCGGCGCAGCACCGGCGCCATTTTGCGCGTGACGCGTCCGGCCACGATCATCAGGTCTGATTGGCGGGGCGAGGCGCGCATGAGTTCCATCCCAAAGCGGCTCATATCGTAATGCGAGGCCTGAGCCGCCATCATTTCAATCGCACAGCAAGCCAGTCCGAACAACATGGGCCACATGGCATTGGTGCGTGCCCAGTTGACTGCCTGCTCCAGCGTGGTGGTGACCACGCCCATATTCCCCAGCTTTTGCTCTATTCCCATTCTAACGCTCCTTTCCTCCAGGCGTAGAAGTAGCCAACCAGTAAAATGGCGATGAAGATGAGCATCTCCACCAGGCCAAAGACTCCGAGCTGACGAAAGGCGACAGCCCAGGGCAGCAGGAACACGACTTCGATGTCGAAGAGAATGAAAAGCATGGCGATCAGGTAGAAACGAACCGGCATTCTGCGCGTGCCGGGGCCAATGGGACGCATTCCGGATTCATAGGGTTCAGCCTTGACGGCGGTGCGGCGCTTCGGCCCGAACAGTTCCCCCATGAGCACCGCTGCTAAGGCAATGAATGTGGCTAAGGCGATAAGAATGGCAATGGCAACGTACTCAAGCAACATCGGGCATCCTCCATGTGGAGATAACGCATTGAAGTATAACACAGAGTGCCCAGGCATTTGGGGAAAACGTGTCACTTTTCACAAATAAGAGATGACGATTGTTTATGACAGGCAGACCGCGGAC
>JAGHYK010000253.1 GCA_017743695.1 Chloroflexota bacterium
CTAGAGAGCATCTATTGCCTGATGAACTTTAAGAATTTAGCCTCGTAATCTTTCTTCGCCCTATCACGTTCTTGCGGTACGTGTATCCGCCCTCGCTACGTTCCTTGAACTGTAAGGAATCGAAGTGTGACTCAATCCTATCAAACGGGTTACGTCTTTCCCGAAACTTGCAGATGGAAGTACGAATCCGGGTTGTGCGAATCGATTTGTGTTATCCCCTCCGATAAAACCTCGCCAGCGAAGAGTGATCACCGGTAAATCTACCGTTGTCTATGGCTCTCTACCCGCTCACTTGTGCCATCAACTCAAGCATCTCCAACGTCTCTTGTATTGGAGTGAGATACGTTACGGCATAAGTATGACGATTCTACGTTCTTTATCCTGCCTTCACCACTTTCAGGGAGCCTTAGAGTATGATCAAAACCTGGGTGTTTGATGAGGCTCGACAATGGTATCTCCATCTTAGGGGAGGGTTGGCGCGTAACGCATACGTCTTCGTGACACGCTGGAACAGGTTTTCAACGGTTTCAGGGCCTGTGCTGCGGCGCACACCTGGCGGCCCTCACCTTCCCCCTCGCTCCCTTCCGCTCCCCGTGGAGGAGCGGAAGGGAGAACGTGCGGCACGGGAGCGAAAGCATATTGGCAACCTTTCCCACAATGGTTGCAGATGCAAGGTACAAGCCTTATGAGAAATCCGAGTTTTTGATCATGCTCTTAGAAGGTCTCTGGTTCTGTCCACGTATCGCAGGACGTGAGTCTCCATCCTGTGCGCCCACGTCAAAGAAATTCGGACATATTGCCCCCATCCAACAGAAGTGGGTCAGACGACTCATCCCCAAACCTACAGAATCTTTGCGCGCTGGGGGCCGTCACCTTCAGGCGACGGGGGAAAGCGCGCCCAGCCTCGTCGGTTGGCCTCCTTTCTTGCAGAATCCCGCACCGGGTGCTATCCTCATGGTGTGATGGACATTCAGCGAACCGTGACCATCGTGATTGAGCCCGACCCCGATCTCCGGCAGACCCTCACCGTCTTCCGTGAGGTTCAGGCCGCGTGTTCGCCCGTTGCCTTCAACGACGGTCGTCCGCTTGGCCCCATCGCACTCCAGAAGCGCGTCTATCACGCGGTGAAGGGTCGTCTCAACAGACAGATGACCATCTCGGCCATCCGGCAGGTTGCCGCTGCCTATAGGAGCGCCAGCAGCAACGGCACGCCTGCGACACGTCCCTTCGTGTTTCGGAAGGCCCGGGCGCTGTTCCTGGTCGGCAAGCGTGGTCGCGACGCGGACTTCCGTGCCGATGGCACGCTCTCGATCTGGACGGTCGCCGGTCGCAAGCGCCTGTCCTACACCGTGCCTGATGCCTTCAACACAAGGCTCCACCAGGCGAAGGAGATCGATAGCCTGACCGTTATTGAACGGGATGGCATGCTGCTGGGCCGCGTGACCGTGACGCTTGCGGTTCCCGACCCCGTTGGCACGGTGCCCGTCGGCATCGACCTGAACGAAACCAACGCCCTCGTCGCCGTCGACCCGGATGGCACCACGTTCGTTGCCTCTGGCAAGGCGGTCAAGGTGGCCAATTGGCGCACCCAGAAGACACGCTCGCGACTTCAGCGGAAACTGGCGGCCCGTAAGGCAGAGCACAAGGATACGAGCAGTGTCCGCCGGGTGCTCAAACGGCTTGGCCGCATCCAGCGCAACCGCACCCGCACCTTCGCTCGGCAAACGGCCGCGGCGCTCGTCGCGTGGGTTCCGTCCAATGCGGTGCTCGTCTTCGAGGACCTGCGCGGCGTCGTACCGCCCAAACGAGGCACGGTTCGGGGCAAAGCGCTCCGTCGGCGTCTCGCACGCTGGCAACGACGCGAAATCCGGTCCGCTGTCGAGCAGAAGGCCCAGATGTGCGGCCTGCGTGTGACCGAGGTTGACCCGGCGTACACCAGCCGCATCTGCTCCCGATGCGGCGTGCGCGGGAACCGGTCTCGGCATCGCTTTGCCTGTCCCTTCTGTGGCTCTATGCAGCACGCCGACATCAACACCGCGCAGAACATTCGCCTCCGCTATACCGTCCTCCGGGACGGTGGGCCGCTGTCAACCGGCCCTGAAGCCCTGCCTGGGAATCCAGGCGAGGGCAAGCTGTCGGCTTTAGCCGACAGTCGTTGACATCGGAGAAAACCATGAATACACGCACTCATACCCTGATTTTCTCGATAACCATCTTGTCCCTGGCAACCGCAGTCACTCTATCTCCACCCTCATCTGCTCACACGAGGCCGGTTGATCCGCCGACCGTACCTCTGACGGGTACGGGGGACTTTTTTGTCATCAATCCGGCAATGTTTACATCGCCCGGCAAAGTGAACGCTTTTATCCCCCTTAGCGACGGGCGGGTGCTGGTGGCAGGGAAATTTGTCGCCATTGGCGGGCAGGCAACCCCGCGCAGTCTGGCAATCCTCAAAAGCGATGGCGCAGTAGACCCGACGTTCCAGGTTGATGCTCGCCTGCAGGTTGGTGAAGTTTATGACGCTGCACTGCAGGAAGACGGAAAAATTGTTATCGCCGGGAGGTTTGACATACTGCCAAGTCCACTTACCCATTTTCTTCTGCGCCTTAACCCCAACGGCTCACTCGATGAGGCTTTCGTGAACTATGACATCTACGGACTCGTTTCTGCAGTCTTAATCGATGGGAATAAGATTGTGATTGGCGGGAATTTTACCCAACCGACGTCGGGCATTGCCCGTCTGAATCTGGATGGGACGGCCGACTCCACCTTCAGCGGAGTCGGCAGCGGAGCAGATGGCACAGTGCGGGACATTGCCAGGCAAAGCAACGGCAAGTACATTATTGTCGGTGAATTCAGCAGTTTCAACGGCGCGAGTCAGGTTGGGACGGCTCGCCTGAATACCGACGGCTCGTTGGATACGTCCTTTGCACCCGGCGGATTCAGGCCAAGCCAGCGGGTAGCAGTTTTGAACGACAATTCAGTCGTTGTAGGCGGTGAAGACCGTTGTGGCAACACTCTCTTCAAGTGGTACGCGGCAGATGGCAGTCCCAAATCGACGCCTACTG
>JAGHYK010000254.1 GCA_017743695.1 Chloroflexota bacterium
TTTGAGCAGGGTAACTGAAGTTTCACCACGAAAACTCGAAGTCACAAAGTTTCCTTTTCGTTATACTTATCCTGGTGTCTTCGTGTCTTTTTTTGTTGAATTTTCATCATATGAAATTAAATTCATGAAAAAACACATCATTCTGACGGGATTCATGGGTAGCGGGAAGACGACAACCGGGCGCGTGCTCGCGGCTCGTTTGGGATGGGATTTCATAGATACCGATGAGGTGATTGTGCATCGCCTGGGGATGCCGATTCCGCAGGTCTTCGCGCAGTACGGGGAGGGGTACTTTCGTCAGGTGGAGGCGCAGGTGTGCGCCGAGGTTTCGGAAAGAAGGGCGCCCGCCGTGATCGCACTGGGAGGGGGAGCGCTGCTGAACCCCGAAACGCGGCAGCTCCTGGAGGCGCGCGGCGAGATTTTTTGCCTGGTCTGCGATCTGGATGAATTGATGCGCAGGGTGCAGCGCGGGGAGGGGGAGGCGCAAAACCGGCCGCTTTTCCAGGCAGAGCGCGCACGGCTGGAAGCACTGCTTGAAGCTCGCCGCCCGATCTATGAACGTTATCCGCAGATAGATACAACTACTTCCAGCCCGGAAAGGGTAGCAGAGGAGATTTTGCGCCAATGGAACACGTTACGCTGAATGTGCCGGCCACCGCCGGCGGTACGATCCCGCTCTATCTGGGATATGACCTTTTGGAAACCTTTTTGCCCTCCTTCCTCAGGCAGAAGGATTTTTCTGCTGTCTTTATCGTGACCAACGAGACGCTGGCGCCGCTCTACGGCGAACGGCTGCAGGAACGGGTGGAGAACAGTCATTTGCTGGTCGTGCCGGATGGCGAACGCTATAAGACGCTTGAGACGGCTGCCTGGCTTTATTCCCGATTGCTGGAATTGGGGGCCGATCGCAAAAGCGCGCTGGTGGCTTTGGGCGGCGGCGTGATCGGCGACCTGACGGGCTTCGTCGCCGCCACCTTTCTGCGCGGTCTGCCCCTGATCCAGGCACCGACTTCACTGCTGGCCATGGCCGACGCCAGCCTGGGAAGCAAGGTCGGGGTAGACCTGCCACAGGGCAAGAATCTGGTGGGGGCTTTCAAGGATGCCATTGCCATCGTCAGCGATCTGAGCGTCTTACGCACTCTGCCACAACGGGAGTTCAAAAACGGTCTGGCAGAAATTCTCAAGGCCGGGATGATCGGGGACGCGGAGCTGTTCGCGCGGCTGGAAAGAGGGAATGTGGAGCCTGTCGAAGAGATTTTGTTGCCGGCGATTAAAGTAAAGGCGAATATTCTGGCGAAAGACCCCTTTGAACACGGCGAGCGCGCCTATTTGAACCTGGGGCATACGTTCGGCCATGCGATTGAGGCCGTTTCGCAATATCAAATTCCCCATGGGCAGGCGGTAGCTATCGGGTTACGGGCAGCTGCGCTGCTGGCGGAGCGTCTGGGGATCGCCTCGGGGGAGGTGCGCGCCCGGGTCGAGCGCACCCTGCTCGGGCTGGGTCTTGCAGGCGCAGTGGGAGGCGCGCGAGCAGAGGCCTTGCTGCAGGCTATGGAATACGACAAGAAGCGGCAGCGGCGCCGTCTCCGTTTCGTCTTGATCCAGGAAATCGGCGTCCCCTTGATCGTGTCCGAGGTGCCGACTTCACTACTCCTTGAGGTGCTGGAGGTGATCTGTGACCAACATTCTCGTTCTGAATGGGCCGAACCTGAATCTGTTAGGGACGCGTGAACCCCATCTCTACGGGCGGGTGACGCTGGCGGAGATCGAAGAGCGATTGCGCCAGCGGGCGGCGACGTTGAAGGTGAGCCTGCGTTTCTTCCAGAGCAACCACGAAGGGGCACTGATAGACGCCCTCCACGAGGCGCGGGGCTGGGCGGAGGGGTTGATTATCAATCCCGGTGGCTATGGCCATACGAGTATCGCGCTGCGCGACGCGGTGGCAGCGCTGGGGATTCCGGCGATAGAGGTGCATCTTTCCAACCTGGCCGCGCGCGAGGCGTTTCGACAGCATTCGCTCCTGAGCGGGGTCTGTTGGGGGCAGATTATGGGGCTGGGCTGGAAGGGCTATGAGCTGGCCCTGGAAGCGCTGACCTGGCGCTTGCAGGGGGGAATGGATGGGTGAGTGGCCGATGTGCGAGAGGGGGGTGGCTTCCTCTCCGACGGTGGTCTTCCTGCACGGTTTCCTGGGATCGGGGGAGAGCTGGGAGGGGGTCGTCAGCCGCCTGAGCGACGCATTTCACTGCCTGCTCGTGGATTTGCCGGGACACGGGCGAAATCTTGCGCCGCTCGGACGCTGGCCTTCGCTGGGGAAATGGGCTGCGGCGCTGGAGGCGTGTCTGGAGGAAAAGGCGAGCGGCGCGGTACATCTGGTCGGTTACTCGCTGGGTGGGCGGCTGGCCCTGCGCTTTGCACTGGATTTCCCCCATCGGGTGCGCTCTCTGACCCTGGAAAGCGCCTCCCCTGGGTTGAGTGGAGTTAGAGAACGCGCCCTGCGGCGCCGGCTGGACCGGGAACGCGCCCAAATGTTGCGCCGCGATGACTATCAGGCTTTTCTGGAGGCCTGGTACAGGCAGGAGATCTTTGGGAATCTGGAAGAGGGGCAACGTCAGGCTTTGATCCAGGCGGCGCGGGGAAGGGATGCCCGCAAAATGGCGGTGATCGTGGAGTCGCTCAGTCCAGGACGTGAGCCTTCGTTGTGGGATTCGCTGGCGCGGCTGGAAATGCCGGTGCTTCTGATCGGGGGCGGGGAGGACCGGGTCTATGCCGGGATTCTGAGGCGTATGGCTGCCAGTATCCCCAATGCCCGGCTTTACCTGGTTGAGAAGGCCGGTCATAACGTGCACGCGTTTTTCCCCCAGGAGGTGGCGACGGCGGTGAGGGAGTTCCTGGATGGACGGTAGACGGTGGAGCGTGGACGGTGCAAGTGTGCTCTGTGCACTCCGCGGCGAGTTTCTGGCAGAGAAGTTACGAATAAAGCAACATCTATTCCACAAAAACCCTAAAATTTTACCACGAAGACACAAAGTCACGGAGTTCCTGTTTATTTAC
>JAGHYK010000051.1 GCA_017743695.1 Chloroflexota bacterium
ATCCCTCCCCTGCAGGTTCGTCTGGCGATCAGCGGATCGGATAGAGCGGTTTGGCAGTCGCGGCGGCTTCTGGCCAGATCACCTGTTTCACCAGGTTGCCCGAAGCATCCTTTTGCCACTGGATATAGACCATCTCATGCCCGATCTGCAGACCATGCTGTTCGGCGCTGGTATCAAATTTGATGTGACCGAAGAAAATGGTCATATCCATGTTGTCCAGGGCCTGTTTAATGGCCTGCGTATCCAGGGAGCCGGCGGTCTCGATAGCTTTCTGCAGGATCAGGCCGGCAGCATAACCGCCTGCGGCGTGGTAGGAGGGTTCTTCCCCAAAGGCCTCTTTATAGGCTTTCACGAACTCTTCCCCGGTCGGGCCATAATCGGGTTTGAACGCGGCCAGCGGCTCCCACTGACTGGGGCCGATCACGCCCAGCGCCGCATCCCCGATCTCGGCAAATTTTGCCTCCGGCGGCGCTACCAGCAACGCGATCATCTTTACAGGCAGGTTTTTCTCATAGATCGCTTTGGCAAACTGTTGACCGTCCGCGAAGTGACCTCCACCGATCACAACTTCGGGTCGGGCGCTTTCGATCTTGGTCACAATGGGCGCGAAGTCCGTGGTGCCGCTATCGTAACCTTCGTAGAGAACGACCTCGTAGCCCTTGCCTTCCGCATAGGCCTTGACTGCATCCGAAACGGCGGTCGAGAACTTATCGTTCTCGTGGACGATGGCGATCTTCTTCACATTCGGATCCAGCGAGGCCAGCAGGTCTATCGCGCCGGTCAGATAGTGCCCGGCCGGTGTGTAGGTCTGGTAGACCAGGGTGTAGCCCTTTTTGTAAGTACCTTCTGCGGCTGCGCCGGTGGTGATCATGATCTTCTCATATTGCTGCGCGATCACGGCTGCCGCATCGGCCAGGCCGGAGGAATAGGGGCTGATCAGGAAATCGGCTTTATCCTCGGTGACGAGTTTGGTATACAGTTCCTGGACGCGGTCGGCGTTGGACTCGTCATCGTAGAACTTCGCCTGGAACTTGACGATTGTCCCATCTGCCAGCTTGATGCCGCCCGCCGCGTTGACCTGATCCATCCATAGCTTCAGGCCGTTGTTCTGGCGCGTGGATTCAACGTTGAGCTTGCCGGTGAGCGAGGCAGTGAAGCCGATGGTGACCACTTTTTCCGGCGGCGTGGTGGGGGCTGGCGTGTTGGTCGGCGCCTGGGTGGGTGCTTTGGTGGCTGCAGGTGGCTGTGTCGCCGGGGCCGCTGTCGGTGTGGCAGGCTGGCAGGCGGCCAGCACCAGGGCGAAGAGCACAATCAGATATGCGAGCGTTCGTTTCATACGCAATCTCCTCCTGGAAAGTATAGATTCGTGGAGTCTATCTCCACTGATTCCAGGATACATCCCAGTCGCAAAGAGGGCATAAAAGCGGGAGCAGGAATTGTAAAAAAGTTATAAACGACTTCATGCGAAAACGAGCCGCGTTCCCGGGCCTGGCGGCGGAATGGCCGGCAGGTCGAAGCAGGCTGGAATGCGGTCGGCCCTCTATTCCTGGAAGCGATACCCCAGCCCGTGTTCGGTATGCAGATAGCGCGGGTGAAGCGGATCGGCCTCAATCTTGCGGCGCAGGCGCCCGATGTAGACGCGCAGGTATTCGGCTTCGTTCCCGTATTGTGGCCCCCACACCTGCTGCAAAATGAGCTGATGGGAAAGTACCTTACCGGCATTGCGCATCAGGAAGACCAGCAGGTTATATTCGGTGGGGGTGAGGGAGATTTCGCGCCCGCTGACGGTGACGCGATGGCTTTCCAGGTCTACGCAGATCTCACCCCGAACCAGGCGCTCGCCCTGGGCGCCGGCTGCTGCCCATCGGGCGCGCCGCAGCACCGCTTTGACGCGACCGAGCAGTTCTTCCACGCCGAACGGCTTGGTCAGGTAGTCATCTGCGCCCAGATCAAAGGCGCGCACCTTATCGCTCTCCTCGTCGAGTGCGCTCAGCACGATGATCGGCACGGTAGAGACCTCGCGCAGGCGGCGCGTGACCTCCAGGCCGTCCAGGTGGGGCATCATCAAGTCCAGGATGATCAGGTCTATCCGTTCGCGTTCGAAAATCGCCAGCGCCTCCAGACCATTGGCCGCACTGAGCACATGGTAGCCGCGCACTTCCAGGTTACGACGCACGAAATCGCGTAGCGGTTTTTCGTCATCTACCACCAGGACTGAAGTCATGCGTGCTCCTCCACGGCTTGAGGGATGATGGGGATGGAAAAGGCAATGCAGGCGCCTTTCGCAGGCGATTCGACCCAGATGTTCCCTCCATGCGCGCGCACCAGACCATGACAGATCGCCAGCCCAAGTCCGGCGCCGCTGGCTGTGCGCGTCAGCCCGGATTCCACGCGATAAAAACTCTCGAAAATCCGCTCCCGCTCTTCCGGAGGGATGCCGGGGCCGTCATCGCTCACCCGGAAGATCACGTGTTCGCCGGAACGCTGTGCCTGGATGCGGATGGAGGCTTCCGGGCCTGCATACTTCACGGCGTTTTCCACCAGATTGCGAATCACCGTCTCTATTCGCACGCGATCTACCTGCAGCGGAGGCAGGCCCTCTTCCACCTCCATTTCAAGATCGAGGCGGGTGGGTAAGTGCATTTGCGCGATGGCGTCCGTGATCAAAGCGCGCACGTCACAGGGTTGGAGAGAGAGCTTGAGCGAACCGGCCTCCAGCCGTGAGAGATCAAGCAGGTTGTTCACCAGTTGCGAAAGGCGGTCCGCTTCCTGGGAGATGATGCTCAGAAACTCGCGTTGGGCCGTCTCTTCCCAGCGCACATCCTCCGCCAGCAGGGTTGAAGCATAACCCTTGATAGCGGCCAGCGGCGTGCGTAGCTCGTGGGAGACCGTAGAGATCAGGCTGGATTTCATGCGGTCTAGCTCGCGCTCGGAGGTGACATCCCGTACCAGCAGGCCGCGCCCGATGAAAGTCCCCTGGGAATCGGTCACCTCGAACGTTTCGAGCCACAGAAAACGCTTGCGCCCATCCAGGTTATAGAGCAATTCGCAGTTTTTGCGCTGACCGTTGCCAAGCAGGCGCAGCTCCTCCCGATTGCTTTCGGAGATGGAGCTGAAACGGGCAAGCATATCTAACACTTCTTTCAAGGGGCGATTGCGTAAGGCGGTTTCGGGTTGTTGCAACCAGGCGGCAATGCGACGGTTGGCGTAGATCACCCGATCCTGGAGATCCCCCAGCAAAATCCCCATATCGAGCGATTCCATCAGCGCCTCCAGGCGATGGGTTTGTTCCGCCAGTTGCATGTCGCTGCGCTCAAACAGCAATGCATTCTCGATAGCCATGGCAGCGTGATTGGCAAAGGTGGTCAGCAAACGGATTTCGTTGTACGTGAAAACATGAGGCTCCGAATGGTAAACCACCAGTACGGTGGGCGGCGCATGGCGGGTCTTGAGGGGCACGGCAAGCAGCGCACGGTGACCTTCCGCGCGAGCGATGGAACGCCGGCGCACGTAGCTCGGATCGGTTTCCGTATCGCTGACGAAGATGGCTTCGCCGCTGCGCAGCGCACGCATGGCCACAGAATCCGGCTCACTGGGCTGGATGGCGAGCTGTTCCACATAGTGGGGCGAAAGGCCGCGACTGGCGCGCACCCGGAACACGCCGCGCTGTTCATCCAAAGCGATGATGGCGCAGCGCTCCACTTTCAACAGGCGGGACATCTGTTCCAGGATGCGGTCGAGCACGGTATCAATATCCAGCGAAGAGACCACGGCAGCGCTGGTTTCGAGCAGGGTGTTTTGCTCCTGGAAACGCTCCGCCAGCGACTCCCTCATGCGCAGAATGCTGTGGATCAAATGCCCGATCTGATCCTGCCGCCGCGTCAGGCGTTGCATACTGGCCAGCTCTTCCTGCGCTATCGGGCGATTATCCCCAATCGCCTGGCTGAGGGGCGCCAGCCGCTCGATGGGCGAGATCACTCGCGCCGCCAGTGCCCACCAGAAGAAGAGACCGATGAGCAGAAACACAAGGATCGTGAGCCAGGTCAGACGTTCCAGCGCATAGCGGGTGGCGAAAAGAGTAGCCGTCGGCTGGCTCAGGATCACGCTCCAGTTCAGGGAGGGCAGGTTGATGCGGGTATAGAGGCGTTCTTCGCCGCTGGGCGCACGGAGGATCAGGCTGGGGGGAGCATCTTTTTCCAGAATCGCCAGCGGCAGGAGCGCATTGGCGGGCTTGAGCAACCATTCGGTATCCGTGTGGGCGATGATCTGCTGGGCATTGTCGAGGATCACCAGTTGCAGGTCGCTTTCCACCGCGTGGGCCCTGCGAATGGCGATCAGACTCTCGCTCAGGCTCTCCAGGCGGATGTTGGCTCCGACCAGTCCCTGAAATTCTTTTCCCGACCAGAGGGGCATGACCGCCGTCGTGACGGGTTGCCGGGTGGTGGGGGAAATGCGCCCCTGGGATACAAAGGGAGCGTGCGTCTCCAGCGCGCGGCGGAAATAATCCCGGAAGGAAAAATCCACCCCCACTGTCGAACCGGGGCCTTCGGGATAGTGATAGAGCATGATCCCCCGCCTGTCCAGGCGATAGACCAGATTCACCTGGGGATGCGTCTCGAGCATCAGGCGGAACAGCGGGCGCATGGCCTCGATGTCTCCCTGGCGGATGGCTTCATAGCTGGCCAGTTGTTCGACCGCCTGGAGCATATCCTGGAGCATGAAAGCGGTTTCCTGAGCGATGGCCTGGGTCAGCGAGAAGTTACTTGCCTGTGCATCTCGCTCCATTTGTGAGGCCGCCAGACGGGCAAAAAGGAACAGGATGCTCAGGAAAGGGATCACCAGAAGGAGGTAGAGGGCCAGGATTTGCAGGCGCAGGTCAAAAATTTTCCTCATAGCAAACGCTCACAGCAGCCCGCCTTCGGAGGCACGATGCAATTACCGCCCGGTGCAGACCGGTTCTCCCTGCAGATCGCGCGCCCTGGGTTGAAGCAGGCAATAGATCGGGCGGATGGTGTCCATCAGCCCCTGAATGGGCGCCCCCAGTTCGGTTTCGCGGATTGGAATATCCGTCTGCACGTTCAGATTGACCGGAATCTCGGCCTCCACCGGCACGCACAGGTCGAGCGCAATCGGCAGATCAACGCCGGCGGGCAGGCGGATGTTGGTGTAGGCATTGGCAATGCTTAAGCCGCCGCTCTGCACGCTGACGCGCGCCCCGGCAATCGCCACATCCCGGGTCAGTGTCACGCTCGTCTCGCGACGGATGCACACCTCAAGCTGCACGGGAACTCGGGTCGCAACCGGAATGGTCGTGCGAATGTGCGCCTGATACATTTTCTCAAAGTTCGTGTATAGACCGCTGAGCAGGTTGTTCGTCAGCTTCAAAGCGCTGCCCAGGGTATCTGTATGTTGCAGGAGCACGATCAGCGCGATCAGGAGCACGATATTGAGCGTCATTGAAGTCAGGCTGGCGATGGTCCAAAACGCCGGCGCCAGGGCCAGCTTGCGACGCGGGGACGCCTCGGCGGCGCGGGGCTGCGCAGTTGGCGCGGAGGGGGCAGGCGGCAGCCGATTGCGGAAGGCGGAAGGCATCACTTCCGGCGCAGGCGCGCCTTCTTCCTGGGAAGCAGCCAGAATTTTACGCAATCGGGCGGAGGGATCGGGCTTTTCCTCAGTCATGGGGCCTCCGAAGGGGCAGAGAGTCGTTTGTTCTTAATCTTAGCACAGAACGCATCAGATTTGGTAGAATAAAGAGACAGAAACAACTTGTGATTTTTGTAACAAGGAGACGTTATGGAATCAAAATATCTCGTGGCCGTTGTGGGGGCCGGCCCGGCTGGATTGTTCGGTGCGCGAGAGCTGGCCAATCTGGGGGCGCATGTGGTGATCTTCAACCGTGATATTAAGCCCGGTGGGCTGGCAGAGTATGGCATCTATCCCTCCAAATACACCATGAAGGAGGGATTGCGTCGTCAATTTCGCCAGATACTGGAAAATCCGAACATTGACTACTATGGGAATGTCACGATCGGCACCCGCGGCGATTTGACCTTAGACGACCTGTGGGCAATGGGCTTTCAGGCCATCCTGGTGACCGTCGGCGCTCAGGGGACGAAGCGTTTGGGAATTCCGGGCGAGGACCTGGAAGGTGTGTATCATGCCAAAGACGTGGTCTATTACTACAATCAGCTTCCCCCTTATAGCCAGCGTTCTTTTCGCTTCGGGCGGCGCTGCGCGATTGTCGGCGCCGGTAACGTGATGGTGGATATTGCCCACTATCTGATCCGCGAGGTACAGGTCGAAGAGGTGATTGCGGTGGTGCGCCGCGGCCCGGCGGAAGTAAAGTTCGACAAGAAAGAGATGGAATACGTGATCGCCAATCTCGACCTGGAAGCCCTGGATGCCGAACTTGAGCGCGTGCGCCCGGTGATGGAGGCAATCGGTCAGGATGTGGCGGCTGCCAGAGCGTTACTGCTTGAGGCGCTGCCCAAAGCGCTCCCCAAAGTCTCTGAGACGCGTTTCCGCTTCCTGTTCCTCGCCTCTCCCACGCGCATTCTGGGAGATGAACACGGTTGCGTCACCCGGCTTGAAGTCGAGGAGAACATCCTTGTCCGCACCAATGGCGATACCAGGGCCCGCGGCACCGGCCGCAAGCGTTTGCTGGATGTGGAAACGGTGATCTTCGCCATTGGCGATAGGGTAGATGAGACCTTTGGCCTGCCGGTGGAGTGGAATGAGTTTGTCAAGAATCCGAATCCCCGCTTCCCGGTCGAAGGCAATTCCTACGAAGCGTTCGATCCCGAAAAAGGGCAGCCCATTGAAGGCGTTTTTGTGGCCGGCTGGTCGCGCAATGCCTCCAGTGGCCTGGTTGGCAGCGCACGCAAGGATGGGGCGAACGGAGCGCGTGCTCTCTGGCAATATCTCCAGGCGAGCCAGGCTCCAAAACCCCTGAATCTGGAGGGCATCGAACAGCGTTTGCAGAGCCTGGGCAAGCCCATCGTGCGCAAAACCGATCTGCCGCGCCTGGAAGCCGCCGAACAGGCTGAAGCCCGGCGACGTGGCCTGGAAGTGTTCAAGTTCTCTACAAACGAAGAAATGCTGCGCGCCATGGGGTTGATCCCATAGCAGCGTGTTCTGCACGTAGAAGAATTTCACTCCTTCATTCTGCTGCCGCGGTCGGCCATTCGCTGACGATTCCCTCTTCACCCTCCATCGTCCTGCCGGCCGCGGCCGCCCGTTTCCTTTCTCCATTCGCTGACGGTTTGCCCCCAGCCTATCATCCCATGTCCTCTCTCCCTCCGCATCCCCAACGGCCTGGTCGAAAGGGGTGGCTTATCGGGCTGAGTCTCCCGCTTGCGCTTTTCCTCCTTTTTGCCTTCTGGCTGCTTTACGATCTTCCCTCCCTGGATCGCCTTTCGCAGACCCTTCCACCACCCTCCATCCGCATTCTGGATCGCCATGGCACGCTTCTCTACGAAGTCGGCGAAGAGGGCCGGCGCAATCTGCCGCTGACCCCGGAGGAAATCCCCCCTTGCATCAAGCAGGCGACTATCGCCGTGGAGGACCAGAGCTTCTACACCAACCCCGGCCTCGATCTGCGAGGGGTGCTACGCGCGCTCTATCTCAACCTGCGCGGCGGTGAAACCCTGGCCGGCGGAAGCACGATCACCCAGCAGGTGGTGCGCAACCTACTCCTGCCCGAAGAACGCACCCAGCGCACCCTGCGACGGAAACTTCGGGAAACGCTCCTGGCCTGGCTTTTGACGCGGCGACTCAGCAAAGAACAAATCCTGACCCTCTACCTGAATCAGACCTACTACGGCGGTTTTGCTTACGGCATTGAAGCCGCCGCCCAGACCTACTTTGGCAAACCGGCTTCCCAACTTTACCTGGAAGAATGTGCCTTGCTGGCTGGCCTGCCCCAGGCTCCGGCGCGCTACGACCCTTTCAAAGACCTGGAGGCGGCGCGCCAGCGACAGCGCACCGTTCTGGAGCTAATGGAAAAGCAGGGGTTCATCAGCGCTCAACAACGAGAACAGGCCGAAGCCGCCCCGATTTTCCTCAATCCCCGTCCTTACCCTATCCTGGCCCCTCATTTTGTCTGGATGGTCAAGACGGAGCTGGATTCGCTCCAGGCGCGCCAGGTGGTGCCTGTCCATCAGCCGCTGATCGTCTATACCACCCTCGATCTGGCGGCGCAACAGGTGGCTGAAGAGGCCATTGCCCGCCAGCTCAATCATCTGCGCAACGACCAGGGAGTGGATCACCAGGTGAGCAATGCCGCGGCCGTCGTGCTCGATCCGCATTCGGGCGATATTCTTGCTCTGGTGGGGAGCGCCGACTATTTCGATGCCTCGATCAGGGGTGCGATCAATATGGCACTTGCCCCGCGCCAGCCGGGCTCTGCCTTCAAGCCTTTCATCTACGCGGCCGCCTTTGACCCCGGCCTGCTCCCCGATCCCTGGACGGCGGCCACCCCCATTCTGGATGTGCGCACGAACTTCCGCACCGCAGATGGCAAAATCTACACCCCTCAGAACTACGATGGTCGCGAACACGGCCTGGTGCCGGCGCGCGTAGCTCTGGCTTCCTCCTTCAACATCCCGGCCGTGGCGGCGCTGCAGAAAGTGGGCGTCGAACGCATGAGCGCCTATGCCTCCCGTTTTGGCATCACCACCCTGCAGAATCCCTCCGACTACGATCTGACCCTGGCCTTAGGCGGCGGTCGGGTCAGCCTGCTGGAACTGACGAATGCCTATGCCGTCTTCGCGCGCGGCGGCCTCTACCTGCCACCGCGTCTGATCCTTGAAATCCAGGACCCCGCCGGCCATACCCTCTACCGTGCCCCTGCGCCTTCCCCGCAGCCTGTTCTCGATGCGCGCATCGCCTGGCTGATCAGCGATATTCTCAGCGATCCCCTGGCGCGCCAGCCGGGCTTCGGTCGCTATAGCACCCTCCAGATTGAGCGTCCGGCTGCCGTCAAGACCGGCACCACCACCGATTTTCATGATAACTGGACCATCGGCTACACGCCCGATCTCGTCGTGGGGGTATGGGTGGGCAACAGTGATTACCGCCCCATGCGAGAGGTCACCGGCCTCAGCGGTGCTGCGCCCATCTGGCAATCCATTCTGCGCACCCTGCTGCGCAACCGTCCAGCCCAACCCTTCCTGCGACCTTCTGGCCTGGTGCGGGTGAAAGTCTGCACCCTCTCCGGCCTTCTTCCGACCGATGCCTGTATGCAGACGCACGAGGAATGGTTTTTGGAAGAGACTGTGCCGGCTCAGCCCGACAACGTGTATCTGCGCTACTGGCAGAATTCCCTGAGCGGCGCGATCTCCCCTGCGCCTTCCGCGGGACCTGGGGCCTGGCAGCCGCTCCTGGTACTTCGGCTGCCACCCGAAGCCTGGGATTGGGCACGGCGGCAGGGCTGGCGATTGGAAGTAGATGTGCAGGGCCGCGGTGAAAAATCTTTCCTCGCCGCCGGCCCTGGTTCTGAGCCGGGTGCTTCACTCTGGTTGCTCAATCCGCGTCCGGGAGATCGCTATTTCATTGCCCCCGAGCTTCCGCGCTCCGAGCAACGCCTTCACCTGCAGGCCATGACCCGCCTGTCCCTTCGCTCTCTCACCTTTTGGGTGGACAATCATCCCCTGGTGACTTTGACCGCCTGGCCCTACGAGGCCTGGTGGCCCTTAGAACCGGGGGAACACATCTTCCATGTGGAAGCCCTGACCTCAGAGGGGGAACTTGTGCGCAGCGAACCGGTGCCCATCCATGTCGAAACTCGTCCATAGGGTTTCCAGATCCCATCCATTGCCCCCTTCAGATAAAAAAAGATTCCCATTCTCAGCCTGGGAATCGTAGCGGGGAGGACAGGATTCGAACCTGCGACCGAGGTTTATGGCCCCGGCAACCGCTTAGCAGGCGGTCCCATTCGACCACTCTGGCACCTCCCCAGTCGCCCTTATTTTACTCGCAAACTGGAGATTTTTCAATGGTTTGCGGCGCCGCAATTCTGTACCCTCCGTTCCCATCCGTCTCCGATTGAACGGGAAGCAAAGGGAAGCAGGCTGATTCGCGTCTATCTGTAGCATCCGTGAGAATCCGTGTGATTCCCGTTCACCATTTGCCGCGGGCAGGGAAGCAATCCCCTTGTGAGCCTCACGAAGGGGGAACTTGAGATGGCTTCGCCGCCTGATAACCTGCCGGTCGGGTTGACGAACCAGATCGGTTTTAATCTTCCCGAAGTGAGGACTTTGTGGTATTATCTTTAATAATTCAACGAAGGAGGTACCCCATGATCAAAATTCTTGTTATTGAGGATGACCCCGCCATTCTGCGCCTGCTTCAGCGTGGGTTGACGATGGAGGGGTATCAGGTTGAGACAGCCGTAGACGGCGAAAGTGGCCTCAAGCTCTTCCAGGAATACCAGCCGGACTTAATCGTGCTGGATCTGATGCTCCCCGGCATGGATGGGCTGGAAGTCTGCCAGCGGATTCGCCAGAAGAGCAAAGTGCCGATCTTGATCCTGACGGCGCGCGATGCAGTGCAAAACCGCATCGAGGGACTGGATGCCGGCGCAGACGACTACCTGGTCAAGCCCTTTAACCTGGAGGAGCTTCTGGCGCGCATTCGCGCCCTGCTGCGCCGCACAGAACACGAACGTCAGCCCGTGCTGCGCTTTGCAGATGTCACGATGGATACCTCAACGCGTGAGGCTTATCGAGGGGAGCGCAAGCTGAACCTCACCAAGAAGGAATTCCAGCTCCTGGAAATGTTCCTGCGCCATCCTCGTCAGGTGCTGAGCCGCGAGACGCTCTTTGACCGCATCTGGGGCTATGACTTCGGCGGTGAAAGCAACGTCCTCGAGGTCTACATTCGCTATCTGCGCCAGAAGCTGGAGGAGAAGGGCGAACCGCGTCTGATTCACACCGTTCGTGGTGTCGGCTATGTGATGCGTGAGCCAGAATCCTGAGACATGAGCCTCCGTGCTCGCCTGACGCTTTTCTACACGCTCTTGCTCTCAGGCCTGTTCCTGTTCTTCGGAGGCTTATTTTACTGGCTGATAGAGGCGACGCTTCTCGATTCGATAGACATCTCGCTTCAGCAAACTTCTCAACAAGTACTGCGCCTGTTACGGGTGGGCAGCGCGGGGAACGTTGAACTCCGCCTGCTCCCAGGCGCAAGTTTTGCCAGTACGTACATCCAGGTCTGGGATCGGAGCGGCAATTTGCTGCAGGCTATCCCAGACCTGCCGCTTTTAAGGCAGCCCCTGGATAGCGCGGGCCTGCTCGCTCCCCAGCCCGTGTTGCGGGAAGTGTACGCTGTCAGCGGACATTTCCGCGTGCTGACGGTTCCGGTTTTCGCCAATACACGGCGCGTGGCTACATTACAAATCGCAGCCAGTCTGCAGGTGCTGGATTCGGCGCGGCAGCAAATGATTGGTTCCTTAATCGCCCTGCTGCTCTTTTCCATCCCTCTGGCTGGCTGGGCCTCCTGGCTGGTGTTGGGACATGCGTTAGCGCCGCTCTCCACCATGCTGGAGACAGCCACCCAGATCAATCGCGCCAGCGATCTCTCGCGCCGCATTCCGGTTGAGCGCGCTTCAGAGGATGAGATCGGGCGCCTGATCCAGGCCTTCAATCAAACCCTGGAGCGTCTGGAGCAGCTTTTTACCACCCAGCAACGTTTCCTGGCCGATGTGAGTCACGAACTGCGCACGCCATTGACGGTGATCAAAGGGAACATGGACCTGATGCGGCGCATGAAACGTTTTGATCCGGAATCGCTGGAGAGCATAGAGGAAGAGGTCAATCGTCTCACCCGCCTGGTTAACAGTTTGTTGCTTCTGGCGCAGGCAGAGTCCGGCTATTTGCAACTGAATTTTGAGGAAGTCGAACTGGATACGTTGCTGGTGGAGGTATATCAGGAGCTCCGCCTCCTGGCGCAGAACAAGAAGCTCGATCTCAAGCTAAGTGAAATGGAACAGGTGCAGATCGAGGGGGATCGCGATCGGCTGAAGCAGGTATTTCTCAATCTGGTGAGCAATGCGATTCAATATACGCCCAGCGGGGGAGAAGTGAGCCTGAGCCTGCAGCGAGTGGGGCAACAGGCGCGCCTGATTGTGCGCGATACAGGCCCGGGCATCCCTCCGGAAGACCTGCCGCATATTTTTGAGCGCTTCTATCGCGCCGAAAAATCGCGCACGCGCTCCGGGCAGGGAGGCTTCGGGTTGGGGCTTTCGATTGCGAAATGGATCGTGGATCGCCATCACGGGCATATCCAGGTGGAATCTCGCCTGGGAGAAGGCACCACATTTATCGTCTGGTTACCTCTGAGGCAGGAGAGAGTAGAAAGTGAGAGTCCTGGCGATCAGCGATGAAGAGAATGAACGCGTCTATAGCCTGATCGGGAAAGCACCGTTTGAAAAGATTGCGTTGATCGTCAGTTGCGGTGATCTCCCTTATTCCTATCTGGAGTATCTGGTCACTTTGAGCCAGGCGCCGCTGGTGTACGTGCCGGGCAATCATGATCCACGCTACCGTTCTCAAGACCCATTAACCTATGCGGAGGGCTGCCTGAACCTGGATGGGCAGGTCGAGAGAGTCCAGGGGCTGCTGTTGGCCGGCCTGGGGGGAAGTATTCGCTACCGGCCGGGCGTGAATCAATACACCCAGGAAGAGATGTTTCTACGGGTCTGGAAGTTGGTGCCGCGCTTGCTGCTGAACCGCATCGTTTTTCATCGCTGGCTGGATATTTTGGTTACCCATGCGCCCCCTTTTGGCATTCATGATGAGGCCGGCACTGCCCATGAGGGTTTTCGCGCCTTTAACTGGTTATTGCGCCTGACGCGTGCCTCCTATCACCTTCACGGGCATTTTCACGCGAACTGGTCAAATCTGCGTTCTTCTATGACGCGTTACGGAGCAACCCAGGTGGTTAATGTGTTCCCGTATCGGATGCTGGAACTTCACGTACCTTTTGTACCTTGAGCCTCAAGCCTTCCACGGCAATGACCTCAACCCGGTCTCCTTTCCGAATCGGGGCGGAGCCAGGGATGCTTTCGGCGCTCCATAGCTCTGCATTCAAGAGTACTTGCCCCCGTCCGCTGCTGAACGTGACCTGAGCGATGCCTTGTTGCCCGATGAGCGTTTCGCGTCCCATGCTGAGAGGGACATGTTGCGCGCGCAGGGCAAGGCTCATCGCCAGGGCAAATCCCAGACCGAGCAGAATCCCCACGCTTAGGACGAGTACAGGCGAAACGCGCAGGAATTCCGGCGATGCAGGGGAATTGAAGAGCACCAGCGCACCCGCGATGAACGTACCTGCGCCGGCGGCGGTCAGCGCGCCGTGGGTGGGTGCCTTCAAGTCGAGAATGAAGAGCACGAAGGCGATGGCGATCAGAATCAATCCCAGCCAGTTGACCGGCAACACACCGAGGCCATAGGTGGCCAGTGCCAGGCAAAGAACGCCAATAAAACCGCTGACCCATCCGCCAGGGCTGGAAAGTTCAATCAAAATGGCCTGAACACCGATTCCGATGAGCAAAAACACAATATTCGGGTCGGTGAGAGTAAGGAGCAAACGTTCGATCAGGCTCATCGGGAGAGAGCGCAAAGGCGCGTTAGCGGTCTGCAGCGTGCGTACCCCTCCTGCTACCTCGACCTGTTTCCCGTTTAGCTTTTGTAGCAAATCCTGCACATCCACTGCGATCACATCCACAAGCCCGGCCTGTAATGCTTCCTGGGCAGAGACAGCGCGGGCTTCGTCTATCATGGATTCAGCCAGGCGCAACGCATTGGGTCCTCGCTTTTCCACCAGTGGCCGAATAGAGGCTTTGGTGATCTCTTTCACCTTTTTCTCCATCGTTTCCCCCAGGTTTTCGCCCCCACTTCCAACCGGTGATGCGGCGCCGATAGAGGTTTCTGGCGCCATGCCAATTTGATGGGCTGCCAGGCTGATCAATGCCCCGGCGCTGCCTGCCATAGCGCCGTTGGGGCTAATGTAAATCACAATCGGGACACGCGAGGCGCGGAATTCCTGAATGATCTCGGTTGTAGTGTCCAGGCTTCCCCCAGGGGTGTTGAGCTGAATCAGGAGCAGTTCGGCCTGCTCACGCTCAGCGAGGCGGATGGCGCGTCGAAAATACTCCAGCATCGGCGGCATGATTGGCCCTTTGGCATCCAAAACCAGGATCTCTCCCCGCCCCTGCGCCATGATGGAGAAGGGGAGAAGCGTGAAAAGGAGCCAGAGAAGCAATAAAAGCCTTTTTCTCATTTACCCATTCTTGGGGGCTGCAATATTCTCACTAAAAGGGATTCTTAGGGCAGGAAAATCTCTACTCGTTCTTTTTCTCCGGCTCTTGGGAAGATGAGGCAAAACGTTCTTCAGAGGGAGCAAATATTTCGCCATCTCCCTTTGCCAGCCCGATGCCATACTTTTGAGCCGTCTCTCGCGCACTCAGATCTACTCGTATACCGTATGCATATATCAGATAGGGTGGATGACACCCTGCCTTGATCAAAGCCTTTTGCCACCTTTCAGAGCGGATTCGTTGTGCCCAGCGATGCACATCTCTGGCGCTCAGGCGAGCCTTTACTTCGATCAGCACCCAGAGCTTTCTCCCTTGTGCGTCTTCTACTGGTAAAACGACGTCCACGTCGCCGTTGAAGCGTAAAGCACTTCCTTCGTGCAGCACGCGGTAACCCTTCTGGCGCATAATAGTCGCCATGACGTCGGAGGCTTCATCTTCAAGCGATACGCCGAGCTTATCTGAGAGCCTGGCAAGCTCGTTTCGAGTTTTATATAGCTCAATCTCGATACGATCCACACGTTCTTCCACACGGTCTAAACGCGCTTCTATCCTGTCCAGCCGTTCTTCAGTGCGCTTCTGTGCGGCGGCTAACTCTTCAACGCGTTCTTCGGTGCGCTTCTGAGCGGCAGCCAGTTCTTCGACGCGCAGGCTGAGGGACTGGAGTTGCTCTTCGGTGCGCTTCTGAGCGGC
>JAGHYK010000255.1 GCA_017743695.1 Chloroflexota bacterium
TTGCTTACCCTTCGAGTACGCTTCGCGGTCGCCGTCTGGTCTCGATACGGACTTCGTCCTACTCGACCAACGGCGGCTTGCAATGACATGGCTGAACAATTACTTCCAAAATATTTTCACGGAGGCAAAAAATGAACACACCAACCACATCTCCCCAGGAATGGGACGAAGACTCTGTAGACTTCTTTGAAGAACCCGAAGAAGGCATCATCAAGGTCGGTGACCGGCCGGTGATGGTCTATTGCCCAACCACCTATGGCGGCGGCGACATGGGGTTCTACAAAAACGAGTGGTCTATCAAAGCCATCTATGACCGCAATGGAAAACGTCGAAAGCCGGTCTTCGATGATGACTGGAAAGAAATCGCCCCTGGTATCTTTACCGCCAGTCGAAGCAGAACCGAGAGCAGCCGCTACGGGGACTGCAAACAAGCCATCCTCATCGAACGCCGCGCCTGCCCGGTCAGGGTCGTCTTCAGGTATGTCAGCGACTATAACGACTATGATGATTACGCAGGGAGTAGTGAGAGCCAGGAGACCATCGAGACCCTCTTTGAAGCCGCTGAGGAGGCAGAGTGATAGAAGCCATATTTCAAGGGTTAGAAACCATATGGGCAGTAGCCTTTATCGTGATAATAGTATTAGTCTTTGCGGTGATTCCTGCCTGTCTATGGCCAGATGACCCCAAATTTTTCATGATTGGCGAGATTGTAACTATCATCGCTCTATGTAATCTCATTGGCATGAATACAGGCGGAATATTAGCCGCGCTTTTGTACGTTTTGGTGGTAGCCCTCCCGATTAATATCCTGCTCTCTGACCTGTTTAACCACTTGACTCCCTCCTCGCCTCACTCCGAGGAGAAAATGCAACAGGCGCGCGCGAAAATTCGCCAGGCCCTGGCTGATATTCGACGGCACGAAACCGAAGATGATGGATATTGGGGTGATTCCGACCTGCACTGGCTGGATATGGCATTGACCGAAGCAGAAGAAGCAGCCCCCGCTTCTACCTTACGGTTGTATTTGCCCGGTGTAGTTCAACTTATCGCCAGCGTTTGTCTGGCCACGAGTTTGTTCGCGGCTGTAATCGAGGGCGCAGTATGGTGGGCAGGGGGGGAGGCTCATTTGACTTGGTGGATCATCCTTCCCCTGGCTGTTGGGCTTTTACTTTTGATTGTACCATTCACCATCTGGTATGTCTCCCGACCCAAAAACGAAGAGGAAAAATGACCTCTCTGGCTTCTTCTCACCTCATGCTCCTGCCCACGCTGAACTGCCCGGCGCAGTGCAGTTATTGCTTTGGGCCACATCAGGGCAGTCCGGTGATGTCGCCTGCCACGCTGGAAGCCACGGCACGCTGGGCGCGCACGCTGGGGGATGGCGGGGAACTGCACGTCACCTTCCACGGCGGCGAGCCGCTCCTGCCGGGGGTGCGCTTCTACCGCCAGGCGCTGCCGCTGCTGCGCGATGGACTTGCCCCGCGTCGCGTCCAGTTCGCCGTCCAGAGCAACCTGTGGTTCCTGACCGACGCCCTGTGCGAGGTCTTCGACGAGTACCAGGTGGACCTGGGCACCAGCCTGGACGGTCCCGAAGTCCTCAACGACGCCCAGCGCGGGGCGGGCTACTTTGCGCGCACCATGGAGGGCATCCGCCGCGCCCGTCAGCACGGACTGAGCGTCGGCGCCATCTGCACCTTCACCCGTCGGTCGGCGAAGCGGGCTGATGAAATCTTCGACTTTTTCCTGCAACAAGGGCTGGGGTTCAGCGTCCACGCCGCGGTTCCGTCTCTGAGTCAACCCGATGCGCCCTGGGCGCTCCCGCCCGATTCCTTGGGCGATCTCCTGCTCCACCTGCTCGACCGTTACCTGAATCATCTCGACCGCATTCGCATCGGCACGCTGGACGCGATGTGCCGCAGCGTCTCCGCCGGGCAGGGCGGCATCTGCACCTTTACCGATTGCATCGGCAGGCATCTGGCGGTGGACCCCGAGGGCTGGATCACCCCCTGCCAGCGTTGGGCGGGAATGCCCCAATTCCGCCTGGGCAACGTCCACGATAACCCGTCTCTCGACGACCTGGCGCAATCGCCGGTCTGGCGGATGTGGCAGGAGCGGCAGGAACGCGTCGCCGAGACCTGCGCCGGCTGCCCGCATTGGGCGTACTGCCGCGGCGGCTGCCCCTACGATGCCCTGGCTGCCAGCGGCGGTCGCTGGGACCCGGCGCGGCGCGATCCCTACTGCGCCGCCTACCGCCGTTTCTTCGACGTGGTCACCGACCGCGCCCTGGCGGAGGTCTTTTCCGAGGAGAACCTGCAGGCGGTGGCCGAACGCGGCGTGGATCAGCGCTACGGACTGCTGCAAAAGGGCAAACTGCTGACCTTGCTGCGCGGCGGGCCGCATCCCAGTCAGGTACTGCCGCAGGCGCGGCGGACGGTGGCGGCGGTCGCTCTGGCGATGAGCGCTTCGGCGGAAGAGGCCGTCGCCCGGCTGGACCGCCTGGGCCTGGTCACCCGTCCCGAGGTCGCGCTGGCGAGCGTGCGCGCCCTGGAGCGCAGCCTGCACACCCCGCCCGACCGCCTGGTCAACGCCTACATTCACATCACCTACGCCTGCAACCTGACCTGCGCCCACTGCTACGCCGAAGCCGGTCCGCGACGACGCGAGGCGATGCCAGTGGGGGACGTCCTGCGCCTGGCTGAAGAGGCCGCCCGTCTGGGCTTTCAGAAAGTGGTCATCACCGGCGGCGAACCGTTGATGCATCCCCAGCGCGATGCCCTGCTGGAGGGACTGGCAGCGCTGCGCCCCTTACTGCGTCCGACGCGCCTGGCGCTGCGCACCAATCTGGCTTACCCGCTCACTCCCAAACTGATTGCCGCGCTGGTCCACGCCGCCGATCAGGTCATCGTCAGCCTGGACGGGGACGAAGCCAGTCACGACGCCCGCCGCGGCGCGGGGACCTATGCCCGCACGCTCGCCAACCTGCGCCGCCTGCATGAGGCGGCACCTGCCTTGCCGTTGATGCTCGCCGCTGTGCTGACTGCGG
>JAGHYK010000052.1 GCA_017743695.1 Chloroflexota bacterium
GAATTCTCCCATGACCAGCGTATCCCCTGTTGAAAGTACTTCCCCAGGCATTCCCCATAGCCGCGAGGCCGAAGAGGCGGTGATCGGGGCGATCCTGATCAACCCTGAAGTGTATTACGATGTGGCCTCGTTCCTGCAGGCGGAGGATTTCTATATCCATCGCAACCGCTGGATATGGGAGGCTTTCACCCGCTTGCATGAGCAACGGCAGCCCATTGATTTGCTGACGGTGGCCGAGGAGCTGGATCGCACCGGGCATCTGGAGGAGGTCGGTGGCACCGCCTACCTGACGGCCTTGATGAATCAGGTGCCGACTTCGCTCCACGCCGAGGCCTATGGGCGTGTCGTGGAGGCTCATTCCATTCGCCGTAAGATGCTCCAGGCAGCCAGTCAGATCGCTTCGCTGGCCTATAGCGAGGAGAAGAACGTCGAGGATGCACTGGACGAGGCAGAAAAAGCGTTATTCCTGGTGAGTGAGCGCCGCCTGCGCCACGATGTGCGCCCGATCTCGGCGGTTCTGAGTGAATATTATGACCGCATTGACGAGCTGGCACGGCGTCCCGAAGGCATCTACGGGGTGCCGACCGGCTTTATTGACCTCGACCGCTTGCTGGCTGGCCTGCAGCCCTCTGATTTGCTCATCGTCGCCGGGCGTCCGGGTCAGGGAAAAACCGGTTTCCTGCTCTCCATCGCTCGCAATGCGGCATTGCTCCATAAAAAACATGTGGCGATCTTCTCCCTGGAAATGTCCAGTGAGCAACTGGTGCAACGCCTGATCGCCCAGGAAACGGGCATTGACTCCCAACGCCTGCGTACCGGTCGCCTCACCGAGGAGGAGTGGCCGCTCTTCACCCATGCCATCGAAGTCCTCTCCGATACGCATATCTTCCTCGACGATACACCGGCGATTACACCCCTGCAATTGCGCACCAAATGCCGGCGCCTGCACATGGAATATGGCCTGGACCTGATTATCCTGGACTATTTGCAGCTCATGGGGGGAGATGTGCGGGCGGAGAATCGCGTGCAGGAGGTTTCTTACATCTCGCGCAACCTGAAAATTCTGGCGCGTGAACTCAACGTGCCGGTGCTGGCGGCTGCCCAGCTTTCGCGCGCCGTGGAGCAGCGCGCCGATAAACGCCCGGTGCTTTCCGATTTGCGCGAATCGGGCAGCCTGGAGCAGGACGCGGATATTGTCATGTTCATCTACCGCCCCGATCAGTACGAAAAGGACACGGCGCGTAAGAATGTCGCCGAGATCATCGTCGCCAAGCATCGGAATGGGCCGGTGGGGACCGTGGAGCTGGTGTTCCTGCCTTCGCTGGCGAAGTTTGAGAACGCGGCGACCAAAGTGGTGAATCTGGAATGAGCGCACCCGCTGGGGATGAAAGAGTTTTCGCCCCCTCGGGGGAGGTGAGCCATGCCGTTTGAGGGCTTCTCTGCGAATGAAACGTTCTCGCCGCTGCCGGATACGTTCTTTCGACGCTTGCTGGCCGAAATTGACGATCTCGACGAGCTGAAGGTGACGCTCTATGCTTTATGGAGGCTTACAGCGGCGCGCGGGACGGCGCGTTTCCTGCGGGAGGAGGATTTTGCCGGCTGCGGCGCGCGCGAAGTCGCTTCAGGCCTGCAGCGAGCCGTCGGGCGCGGCACGTTGCTCCAGGTCGAGCATGAGAGCGGGCGCTTTTATTTCCTGAATTCGCCCTATGGTCGGCTGGCGGCGGAGGCGCTGCGTAGCGGCCGCTGGCATCCCGCCTCTTCCACCTCGCCGCCCCCTCCCCCGATCAATCTCTTTCAACTGTACGAGGACAATATCGGGCCGCTTACGCCCATCCTGGCCGATGCGATTCAAGATGCTGAAAATACCTATTCCACAGCCTGGGTGGCGGAGGCCATCGTAATTGCTGCAAAGCGCAACAAACGCAACTGGAAATATATTGAGAGCATTCTGAAACGTTGGGAGGCAGAAGGCCGTGCCGAAAAGCAAGATCGAGGAGACACTGAAACGGATCGCCGAACAGACGTCCGTCGAAAGGTTGAGCAGTTCCTCCGCAAGTAGGGCGGATTTGCCCGGCGATCCGAATTGCCCCCACTGTCACGGGGTGGGCTATTTGCGCGCCGATGTGCCACCCGGCGACCCGCGCTTCGGGCGGTTGGAGCCCTGTGTATGCCGCATGGCGGAGATCAGCCATCAGGTGCACCAGCGATTGTTCGCGCTCAGCCGCCTGAGTGAGCTTTCCCATTTGCGCTTTGAGACGTTTCAACCCCAGGGACGAGGCGGACTTTCGCCACTTCAGGCGCAATCCCTGAGCGCCGCGCTGAACCAGGCGCAGCAGTTTGCGCAACGCCTGGAGGGCTGGCTGCTGCTGATGGGAGGCTATGGCTGCGGCAAGACGCATCTGGCGGCTGCGATTGCCAATTTCGCCGTGGAACACGGCGTGCCGACGCTTTTCCTGACCGTGCCGGATCTGCTGGATCAGTTACGTTTCGCCTACGAGGCGGAAGATACCACCTTCGAGGAGCGTTTTGAGGAGATCCGCAATGCCACCCTTTTGATCCTGGACGATTTCGGCACCCAGAACGCGACGCCCTGGGCGCAGGAGAAACTCTTCCAGATTCTGAACTATCGCTATATTAACCGCCTGCCCACAGTGATCACGACCAATCTGAGCCTGGATGAGATCGAGGCGCGTATTCGCTCTCGCTTGCAGGACCCGGAGCTGGTTACGCGGGTGATCATCCGCGCGCCCGATTATCGCCGTCCAACCAGCGATATGGGGCATCCGGAGCTTTCCTCGCTCGATTTGCACGCCGATCAGACCTTTGAGACCTTCACGTTGCGCGAAGAGGAGGAGCTGGATGCCGAAGCCCGGCGAAGCTTGAAACAGGCGCTGGAGACCTGCCAGAAGTTTGCGCGCCATCCCCAGGGCTGGCTGGTGCTGACCGGAGATTATGGTTGCGGGAAAACCCATCTGGCCGCGGCCATTGCGAATGATCAGGCGCGTTTTGGCGATCCGCCGCTTTTTGTCATGGTGCCTGATTTGCTCGATCACCTGCGCGCCACCTTCAGCCCCTCCAGTACGGTGACCTTTGACCGTCGCTTTGAGGAGATCCGTACCGCCCCGCTCCTGATCCTCGACGATCTGGGGACACAATCCATGACCCCCTGGGTGCGCGAGAAGCTGGCGCAACTTTTCAACTATCGCTATGACGCCCGCCTGCCGACCGTGATCACCATCGCTGCCGATGCGCTCGCTGAACTCGATATGCGCATTCGCAGCCGTCTGTTGGACGAGCGACTGGTGACCACGCTTTTCATCTCTGCGCCGCCCTATCATGCCCGCAAGACGACGCAGCGGAAGAAGAAAAAGTCGCCCTGAGTGAACGGCGCGGCAATCTCGTTGGTTGGAGCAAAGGCGAATGCGCGAGAACAGGCTGAACGATCTGGACCCCAAGCGATGGCTGAAATTTCAAAAATCCTGGTTCGTGCACAATCCGCCGCCGCGGCGGGTAGATGTGCTGGTACACCCGGCCAAATTCCCGGAGACCCTGGCCCAGGAATTCATTGAGTTTTTTACCAAGAAGGGGCAAACGGTGCTGGATCCGATGGCTGGAACGGGCAGCGCCTTGATCGCTGCGCTGCGCGCCGGTCGCCATGCTTACGGGATTGAGCTAAACCCGCGCTATGCGGAGATCGCTCGCCGTCTGCTGCAGGAGGAGCGCCAGGCGCTGGGGGAAGCGGCGGCCTCGCTGCGCGCCGAGGTCATCACCGGAGATGCGGCGCGCCTGCAGGAGTATGGGCTGCCGCAGATAGACTATGTGATCACTTCCCCCCCTTACTGGGATATGCTCCATGCCCGCGGCGCTGAAACGCAGCGCAAACGTCGCGCCTCCCCGGAGCTGGATGTGGTGTATTCCGATCTCCCCGAAGATTTAGGGAATATTCACGATTACGAAACTTTCCTTGCCCGCCTGGTGGAGATTTATGCGGCAATGAAACCGCTTTTGCGCCCCGGCGCTTACCTGACGATTATCGTGAAAAACGTCAAGAAGAAAGGGCGCATGTATCCTTTAGCCTGGGATTTGGGGCGTGAACTGGGGAAGGTGTATGTGCTCAAAGACGAGCGCATCTGGTGCCAGGATAATCAGCGTCTTGCGCCCTATGGGTTGTATTCGGCCTGGGTGAGCAATACCTTTCACCATTATTGTTTGCAGTTTCGCAAGGAGTGAGAGCCGGTTGGGAGAGCGTCAGGTTTGGGGACATTGCCCCCTGGTAACGATTCAGCCATGTCATTGCGAGCCGTTTTCTGGCGAAGCAATCTCCTGTTTCTCAGGCCAGATTGACCGCCTGGGGATTGCTTCGTCGCAAAGAACGCTCCTCGCAATGACAAACATAACAGTTTTGATGCAAGACTGAACAGTTACTTTGCGGGGAGGTTTACTTCGGCCTCGTTCTCATTGCGAGGGTGTTCGTTGCCCGAACGATCTCCTGGTAACTGGAAGATTTCCCGCCAGGCTCTTGAGGGGATTGCTTCGGCGGCTATTGCCGCCTCGCCATCATTCCGGGTTTTATGCGACGATCTGCCCCACCAGGCGCTCTCCTTCCACCTGGTTCAATCGGACGCGTGAAATCTGGTTCCAGAGGGGTTGATCGGCATGGGCGACGACGCGCAGGTAATGGCTGCCCAGTCCCTCCAGTCGCCAGCCCTGTTCGTCGCGTTCCAGGATAGACTCCCAGAGCACCTCTTCGGTGCGTCCAACAAAGCGTTGCCGGTAGGTCTGAGCCTGACGAGCGAAAAGCGCTCGATAGGCCGCGTTCCGCTGCTTACGGATTTCGGGCGGTACCTGTCCGGGCAACCGTGTGGCTGCGGTGCCGGGGCGAGGGGAGTAGGTGAATACGTGTCCGCCGGCGAATTCCATCGCCTCGACGAACTCCAGGCTCTCGCGGAATTCGGCCTCGGTTTCGCCGGGGAAGCCGGCGATGATGTCGGTGGTGATGGCGATGTGCGGCACCACCGAACGGGCCGCCTGCACCAGGGCACGGAAAGATTCCGGGGTCGTCTTGCGCGCCATGCGCCGCAGCACGCTGCGACTCCCCGATTGGAGCGGCAGGTGCAGATGTCGGCACAGGCGCGGATTTTCCCACAGGCGGAAAAACGCCTCATCCAGGTCCCAGGGTTCCAGCGAGGAGAGGCGCAAACGTGGCAGATCGGTGTCTTGCAGGATGGCCTGGATCAGATGGCGCAGGTGCAATCCCCATTCCTGACCCCAGGAGCCGAGATGCACGCCGGTCAAGACGACCTCCTGGGTGCCACTTGCGACGGCTGCCTGGACGCGTCGCACGACTTCCTGGAGTGGATAGGAGCGGGCAGCGCCGCGTGCGACGGTGGTGATGCAGAAAGTGCAGTGATTGTTACAACCATCCTGCACCTTCAGAAAGGCGCGCGTGCGCATGCGCAGGCCAGGGAGTGGTTCGCGCTCCAGCGGCTCGCGCTCGAAGAGTTCCGGAGGCAGGCCAAGCACTTCGGCGACCAGGGCGTCCTTCTGCGCGTTGGGGATGACGCGCTGCACCTGGGGCATGGCAGCCGCCTGGGCTGGCTCCAGGGTGGCCCAGCATCCGGTCGCGATGATCTGAGGCACGCCGGCGCGGGCGGCGGCGCGAATGCGATTGCGCGAATCCGAGGCCGCCTCCACGGTCACTGCGCAGGTGTTGATCACCGCCAGCTCCGCATCCTGCGCCTGGGCCACGATCTCATGCCCCAGGAAGCGAAACTCCTGCGCCATGCGCTCCACCTCGGCCTGGTTCAGACGGCATCCGATGGTATCGAGGTAAATCTTCATGGTGGTAAAAGTATAACAGAGTTCTCTGAAAACCGCCGTTTACCCTTTCCCCTTTTCCATCCTGCTCAGCAGCAGTTCGCACAATTCCCGCACGGCCCCCTGACCGCCGCGACGCGAGAGCACGTAGTCGGCTGCGCGGAGCACTTCTGGCCAGGCATCGGCGACGGCGACGGCCCAGCCGCTCCGCTCGAAACATGGCAGGTCGTTGATGTCGTTGCCCACGTAGACCACCTCCTGCGGCGGGATGCCACGCTCGTTCAGGATTTGCTGGAGCACCATCCCTTTTTCTTTGATTCCGACCCCGTGCACGGCTTCCAGGCCGATCTTGCGCGCTCGCGCCCGCACGACCGGGTTTGGCTCGGAAGAGAGGATGAGGATTTCCACGCCGTAGGCTTTCAGTTCTTGCAGAAGCATACTATCGCTTCGGGAGGAGGCCACCAGTTCGCGTCCATCGCTATCCGTCCAGACGCGGTTATCTGTCAGCACGCCATCAAAATCCAGGACGAGGAGCGAGATCTTTTGCGGCATGGGGCGCGGGGCGCGTCCTGGCCGCACGATCTCCAGATCGCTGCGGCGCACGACCTGCTCGTAGCGCTCCCAGTCGGCAGGGGTGTCAATATCCACGGTGTAGCGCGGGTCAAGCAACAGCGGGTAGATCACCTGGCCGGTCATGGAGCGTTTCTCCAGGATGGTGCGGGCGCGGATGGCGTCAATGTGCCCGGTCTGCCAGAAGACCGGCGGCAGGAGTTGCCGTGGGGCGTTGTACGGTTCTTCCACGCCAGGCAGGTTTAAGAGGGGCTGTAAGCGCCCCGTCTGTGCGTCCATGCGCCACATCTTGAATGGATTTTGCCCGGCCGGCACCACGCCGCGCACACAATCGGCGTCGGGGTGATCGAGAAGGATACGCACCGCCTCGTCCACGCACCAGGGCGGGCGGATCGGGGAGGTCGGGCGAAGCTGGACGACAATCTGCGGCCGGTAGCCCTCGTGTTCATCCAGCCAGCGCAAGGCGTGTTCAAAGACCGGCCAGTCCGGCGTCTGGTCCTGGGCGAGTTCTGACGGTCGCAGGAAGGGCACCTCCGCGTCGTACTCACGAGCGACCGCCGCGATTTCCGCATCGTCGGTGCTGACGATGGTGCGGGTCACCGAACGCGCCTGACGGGCCGCGGCAATGCTCCAGGCGATCAAAGGGTAGCCGGCGAAGAGGCGGATGTTCTTGCGCGGGATACCTTTGGAGCCGCCGCGCGCGGGGATGATCGCAAGCACTTCCATAGGCGTTCCTTGAGCGAATTTTACCAGGCTGTCCAGCCGCCATCCACGATCAGGTTGGCGCCGGTCATGTAGGAAGAAGCATCGGAGGCCAGGAACAGCAAGGCCCCGTTCATCTCGTCCTTTTGGGCCATACGTCCCAGGATGGTGCGCGCCGAGTAGTTGCGCACGAAATGCTCGTCATGCTGGTTATAGACACCGCCGGGCGTCAGGGCGTTGACGCGGATCTGCGTGCCCGCATAGTAGGCGGCCAGATAGCGGGTAAAGCCGAGCACGCCGGCTTTGGTCACCGTGTAGTAGACCGGCTTATAGCCGATGCGCTCACCTTTTTCGTTGACATACAGCCGCTGATCCGGGCCGTTCAGGCCATAGGTGGAGCAGATGTTGATGATGCTCCCTTTCCCCTGCTGGAGCATGGGCTGGACACAGGCCTGGGTGACCAGGAAGACGCCGGTCAGGTTCACCGCCAGCGCCTGGTTCCACATTTCCAGCGGGAAGTCCTCGAAGCGGCCGGGGAGGATGCCCCTGGCCAGGGCCTGCGGATCGAATTTCGGATCGAGCGCCGCGCTGTTGACCAGAATATCCAGGCGGCCGAAACGCTTCAGGGTCTCGGCAACCAGCTCACGGGTAGATGGAAGGCGTGTCACGTCTAACGGGAAGGCGAAGGCGGAGGCCCCGTTCTGATTGAGCTGGCGCGCCACTGCCTCCGCCGCCTCTTCGTGAATATCCGCAACGACGACCGCGGCCCCGGCTTCGGCCAGGGTACGGCAGAACTCTGCCCCTAACAATCCTGCGCCGCCGGTCACGACGGCCACACGTCCATCCAGGCGGAAACGATCCAGAATGCTCATGGTAACAGCTCCTTTTGCCCAAAGAGAAGATCTCGTTTTTCATCGTAAAGGATGGGCAACCCTTGAACGGTCAAAAGATGTTCTTCGGCGGCCTTTTTGTACTCGAAGAGCGCAATGACCGCTTTTCCTTCCAGCACCTGCTGGCGCACTCCCTCGATCTCTTGCGCCAGATTCGGGTTCGCGATGCGGGTGGTAGCTGCCATTCCGGCGGGGAGCGCGTTGGCCGGGCGCCCGGTGTAGAAGTAGACCATCGGCTCCTCGTTCGTGTAGATGCGCACCTGCGGCGGTAGCTTGCGGAGGATGTTCTTGAGAATGTAAGATTCCCGCCAGCGAACGGAGGCAAAGCCCTGGCCATCCTGGCGCAACTGGGTGACGGTCTCGACGGCGCCCCACAGGCTCAACCCCAGCAAAAGCAGAAAGACGAATCTCGCAGGCCACAGCGTGCGGCGGGATTTTTGTTCTAACCAGGCGATGGCGCCGGCGGCCAGGAATAGCAGCGGAGGGTAGAGGGGGGAGAGAATGCGCCAGTTGAGGGGCGTGCTGGCATCAAAGAGGCTGATGGAAGCCAGCAACGAGGCCGGATAGAGCACCGCATACAGCCCTTGTGAGAGTCGGATCCCGTCCGGGGTTTCTTTCGGGGGCTGGAAGACGAGGCGATAGAACAGCCAGCCGGTCAGAACGGCGAAGATGGCGAGGATGGCGCCCTCGAAGATCTGCGGCCGGGTGCTGAAGATCGCCAGCCGCCATGCCTCAACGGGCATCAAAAGCTTCGAGAGCGTTTCGCTCCCCTCGAAAAGCTTTTCTGTGGTCACCGGATGCCAGAAGAGCATCCGATTGGTGAGATTTCCCGCCACCAGCCAGTTGCGCAGGCTCCATGCCAGCGGCAAAGGCAAAAATCCCAGCAGGTACACCGCCAGACGTTTCAGGCGTTCCTGCCAGGAGATAGGGAGCCAGAAAGGCAGGAGCAGGAAAGTAGCAATCAATGCCAGGGCTGCGTAACGGGTGAGGTAGGCCAGGCCGCTTAAAAACCCGGCCAGGAGCGGGCCGCGAAGGCTCCAGAAGCCCTTTTCCCGATCTCCTTCCCAGAACCAGGCATGGAAAGCGGTCAGGGTCAGGAAAATATAGAGCGGTTCGCTCAGGGCGTAGGTGTGTATACGCAGCAGCCCCGGCGTGAGGACAAAGAGCAGAGAGAGCATCAGAGAGGGGAACAGGCGGCGCGTCGTTCGCCAGCCGAGCCAGCCGAGGAGCAAGGCACTGGCCCCGAAAAGGACGCCGTTCAACAGGCGCGCCGCCCGGTAGGGGTTCAGCCCGGTGAGGAGCTTGATCAGCACCAGGGCGCTTGAAAAGCCCGGCGGGAAGTGGGTCATGGGACGCTGGGAAGGCAGCCAGGCCTGAAGATAGCCCCGCCCCTCTAACAGGGTATTGGCTCCCCCGATATAGGCAATCGAGTCATCGTTCATCCCCATGCCGTAGGGCGTGGAAAACCACACCAGCCAGATCGCCAGCAAAGCGATCAGCGTCAGGCCGCTCCAAAGCGCAATCTCTCGATGGGAGGCTTTCATTCGGGGAGGAGGTATCCTTTCTCTTCGAGATAGGCAATGATCTTGCGAGCGTTCTCCTCCGGCGTCGTGCCATATCCCTGGAGGGTGATTTCCGGGTCTATGGGAGGTTCGTAGGGATCGTCTACGCCGGTGAAGCCCATCGGGTGACCTTCTGCCAGGGCTTTGCGCGCTCTGGCATATAACCCTTTCACATCGCGCTGTTCACAAATCTCAATCGGTGTATCCATGTACACCATGATAAAGTTTTCCCCTACCATTTTACGCGCCTCGTTGCGGGCGGCGCGATACGGGCTGATGGCCGAGCAGATCACCACGCCGCCATGACGCACGATCTCGCTGGCGACAAAGCCAATGCGCAGGATGTTGGTATCGCGGTCTTCTTTGCTGAACCCCAGCCCTTTGGAAAGATGGGTGCGGATCACATCGCCATCCAGCAAGGTGACGGTGCGCCCGCGTTCGAGGAGCATTTCGGTCAGGGCCTGGGCTGTGGCCGATTTGCCGGCGCCGCTCAACCCCGTGAACCAGACACAGAATCCCTGCTCGTGCCGCGGGGGATACATCTTGCGCAGGATTTGCGCCGTCTCCGGACGGGTGAACCATTCGGGGAGCAGCTTGCCGTTGGTGAGATATTCTTCGCGTACCTGTGTGCCGGAGATGTTCAAAGTGCGTGCGCCCGCCGGCACCTCGCTGGCCTCGAGATAGCGATCCTCATCGGGAAGGTAGACCAGCTCCTCGAAGGGGATCATGTGCACGCCTAACTCGTGCTCGTATTTTCTCATCATTTCCTGCGCCTCATAGGGGCCATAGAAGGGTTTGCCGGTGGAGTCTTTGCCGGGGCCGGCGTGATCGCGCCCGACGATGAAGTGGTTTGCGCCGTAGTTGCGGCGGATGATGGCATGGAGCAGCGCTTCCTTCGGCCCGGCCATGCGCATTGCCAGGGGAAGCAGGCTGAGCAAGGTGCGGCTCTTATCGTAGTATTTTTCCACCAGCACCTTGTAGATGCGTACGCGAGTATAGTGGTCAACATCTCCTGGCTTCGTCATTCCAACCACGGGATGGATCAGCAGGCTCCCATTGACTTTTGCGGCGGCGCGCTTGGTCAGTTCCTCATGAATGCGGTGGAGCGGGTTGCGGGTCTGGAAGGCGACGACGTTGTCATTTCCCATCTCTTCGAGCAAGGCGCGTACCTCCCGTGGGGTGCGCCGTAGCTCGACAAAATCGTAGTATTTGGGCAGGTTGATGACTTTCAACTCTCCTGAGATACAAACCTTGCCCCAGTTCACCATCTCTGAGACCATCGGATGCCGGGGATCGGTGGTGCCATAAGCCAGCAGGGCCTCTTTCTGGGGATCCCAGGAGAACACCTCTTCCAGGCGCAGAATCGCCAACGGTTCGTTGAGCGCGTTGCGCAGCACGAGTTCCTTCCCCACCTGCGGCAACTCGCGCGGATCGGCGGTCAGGGTGATGGGAAGCGGCCAGAGTGTGCCATCGCTCAGGCGCATTTCGTGGAGTACGCGTTCGTAATCCGCTTTCCCCATAAACGTTTTCAACGGTGAGAATCCCCCCACTGCCAGCAATTCCAGATCGTGGACCGCGCGCTGGGAAATCTTGATCGAAGGCAGGGCTGGCAAACGCTCCAGGAGCTGCTGGCGCTCTTCTGCATCCACAACCAGATTGACCAGAGTACCCCCATAGGGGGTGATCAGGTTTGCTTTCCGTGTCATGCTTTCTCCCATGTCCAGAATTTTTGCCTGCGCATGTTCCCGCAGGCACAAACGCCTATTATAGCGCAAATCTGGCAAAATTCAGGAATTGAATATTGGAGCGCGGCGCAAAATCGGTTATACTACTTGCGCGTATGAGCAGGCACATCCGAAACTTTTGTATCATTGCCCATGTCGATCACGGGAAATCCACGCTGGCCGACCGATTGCTTCAGATGACCGGCACCATCTCGGAGCGTGAGATGGTTGAGCAGGTGCTGGATAGCATGGAGCTGGAGCGGGAAAAAGGGGTGACCATCAAGGCCTCGGCGGTGCGCATGGAGTATACCGCCTCCGATGGGCAGCGTTACGAATTGAATCTGATTGACACGCCGGGTCACGTGGATTTCGGCTACGAAGTGAGCCGGGCGCTGGCCGCCTGTGAGGGGGCGATCCTGGTCGTGGATGCGACGCAAGGGATCGAAGCCCAAACGCTGGCAAACCTGTATCAGGCCATCGAGGCCGATCTGGAGATCATCCCGGTCATCAACAAGATTGACCTGCCCTCGGCGCGCCCGGACGAGGTGGCAGAAGATATTTCCAGTCTGCTGGGAACGCCGAAAGAGCAAATCCTGCGCATTTCGGCAAAGGAGGGGACGAACGTGGAGGCGGTGCTCGAAGCAATCGTCCAGCGCATTCCTCCGCCTCGCGGCGACCCCGAAGCTCCGCTGCGTGCCCTGATCTTCGACTCCCATTATGATGCCTATAAAGGCGTGGTGGCCTATGTGCGTGTGAAGGAGGGGCGCATCCTCCCCGGCGACACCCTGCGGATGATGTCCACCCAGGCCGAATGGAAGCCGGTGGAAATCGGCATTTTTGCCCCGGATATGCGCCCGGTGGCGCAGTTAGAGGCTGGCGAGGTGGGATATATCGCCACGGGGCTGAAAACGGTGCGCGATTGCCGTGTCGGGGATACCATCACCAGTGCGGCGCGCCCGGCAGCCGAACCTTTGCCCGGCTATCGCCATCCCAAACCGATGGTCTTTGCCGGCATTTACCCGGTGGATGCAGAAGATTACCCCGATCTCCGCGACGCGCTGGAGAAACTGCAATTGAACGACGCTTCCCTGGTCTTTGAACCGGAAACTTCGCAGGCCCTGGGATTCGGTTTTCGCGCCGGCTTTCTGGGCCTCTTCCACATGGAGATTGTTCAGGAGCGCCTGGAACGAGAGTATAACCTGGATGTTCTCTTCACCGCCCCGTCCGTTGAGTACGAAGTTCTCTTGCGG
Organism: Chloroflexota bacterium; assembly: GCA_017743695.1. Lineage (GTDB taxonomy): Bacteria > Chloroflexota > Anaerolineae > Anaerolineales > Villigracilaceae > 630D-37. The sequence continues at coordinate 12,516 of JAGHYK010000052.1, forward strand.
GATGGGCGCACCCTGCGCGTGGATTCGCCAGCAGAGCTACCGGATGAGGCTCAGATCGTCGAGATTCGCGAACCCTGGATGCTGATCGAGATCATCACCCCGACCGAATTCTATGGCGCCATCATGGACCTGGTAACCAAACGGCGCGGCATCTTCAAGGGGCAGGAATATCCCTCTCCTCATCGCGTGCAACTCAAGTTTGAGATACCACTTTCGGAAATCCTGGTGGATTTCTTCGATGAACTCAAGTCGCGCACCCGTGGCTATGCCTCGCTGGATTATCAGTTCCTGGAATATCGCCCGGACGAGTTGCAGAAGCTGGAAATCCTGGTCAACGGGGAGCCGGTGGATGCGCTGGCCGCGATTGTTCATCGGAAGGATGCCTATCACAAGGGGCAGGCCCTGATCTCCAAACTCAAGGACTTGATCCCGCGGCAGCTTTTTGATGTGGCCATTCAGGCGGCAGCCGGCGGGCGGATCATCAGCCGTGCCAATGTCAAGGCGCTGCGCAAAGACGTGCTCGCCAAGTGCTACGGCGGCGATGTGACCCGCAAGAAGAAGCTCCTGGAGAAGCAGAAGCGTGGAAAGCGCCGTCTGAAGATGGTGGGGAACGTGGAAATTCCCCAGGAGGCCTTTATGGCCGTTCTGCGCCTGGAGGAGTGACATGAACAAAGCGATCTGGCGCTGGCTACCGGGCGCTCTGATCAGCCTGCTTTTGATCGCTCTCCTGCTGCGCACGGTGGATTTGCCCAAAACCTTCCAGGCCATGGCGCAGGCGGATGGACGCTTGCTGGCGCTGGCGTTCCTGCTTTCCCTGCTCTGGCTGGCTCTGAGAGCGATAGTCTGGCGCACCCTGTTGCGCAATCGCCCCGCCTATCGGGATGTGCTCTTCACCGCTGCCGAGGGCTACCTGCTGAATAATTTCCTGCCCTTCCGCCTGGGGGAGCTGGGGCGCGCCCTGTTGCTGAGCCGCAAAACGAGCCTGAGCTTCAGCGCCATCCTGCCCACGATCCTTGTCGAGCGCGTGGTGGACCTGGGCTTTTCAGCCCTCTTCTTGCTTTCTGCCATCCCTTTCGTCTGGAATGCCGGGATGGCGCGCCGTTTCGGAGTGATCGTGGTCATCCTGGTCCTTTTGGGGCTGGGAACGTTTGCCTTGCTGGCGCGTGCCAGTCATCAGGTTCTGGCGCTCTTCCGCAAGCTCAGCCAACGCTGGCCGCGCCTGCAGCGGATCGGCGGCAGGGGATTGGAGGCCTTCCTGAGCGGCTTGAACGTGCTCAACGAAGGGCGGGTGTTTTTGCTCTTCCTGTTCTGGATGACGCTAAACTGGCTGCTGGCCTGGCTGGCCTATTTTCTGATGGCGCAGGCCTATTTTCCTCAGGCCACGCCGCTTTGGGGACTTTTTGGGTTGGGGGCGGCGGCCTTTGGGGGCGCCATTCCTTCCCTGCCCGGCGCTATCGGAACGTTTGAAGGCGCCTTCGCCGGCGCCCTGGTCTTGCTCGGCGGCGATCCCTCGACGGCCCTGGCGGTGGCATTGACGGCGCGCCTGTACAATTACTTCAACAGCGGCGTGTTCGGTGCCATCGGCCTGGCGCGCGATGGGGAGAGCCTGAGCCATCTTTATACGCAATTGCGCACCTTACGGAATTCGATGGAGTAAAGCGATGCTACCCCTCTATGATACGATTCCTTCCCGACGCTGGCCACTGGTCAACTGGCTGCTGATTTTTCTCAATGTGCTGGTTTTCCTTTTCGAGTCCTCGTTGAGGGCAGCCGCACTCAATCGCTTCATCTTTGCCTGGGGGCTGGTGCCGGCGCGCCTGTTCCTTGACCCGTTCGGGGCCTGGCCCACGATCTTCAGCAGCATGTTCCTGCATGGTGGTTGGTTCCACCTGCTGAGCAACATGTGGATTCTGTTCATCTTTGGCGATAACGTCGAGGATCGGCTGGGACATTTGCGCTATCTACTCTTCTATCTGCTCAGTGGGGTAGCGGCTGCGCTGTTGCAGGCTTTCCTGCTGCCCTTCAGCCGCGTGCCGATGGTGGGCGCCAGCGGCGCCATTGCCGGTGTTTTGGGCGCTTATATGCTGCTTTTCCCGCATTCGCGCATTGTCAGCCTGATCCCGTTTTTCTTCTTCATCACCACTGCGGAAATTCCCGCTGTTATCTATCTGGGATTCTGGTTTCTCTCGCAGCTCTATTCCGGGCTTTTCTCCCTGGCTGGTGCGCAGGCCAGCGGGATTGCCTGGTGGGCGCACATCGGCGGGTTTCTCTTTGGCCTGCTGACCGCCGGCATCTTTGCCCCGCGGCGCCCGCGCCCTCGCTACACGTTTTACGATCAGTGGCCCTGGTAGTGTGCC